>NZ_SZXM01000060.1:0-227702 GCF_005281355.1 Citrobacter sp. wls615 | reverse complement strand
ATACGCAGACCGGAAGACAGACGCTCGATAGCGGAGCTCAGAGAAGACTGAGATTTGTTCAGGTTGTTCTGGGTCAACAGCGACAGGCTGTTTGTATTGATGACTTGTGCCATGATCTTTTCCTTATCAATTACAACTTGATGTTATTGGGCTGTTGCCCACGGTTTCTCACCGTAACCCATGTATCGGCACCTTAAATTCGAACTTTAGAAAATTTTTTCTTTCCACCCTCTTTTTTCTTAGCCCCAGAAATACCCGCAATATGCCCCACTATTCTGCGCATTATTTTTACAAAACTATCATTAAACTTTGCGCGCAGATTGCCGATAACCCGCTTAACTACTGTTTGCAATCAAAAGGAATTAGGCATGGCTTCATTTACTTCTCTTGGCGTCGGGTCAAATCTGCCGCTGGATACATTGCTGAACAACCTGACTATCGCGGAAAAAAAACGCTTAAACCCAATAACTCAACAACAAAGCGATAATACCGCGCGTCTGACCGCCTACGGCACATTAAAAAGTGCACTGGAAAAATTTCAGACTGCGAACACAGCGTTAAATAAAGCCGATCTGTTCAAAAGCACAACAGTTACCAGCAGCAGCGAAGATCTGAAAGTGACCACCGAAGCGGGGGCGGCACCGGGTATCTATACCATTAGCGTCACCCAACTGGCACAAGCGCAATCTTTAAGAACCAATTCAGCGACTAAGATTGCGTCAACAAAAGACGCGCTGGGTGACAGTTCAGCAGAAACACGCACCATAAAAATTACGCAGGAAGGCCGTAAAGAGCCACTGGAAATTAAGCTTAATAAAGATCAGACCTCACTGGATGAGATCAGCAAAGCAATAAACGATGCCGATAGCGGTATTTCAGCCAGCATCGTTAAGGTCAAAGATGGCGACTATCAATTGGTACTGACTGCCAGTGAAGGCGAAGCCAATAAAATGACTATCTCCGTTGAGGGAGACAGCAAGCTAAATGACCTGCTGGCGTATGACAGCGAAACCGGGACCGGGAATATGAAAGAACTGGTTAATGCGCAAAATGCGCAATTGACCATGAATGGTATTCCTATTGAGCGTTCCAGTAATAAAATTACCGATGCCCCTCAAGGTGTAGTGCTCGACCTGACCAAAAAAGTCACTGACGTTCGGGTCACGGTGACCAAGAATAACGACAAAGCAACCGAAGCCATTAAAGGCTGGGTCGATTCATATAATTCCCTTATCGACACCTTTAATACGCTGACCAAATATAAAGAAGTTGATCCGGGTGCTGAAGCGCAAGATAAAAACAACGGAGCGCTGCTTGGTGACAGTGTCGTTCGTACGATTCAAAGTGGAATTCGTGCACAATTTGCCAACGGTGCCAGTGATGGCGCTTTTAAAACATTAAATGAAATTGGTATTAAGCAGGACGGCGCAACCGGCAAGCTGAAAATTGACGATGATAAGCTGAAAAAAGTCCTGAACGAAAATACAGCCTCCGTACGTGAACTGCTGGTTGGCGACGGTAAAGAAACCGGTATCACCACCAAAATTGCTACCGAAGTAAAAAGCTACCTGGCTGATGACGGTATTATCGACAGCGCACAAGACAGTATTAATTCAACGCTGAAAAAACTGACCAAACAGTATCTATCGGTCAGCGCCAGCATTGATGACACAGTTGCACGTTACACGGCGCAGTTTACGCAGTTAGATACCATGATGAGCAAGCTCAACAACACCAGCAACTATCTGAGCCAACAATTTACGGCAATGAATAAATCCTGATAACACGAGGTAAGCATGTATACCGCGAGCGGTACCAAAGCCTATGCACAGGTCAGCATAGAGAGTGGCGTGATGAGCGCCAATCCGCATCAGTTGATCGAAATGTTGTTTGATGGTGCGAACAGCGCCCTGGTGCGCTCTCGCCTGTTTATGCAACAGGGCGATATCGTCGCCAAAGGCGAGGCGTTAAGTAAAGCCATTAATATTATCGACAATGGTCTGAAAGCAGGTCTGGATCAGGAAAATGGCGGTGAAATCGCCACCAACCTGTCTGCGCTCTATGACTATATGATTCGCCGTTTACTGCAAGCCAACTTGCGTAATGATTGTCAGGCTATTGAAGAAGTCGAAGGGTTGCTCGGCAACATTGCGGAAGCCTGGAAACAGATCTCACCGAAAGCGTCGTCCCAGGAGTCTCGTTAATGACCTCAGCCGTGGAGTTTATCAACCGTTGGCAGCGCATCGCGCTACTCAGTCACTCGCTGCTGGAACTGGCGCAGCGGGGTGAATGGGACCTTTTACTGGAACAGGAAGTTACCTATCTGCAAAGTATTGAAGTGGTCATGGAAGAGCAAACTCCACCAGGCATTACACGAAGTATTCAGGACTTAGTGGCCGGGTATATTAAACAGACGCTGGATAACGAACAGTTACTGAAAACACTGTTACAACAGCGGCTGGATGAACTCAGCAATCTTATCGGCCAGTCGACGCGCCAGAAGACGCTCAATAACGCCTATGGCCGTCTTTCCGGCATGCTGTTAGTACCCGACGCCCCCACCGCCCCGCAATAATTTTCTGTTAAATCTGAATAATCTTCCATACTCCAGAGGTCGGCCAAACGACTTCTGGAGCACGGAAGATGAAAAATCCCACGTTATTGCAGTATTTTCACTGGTATTACCCCGATGGGGGGCAACTCTGGCCCGAGCTTGCCGAACGCGCAGGCGGACTCAATGATATCGGCATCAATATGGTGTGGCTGCCCCCCGCCTATAAAGGCGCATCCGGCGGTTATTCCGTTGGCTACGACTCGTACGATCTGTTTGACCTGGGCGAGTTTGACCAGAGGGGAACCATCCCCACCAAATATGGCGATAAAAACCAGCTGCTGGCGGCAATTGACGCGCTGAAACACAACGACATCGCCGTACTGCTCGACGTGGTGGTTAACCACAAAATGGGCGCAGATGAGAAAGAAAAGATTCGCGTCCAGCGGGTTAACGCCGACGATCGCACGCAAATAGAGGATGAAATCATCGAATGTGAGGCCTGGACGCGCTATACCTTCCCCGCCCGCGCAGGCCAGTATTCACAATTCATTTGGGATTTTAAATGCTTCAGCGGCATTGACCATATCGAGAACCCCACCGAAGACGGCATTTTCAAAATCGTTAACGATTACACCGGTGAAGGCTGGAACGATCAGGTGGACGATGAACTGGGTAATTTTGATTATCTGATGGGCGAAAACATCGATTTTCGTAATCACGCCGTGACCGAGGAGATCAAATACTGGGCGCGCTGGGTGATGGAGCAAACCCAGTGCGACGGCTTTCGTTTAGATGCGGTGAAACATATTCCGGCATGGTTTTATAAAGAGTGGATTGAACACGTACAGGAAGTCGCCCCCAAGCCATTGTTTATTGTCGCGGAATACTGGTCCCACGAGGTCGACAAGCTGCAAACCTACATTAACCAGGTGGAGGGGAAAACCATGCTGTTCGACGCCCCTTTGCAGATGAAATTCCACGAGGCCTCCCGTCAGGGCCGCGATTACGACATGAGCCAGATTTTCACCGACACGTTAGTCGAGGCCGATCCGTTTCATGCCGTCACGCTGGTTGCCAATCATGACACCCAGCCATTGCAGGCGCTGGAAGCCCCTGTCGAGGCGTGGTTTAAGCCGCTGGCCTATGCGTTGATCCTGCTGCGGGAAAACGGCGTACCGTCGGTGTTTTATCCTGACCTCTACGGAGCGCATTACGAAGACACCGGCGGCGATGGCGAAACCTATCCTATCGACATGCCAATTATCGAACAGCTTGCCGAACTGATCCTCGCCCGCCAGCGCTTCGCCCACGGCGTACAGACGCTCTTTTTCGATCATCCTAACTGTATCGCTTTTAGCCGCAGCGGAACGGACGAAGATCCCGGCTGTGTGGTGGTGCTGTCTAACGGCGATGACGGGGAAAAAACCATCAATCTGGGGGCGAATTACGGTAATAAAACCTGGCGCGATTATTTGGGAAATCGCGAAGAAAGCGTGGTGACCGATGAAAACGGGGAAGCGACGTTTTTCTGCAACGGCGGTAGCGTCAGCGTGTGGGTGATTGAAGACGTGTTGTAATACTCAACCCCGGTGGCTACTGGCTACCGGGGCGTGCTGCTTATGGCAGCGGTGTGGCCAGCGGCGTTTTCGTTAACGCGTCAGCGCACTCCTGCGTCGGGCGATCCACTCGTTGCAGCGTCATGCCATCATACTCCAGCGTATTGCCTTCGCGCTCAATCTCATACAGCTCACGTTTCACCGTCACGTTGGTGAGATCGCCGGAAATCATCGTCAGTTTCCCCGGCAGGGCAATGACCCGCTGCCACTGGCGACAATCCAGCGTGTCACCCTCTTTCGTCACTACCAGGCTGGCAATGGCTTCCGGGCTGACCAGGCTACGTTGCGGTCCTTTTGACTGCCAGTAACCTTCCAGACCGGCTGGCGCGGGCGTTTTCACCACGTCGTTATAATTCTCTACTTCGGCGCATCCGCTCAACGCCAGAAATACCCCAACGATTGCTAATTTTTTCATCATTCATCCTGCATGCGAAGAAAATGGGATTGTGGCATTAAAGGCCTGATGCCGCCAGCCTTTCGGTGGCATTGAGAAAGATTGATCCAGACGGTGTTACCTCTTATTACTCATAGTCAAAAATTCTGATCGGTGTAGTATCCACACTTCTTGTTACATACCTTCTGAGTTCAGAGGCAAAACGCATGTCATGGCAACACTTCAAACAGGCCTGGTTAATTAAATTTTGGGCCCCTGCCCCTGCGGTCATCGCAGCGGGTATTCTCTCTACTTACTATTTCGGCATTACGGGAACCTTCTGGGCCGTGACCGGTGAATTCACCCGTTGGGGTGGTCAAATCCTGCAATTATTTGGCGTTCACGCCGAAGAGTGGGGTTACTACAAGCTGATCCATCTTGAAGGCTCCCCCCTGACCCGCATCGACGGTATGATGATCCTCGGTATGTTCGGCGGCTGTTTTGCTGCCGCACTCTGGGCCAACAACGTCAAACTTCGCATGCCGCGCAGTCGGATACGCATCATGCAGGCGATAGTCGGCGGGATTATTGCCGGATTCGGCGCCCGTCTGGCGATGGGGTGTAACCTGGCCGCGTTCTTCACCGGCATTCCACAGTTCTCGCTACACGCCTGGTTTTTTGCGCTGGCAACAGCCATTGGCTCGTGGTTTGGCGCACGTTTTACCCTGCTGCCGATATTCCGTATTCCGGTCAAAATGCAGAAAGTCTCCGCCGCTTCCCCGCTGACGCAAAAACCGGATCAGGCGCGTCGCCGTTTTCGCCTCGGCATGCTGGTGTTTATCGCCATGATCGGCTGGGCGCTACTCACCGCAATGGATAAACCCAAGCTCGGTCTGGCGATGCTGTTTGGCGTCGGGTTTGGTCTGCTGATTGAACGGGCGCAGATCTGCTTCACCTCTGCCTTCCGCGACCTGTGGATTTCCGGTCGCACCCATATGGCAAAAGCGATCATCTTCGGGATGGCGGTCAGCGCCATCGGTATTTTTAGTTATGTGCAGTTAGGCGTCGAGCCGAAGATTATGTGGGCGGGTCCGAATGCAGTGATCGGCGGCTTGTTGTTTGGCTTCGGTATTGTTTTAGCGGGCGGGTGTGAAACCGGCTGGATGTACCGCGCCGTTGAAGGTCAGGTACATTACTGGTGGGTTGGTCTGGGCAATGTAATTGGCTCGACCATTCTGGCCTACTACTGGGATGATTTTGCTCCCGCGCTTGCCACCAACTGGGACAAAGTGAATCTGCTCAACACCTTTGGTCCGCTCGGTGGCTTGCTGGTGACCTATCTGCTGTTATTTACCGCGCTGATGCTCATCATTGGCTGGGAAAAACGTTTCTTCCGCCGTGCAGGGCTGACGCCTGCCAAGGAGTCTGTATGAAAAATATCGTGCCTGATTATCGCCTGGATATGGTCGGCGAACCATGTCCGTACCCGGCAGTTGCCACGCTGGAAGCGATGCCGCAATTGAAGAAAGGGGAAATTCTGGAAGTGGTGAGCGACTGCCCGCAGTCAATCAATAATATTCCACTGGATGCGCGCAATCACGGCTATACGGTGCTGGATATTCAGCAGGATGGCCCAACGATTCGCTATTTGATTCAGAAGTAACTGTTTGCCGGATGGCGCTGCGCTCATCCGGCCGACATTATCTGCACGTTGTCCCTACACCTGCATGGACATCACTTCCTGATACGCCGATACCAGTTTATTACGTACCTGAATCCCCATCTGCATCGACACCGACGCTTTTTGCATATCGGTCATCACATCATTCAGCGCAATACCCGGTTCACCGAGGGTAAATTTCTCAGCCTGGACACGGGACGCGGTCTGCACATCGCTGATTCTGTCTAACGCCGCATGCAACTGACCGGCAAAACTCACGGTCGGTTGTGGCTGCATATCCTGCATTTTTGCTGACATCGCCGTGGTTTGTAACTGGCTGATGACCCCTTCAATCCCCTGTATTGCCGACATTCTGATCCCCTGGATGAATTTTCACATAGCTGAGATTACCAGTTAGTCAATAAGATAAAGGCGTTAAATAACGATAAAAAACCACGGTTTTTAACCCATAGAAAAATTCGAAACCGCAAATAATGAGACCGTCAATTTTTCGAGTTTGCTGACCCGGGAGTGAGTCTTGTTCCACTTTGCAAAAAACGCCGTCCACGATAAGCCACGAGGTGCGAGATGAGTGCGACAGCATCGACTGCAACCCAGCTTAAACCTCTCGAGTGGTTAAATCGCCTGCGCGCGAATCCCAGAATTCCTCTGATTGTTGCAGGAGCCGCTGCCGTCGCTATCGTCGTGGCGATGGTTCTATGGGCCAAAGCGCCCGACTACCGCACCTTGTTCAGCAATCTTTCCGATCAGGATGGTGGCGCGATTGTCACCCAACTGACGCAGATGAACGTTCCCTATCGTTTTACTGAGGGAAGCGGCGCTATTGAAGTTCCGGCCGATAAAGTCCACGAGCTGCGCTTGCGTCTGGCGCAGCAAGGCCTACCGAAAGGTGGAGCCGTTGGCTTTGAGCTGCTGGATCAGGAAAAGTTTGGTATCAGCCAGTTTAGTGAGCAGGTCAACTACCAGCGCGCGCTGGAAGGTGAATTAGCCCGCACTATTGAAACCCTGGGCCCGGTAAAACGTGCCCGCGTGCATCTGGCGATGCCTAAACCTTCGCTGTTTGTACGTGAGCAAAAAGCGCCTTCGGCCTCCGTCACCGTTAATCTGGAACCGGGTCGAGCGCTGGATGAAGGTCAAATCAGCGCGGTCACGCATTTGGTCTCCAGCGCTGTTGCAGGCTTACCGCCGGGCAACGTGACGCTGGTCGACCAGGCGGGTCATCTGTTAACCCAGTCGAACACCAGCAGCCGCGATCTCAACGATGCGCAGTTGAAATACGCCAGCGACGTCGAAAGCCGCGTGCAGCGCCGGATCGAATCGATCCTGTCGCCAATTGTCGGCAACGGTAATGTCCATGCACAAGTCACCGCGCAACTGGATTTTGCCAATAAAGAGCAAACCGAAGAGCAATACCGTCCAAACGGTGATGAGTCCCAGGCCGTGCTGCGCTCGCGCCAGTTAAACGTCAGTGAGCAAATTGGTAGCGGAGCGCCTGGCGGTGTACCGGGAGCATTGTCTAATCAGCCAGCGCCGGCTAATACCGCGCCAATCGCCAATCCCCCGGCGAATCAGCAAAATGCGCAAACCACGCAGACAACGAATAACAGTAACAATGCCGGTCCGCGCAGTACGCAGCGCAATGAAACCAGCAACTATGAAGTCGACCGTACCATTCGCCACACCAAAATGAACGTTGGCGATGTGCAGCGTCTCTCAGTTGCCGTCGTGGTCAACTATAAAACGCTGCCAGACGGCAAACCGCTGCCGTTAACTGCCGAACAGATGAAACAGATTGAAGATCTGACCCGCGAGGCGATGGGTTTCTCCGACAAACGTGGCGATACCCTGAACGTGGTGAACTCTCCGTTCACAGCGACCGACGATTCCATGGGTGAGCTTCCGTTCTGGAAACAGCCGTTCTTTATTGATCAGTTAATGTCCGCAGGTCGTTGGTTGCTGGTTCTGCTGGTCGCCTGGCTCCTGTGGCGCAAAGCCGTTCGCCCGCAATTGGTCCGTCGCAGCGAGGAAGCCAAAGCCGCACAAGAACAAACGCGAATCCGTCAGGAAACCGAAGAAGCGGTAGAAGTTCGCCTCAGCAAAGACGAACAGACCCA
The DNA here is from genome assembly GCF_005281355.1 of Citrobacter sp. wls615. NCBI lineage: Bacteria > Pseudomonadati > Pseudomonadota > Gammaproteobacteria > Enterobacterales > Enterobacteriaceae > Citrobacter > Citrobacter sp. wls615. The sequence continues at coordinate 219,364 of NZ_SZXM01000060.1, read as the reverse complement.
GCAACGTCGCACGAACCAGCGCCTGGGCGCAGAAGTCATGAGCCAGCGTATTCGTGAAATGTCAGATAACGATCCGCGCGTCGTGGCGCTGGTCATTCGTCAGTGGATGAGTAACGATCATGAGTAATGCCCTTACCGGTACCGATAAAAGCGTCATCCTGCTGATGACCATTGGCGAAGATCGCGCGGCGGAGGTGTTTAAGCACCTTTCCACGCGCGAAGTTCAGGCGCTCAGTACGGCGATGGCCAACGTACGCCAGATCTCCAACAAACAGTTGACGGAAGTGCTGGCGGAGTTTGAACAAGAAGCCGAACAATTTGCCGCGCTAAACATTAACGCTAACGAATATCTGCGCTCGGTGCTGGTGAAAGCGCTGGGTGAAGAACGCGCGTCCAGCCTGCTGGAAGATATTCTGGAAACCCGCGATACCACCAGCGGCATTGAAACGCTCAACTTTATGGAGCCGCAAAGCGCCGCCGATCTTATCCGCGACGAACATCCACAGATTATCGCCACCATTCTGGTGCACCTCAAACGGGGCCAGGCTGCCGATATTCTGGCGCTGTTCGACGAACGTTTACGTCACGACGTCATGCTGCGTATCGCCACTTTCGGCGGCGTACAGCCTGCCGCGCTGGCGGAATTAACCGAAGTATTGAATGGCCTGCTCGACGGCCAGAACCTCAAGCGCAGCAAAATGGGCGGCGTGAGAACGGCGGCGGAAATCATCAACCTGATGAAAACCCAGCAGGAAGAAGCCGTTATTACCGCCGTGCGCGAATTCGACGGCGAACTGGCGCAGAAAATTATCGACGAGATGTTCCTGTTCGAAAACCTGGTGGACGTCGACGATCGCAGTATCCAGCGTCTGCTGCAGGAAGTGGATTCCGAATCGCTGCTGATTGCCCTGAAAGGCGCCGAACAGCCGCTACGCGAGAAGTTCCTGCGCAACATGTCGCAACGTGCTGCCGATATTCTACGCGACGACCTCGCCAACCGTGGTCCGGTGCGTTTGTCGCAGGTAGAAAACGAACAGAAAGCGATTCTGCTTATTGTGCGTCGTCTGGCGGAAACCGGCGAGATGGTGATCGGCAGCGGCGAGGATACCTATGTCTAACGAACTGCCGTGGAAAGTCTGGACCCCGGACGATCTCGCCCCACCGATGGCGGAGTTCGTGCTGGCCGACCACAGTGAAACACCGCTGTCAGAAGAGACCGCCGAGCCGGAACTCTCTGCAGAGCAACAGCTTGAGCAGCAGCTCGCGCAGTTGCAAATGCAGGCCCATGAGCAAGGTTATAACGCCGGTCTGGCGGAAGGTCGACAAAAAGGCCACGAACAAGGCTATCAGGAAGGACTGAATCAGGGCCTGGAGCAAGGCCAGAACCAGGCGCGCGCACAGCATGCGCCAATCACTGCCCGTATGCAGCAACTGGTGAGCGAATTTCAGAATACGCTGGACGCACTGGACAGCGTTATCGCCTCGCGCCTGATGCAAATGGCGCTGGAGGCGGCGCGTCAGGTGATAGGTCAGACGCCTGTCGTGGATAACGCGGCGCTGATTAAACAAATTCAACAGCTGTTACAGCAGGAACCGCTGTTCAGCGGTAAACCGCAGCTGCGCGTACATCCGGACGATCTCCAGCGGGTGGAAGAGATGCTCGGTGCGACCCTCAGTCTGCACGGCTGGCGGCTGCGCGGCGATCCCACGTTGCATCACGGCGGCTGTAAAGTCTCTGCCGACGAAGGCGATCTGGATGCCAGCGTCGCTACACGCTGGCAAGAGCTCTGCCGTCTGGCCGCGCCAGGAGTCGTGTAATGACCACTCGTCTGACTCGCTGGCTCAATACGCTGGACAACTTCGAAGAGAAAATGTCGCTGCTGCCTGCGGTGCGTCGCTACGGGCGTCTGACCCGCGCCACCGGACTGGTGCTGGAAGCCACCGGATTACAGCTGCCGCTGGGCGCCACCTGCGTCATTGAACGCCAGGACGGCAACGAAACTCAGGAAGTTGAAAGTGAAGTCGTGGGCTTTAACGGTCAGCGACTGTTTCTGATGCCGCTCGAGGAGGTCGAAGGCGTTCTACCCGGCGCGCGCGTGTACGCGAAGAATATTGCCGGAGAAGGTCTGCAAAGCGGGAAACAATTACCGCTGGGTCCTGCTCTGCTGGGCCGGGTGCTCGACGGCAGCGGCAAACCGCTCGACGGTCTGCCCGCGCCGGACACCACCGAAACCGGGGCGCTGATGACGCCGCCGTTTAACCCGCTGCAGCGTACACCTATTGAACACGTACTGGATACCGGCGTGCGCCCCATTAACGCGTTGTTAACCGTCGGGCGCGGTCAGCGTATGGGACTTTTCGCGGGTTCGGGCGTCGGTAAAAGCGTCCTGCTTGGCATGATGGCGCGTTATACCCAGGCAGATGTCATCGTCGTCGGGCTGATTGGCGAACGTGGCCGCGAAGTTAAAGATTTTATTGAAAATATTCTCGGCGCTGACGGTCGCGCACGCTCGGTGGTGATTGCCGCTCCGGCAGACGTTTCACCGCTGTTACGTATGCAAGGCGCGGCCTACGCCACGCGCATCGCCGAAGATTTCCGCGATCGTGGACAGCACGTATTGCTGATTATGGATTCCCTCACCCGCTATGCGATGGCGCAACGTGAGATCGCGCTGGCGATCGGCGAGCCGCCAGCAACCAAAGGCTATCCACCGTCAGTATTCGCCAAATTACCGGCGCTGGTGGAACGTGCCGGAAACGGTATTCACGGCGGCGGTTCAGTTACCGCGTTTTACACCGTCCTGACCGAGGGTGACGATCAGCAGGACCCGATTGCCGATTCGGCACGCGCAATTCTGGACGGCCACATTGTGCTGTCCCGCCATCTGGCCGAGGCTGGTCATTACCCGGCCATCGATATAGAAGCCTCGATCAGCCGCGCCATGACTGCGCTCATTAGTGAACAGCACTATGCGCGGGTGCGTAATTTTAAACAGTTGCTATCCAGCTTCCAGCGTAACCGCGACCTGGTCAGCGTGGGGGCGTATGCCAAAGGCAGCGATCCGATGTTGGATAAAGCCATCGCCTTATGGCCACAACTGGAAGCATTTTTACAGCAAGGCATTTTTGAACGGGCTGACTGGGAAGATTCCCTGCACGCTTTAGAACTGATTTTCCCTGGTGTGTGATTGAGCAGGAGAGCATAGGTCATGGCACAACATGGTGCATTAGCAACGCTGAAAGACCTGGCTGAGAAAGAGGTAGAAGACGCCGCTGTCTTATTGGGAGAGATGCGTCGTGGCTGTCAGCAGGCGGAAGAACAGTTGAAAATGCTGATCGATTATCAGCATGAGTACCGTAACAATCTGAATAACGATATGGGTCAGGGTATTACCAGTAATCGCTGGATTAACTATCAGCAGTTTATTCAGACCCTGGAAAAAGCGATTGAGCAACATCGCCAGCAGCTCAATCAATGGACACAGAAAGTGGACCAGGCGCTGAACAGTTGGCGCGATAAAAAACAACGGTTGCAGGCGTGGCAGACTCTGCAGGACAGACAAACCTCGGCGGCGTTACTCGCCGAAAACCGTCTGGATCAGAAAAAAATGGATGAATTTGCTCAGCGTGCAGCTATGAGGAAACCCGAATGATTACTTTACCCCAACTGATTACCACCGACACCGACGTAGCCGCAGGTCTTCAGTCAGGCAAAGCGGTAGATTCACCCGAGGATTTTTTAGCGCTGCTGGCTGGCGCATTAGGTGCGGACGACGCGCAGGGTAAAGGCGCGCCATTGACGCTTGCCGACTTGCAGGCGGCGGGCAGTAAACTGCAAAAAGGGTTGCTGCAAAAAAATGGTGATGTCACCCAGGCGGTCAAGTTAACCGATCTGCTGGCGCAAAAAGAGATGCAAACCGATGCTTCTCTTGCCGACATGACAGACGCGCAGCAACTGTTGTCAGCGCTGACGCCGTCGCTGAAAGTGAATGCCCTGACAACACTGGGCAAAGTTGCTCCGCAGGATGAAAAAAACACCACGCTCAGCGATGACGATCTCGCCAACCTGAGTGCGCTGTTCGCCATGCTGCCGGGACAACCACTGGCTACGCCTGCCGTCGACAGCCCCCCTGCCCCCGTTGATGCCACGCTTTCGGTGTTGTCTCGAGGCACGGCACACGGCGCTATCCCCGATAACGCGGCCGAGCTGCTGCCCGGTGACGCCAAAAAAGGTAAAGCGGATATTGCCTCTCCTGGCAGCAGCCTGGATCAGACAAACAATCCGCCGCTAACCCCCCTGACGGCAGCGGCGGCGACCAGAGCAGAAATTGACAGCGCCCCCTCGCCGACCAGCATTGGCGTGACGGCTGCTCCGTTAAGTGGCCCACAGACACATGCTCAGCCGTTACCCACCGCCGCGCCGGTGCTAAGCGCTCCGTTGGGTAGTCAGGAATGGCAGCAATCATTGAGTCAGCACGTCACACTATTCACGCGTCAGGGCCAGCAGAGCGCAGAGCTGCGCCTGCATCCACAGGATCTGGGTCAGGTGCACATTTCCATTAAGCTGGATGACAACCTCGCACAGCTGCAAATGGTATCACCACACAGTCACGTGCGCGCCGCGCTGGAAGCCGCGTTACCGATGCTGCGTACGCAGTTGGCTGACAGTGGGATCCAGTTGGGACAAAGCAACATCAGCAGTGAGAGCTTTGCCGGACAACAGCAGTCTTCCGGGCAGCAACAGCAGGCGGGTCGTGCTCAGGGACAAGATATTTTTGCCGCTGAAGATGACACCATCCTGGCAACGCCAGCCTCACTGCAAGCCGCTGCCCGCGGTGATGGCGCAGTAGACATCTTCGCCTAACGCCAGAGGTAGCATGATTATCCGCGTCTTTTCCACGCTTTGTCGTGGACAGGACACGGGATAATCAGCCCATAAGCTGTACCGAAACAGGAAGCCCGTATCTGATGACTGACTCCGCGATTAACAAAAAAAGTAAACGCGCTATTTGGATCCCTCTGCTGGTATTAATTACCCTCGCCGCCTGCGCAACTGCGGGATATAGCTACTGGCGCATGCAGCAGCAGCCGTCCGCCAGCGTCAAAGCGGAACCGGCTCCACCGCCTGCCCCGGTATTCTTTGCGCTGGATACCTTTACCGTCAATCTGGGCGATGCGGACCGCGTGCTGTATATCGGTATCACGTTGCGCATGAAAGACGAGGCGACACGTGCGCGTCTGAATGAATATTTGCCGGAAGTACGCAGCCGCTTGCTGCTGCTGTTTTCTCGTCAAAATGCGGCTACGCTCGCCACCGAGGAAGGTAAACAACAGCTGATTACCGCCATCAAAGAGACGCTCGCGACTCCGCTCGTTGTCGGGCAGCCAAAACAGGTTGTCACCGACGTTCTTTATACAGCTTTTATTCTGCGGTAAAGACATGGGCGACAGTATTCTTTCTCAGGCTGAAATCGACGCATTGCTGAATGGCGATAGCGAAACCAAAGACGAACCCATTACCGGTATCGCAAAAGAGAGCGATATTCGTCCTTATGATCCCAACACCCAACGCCGCGTGGTGCGTGAGCGTTTACAGGCGCTGGAGATCATTAACGAACGCTTCGCGCGCCAGTTCCGTATGGGATTATTTAACCTGTTGCGCCGTAGCCCGGATATTACCGTGGGGGCGATTCGTATCCAGCCGTATCACGAATTTGCGCGTAACTTACCGGTGCCGACCAACCTGAACTTAATCCACCTCAAGCCGCTGCGCGGTACGGGTCTGGTGGTGTTCTCACCAAGTCTGGTATTTATCGCTGTTGATAACCTGTTCGGCGGCGATGGACGCTTTCCGACGAAAGTGGAAGGTCGCGAATTTACGCATACTGAACAGCGCGTGATCAACCGCATGCTGAAGCTGGCGCTTGAAAGCTACAGCGACGCGTGGAAGGCCATCAATCCGCTGGAAGTGGAATACGTTCGTTCCGAGATGCAGGTGAAATTTACCAATATCACCACCTCGCCTAACGACATTGTGGTGAACACCCCGTTCCACGTTGAAATTGGCAACCTGACCGGTGAATTTAACATTTGTCTGCCATTCAGCATGATTGAACCATTGCGCGAGCTGCTGGTGAATCCACCGCTGGAAAACTCACGTAATGAAGATCAGAACTGGCGCAATAATCTGGTGCGTCAGGTTCAGCATTCTGAGCTGGAGCTGGTGGCAAACTTTGCCGACATTCCGCTGCGGCTTTCCCAGATTTTAAAGCTGAAACCCGGCGATGTACTGCCGATTGAAAAACCTGACCGCATTATTGCTCATGTGGACGGCGTGCCTGTACTGACCAGCCAGTATGGCACCGTGAACGGTCAGTATGCGTTACGCGTAGAACATCTGATAAACCCGATTTTGAATTCGCTGAATGAGGAACAGCCCAAATGAGTGATATGAATAATCCGTCCGATGAGAACACTGGCGCATTGGACGATCTGTGGGCTGACGCGTTAAACGAGCAAAAAACCACGACCACCAAAAGTGCGGCCGATGCGGTATTCCAGCAGTTAGGCGGCGGCGACGTCAGTGGTGCTTTGCAGGACATCGACCTGATCATGGACATTCCGGTCAAACTGACCGTTGAACTGGGCCGTACCCGCATGACCATCAAAGAGCTGCTGCGTCTGACGCAGGGTTCCGTTGTCGCGCTGGATGGTCTGGCGGGCGAACCGCTGGATATCCTGATCAACGGTTATCTGATCGCCCAGGGTGAAGTGGTGGTGGTCGCGGATAAATACGGCGTGCGTATCACCGACATTATCACTCCATCAGAACGTATGCGTCGTCTGAGCCGTTAATCATGAACACCCAGGCAACAGTTTCTCAGCCAGCCGCCGTCCCCGGCTCACCACTGGTGCAGGTAAGCGGTGCGCTGCTTGGGATCATCGTGTTGATCCTGGCGGCAGCCTGGGTCATTAAACGCCTGGGCTTTGCCCCCAAAAGCAACGGTACGCGAGGGCTGAAGGTTGCGGCAAGTACCTCACTGGGCCCACGTGAGCGCGTGGTGATTGTTGAGGTTGAAGATGCGCGCCTGGTGCTGGGCGTCACGGCCTCGCAAATTAACATATTGCACACCCTGCCCCCGGCACCTGCCGATGCAGAAGAAAAACCGGCCTCCCCTGCGGATTTCCAGGCCATGATGAAGAGTTTGCTCAAGCGTCCCGGGAGATCCTGATGCGCCGTTTGTTTTCCATCACGCTGGCAGGCTTATGGCTTTTCAGTCCAGTCGCCCTCGCCCAACTGCCGGGTCTGGTCAGTCAACCGCTGCCAGGCGGCGGACAAAGCTGGTCATTGCCTGTACAGACGCTGGTGTTTATCACCTCACTGACGTTCCTGCCTGCCATTTTATTGATGATGACCAGCTTCACCCGCATCATCATCGTTTTCGGTTTGTTGCGAAATGCGTTGGGAACGCCATCTGCGCCCCCCAACCAGGTGCTACTGGGCCTGGCGCTATTTTTGACTTTTTTCATCATGTCGCCAGTAATCGATAAAATCTACGTTGACGCGTACCAGCCGTTCAGCGAAGAGAAGATCTCCATGCAGGAAGCCATGGAGAAAGGCGCCCAACCGTTGCGCGAGTTTATGTTGCGCCAAACCCGTGAAGCCGATCTGGCGCTGTTCGCCCGTCTGGCAAACAGCGGTCCCTTACAGGGGCCCGAAGCCGTACCGATGCGAATTTTGCTTCCGGCTTATGTCACCAGTGAATTGAAAACCGCCTTCCAGATAGGCTTTACCATTTTTATCCCGTTTCTGATTATCGATCTGGTTATCGCCAGCGTGCTGATGGCGCTCGGGATGATGATGGTGCCGCCCGCCACGATCGCGTTACCGTTTAAGCTGATGCTGTTTGTGTTGGTGGACGGTTGGCAGTTGCTTGTCGGCTCGCTGGCACAAAGCTTTTACAGTTAGAGGCGCGAAATGACACCTGAATCGGTCATGATGATGGGGACAGAAGCGATGAAGGTCGCTCTGGCCCTTGCTGCACCTTTGCTGTTGGTGGCCCTCGTCACAGGTCTTATCATCAGCATTTTGCAGGCGGCGACCCAGATTAACGAAATGACGCTGTCCTTCATTCCCAAAATTGTTGCGGTGTTTATTGCCATCATTGTTGCCGGCCCGTGGATGCTTAACCTGCTGCTCGACTATGTGCGTACGCTGTTCAGCAATTTACCGTATATCATCGGGTAGACAACGTTATGTTGCAGGTGACCAGCGTTGAGTGGATGCAGTGGCTAAATCTTTACTTCTGGCCGTTGCTGCGCATTCTGGCGCTCATCTCCACGGCCCCCATTCTCAGCGAACGCGCCATCCCCAAGCGGGTAAAACTGGGGCTGGGATTGATGATAACCATCGTTATCGCCCCATCGATTCCCCCTGCAGACGTCCCCATCTTTTCCATCGGTGCGTTGTGGCAGGCCATGCAACAAATTTTGATCGGCATCGCCTTAGGCTTCACCATGCAGTTTGCATTTGCCGCCGTGCGTACCGCCGGGGAACTGATTGGCCTGCAAATGGGGCTTTCCTTTGCGACATTTTTTGACCCGGGCAGCCGCCTGAATATGCCGGTCCTGGCACGACTGATCGACATGCTCGCCATGCTGTTATTCCTTACCTTTAATGGCCATCTGTGGCTGATTTCGCTACTGGTGGATACGTTTCATACTTTGCCCATTGGCGGCAATCCGGTTAACAGCAATGCATTTCTCGCGCTGGCACGGGCGGGTAGCCTGATTTTCCTCAACGGACTCATGCTGGCCCTACCGGTTATGACGCTGCTGCTGACGCTGAACCTTGCGCTTGGTTTGTTAAACCGCATGGCGCCACAGCTGTCGATTTTTGTCATTGGCTTTCCTCTCACCCTGACCGTGGGTATTTCATTAATGGCGGCGCTGATGCCATTAATTGCGCCATTCTGCGAGCGCTTGTTCAGCGAAATTTTTAATTTGTTGGCGGATATCGTCACCGAAATGCCCGGAAAATAATAACCCTTAATTTTTATCCTGTTTTACTAAGGATTGTCCTAAATTTAAAAACCGACAACATCCACCAGGATATCGCTGTCGCGGTTTATTTGTTTTTGCCTCACTCACATAACGCAACATTTACTTTACTTTAAGATGTTTCCTGGCAAATTATACGCAACTTTACGGGATAGTAAATTCGCCTGAAAACAGCGAAAGCGTCATCTTGGGTCGTTATTATTCCGTTTAGTTGTGATGCAATAATCAGGTAAGGGGAATTATCGTTACGCATTGAGTGAGGGTATGCCATGTCAACGATTATTATGGATTTATGCAGTTACACCCGGCTAGGGTTGACCGGATATCTGGTCAGTCGGGGGGTGAAAAAAAGGGAAATCAACAATATTTCCAGCGTTGGTGAACTCAGTCTCGCCTGTGTTTCTCTGCAACCCGCTGTGGTATTTATTAATGAGGACTGTTTTATCCACGATCCAGCTAACAGTCAGCAAATCAAGCAAATCATTAATCAGCATCCCAGCACATTATTTATTGTATTTATGGCAATTGCCAATGTGCATTTTGATGAGTATCTTTTAGTCAGAAAAAATTTATTGATCAGTTCTAAATCAATTAAGCCTGATTCACTGGATGAACTTCTTGGCGATATTCTGAAAAAGGAAGTGAATATTGCTATCGATGTTAATCTGCCGACGTTGTCATTAAGCCGTACCGAATCCAGCATGCTACGCATGTGGATGGAGGGACAGGGAACAATACAGATCTCAGACCAAATGAATATCAAGGCCAAGACCGTCTCATCCCATAAGGGAAATATAAAACGAAAGATTAAGACGCATAATAAGCAAGTTATCTATCACGTGGTTCGACTCACGGATAACGTCACCAATGGTATCTTTGTAAATACGCGCTAAGACGTTCTGACTGGTGGCGGAACCACCAGTCAGCATCAAGCAGAAGAACTCACCTCACTCTATTTTTTCCACAAAGATACCATCCTGATGACCTGATTCATTAAAGAACCAGATACCGAGCGGGTAGTCTTCCAGCGAAACCAGGTACATGGTGCCTTCACTAAACTCTTCGATTGCCAGTACCACGCCCGGCCGACGTGGACCGCCGTCCGTTTTGACTGTAACCCGATCATTCACCTTCATCGTTTTCCTCCTGTGGCTTTGTGCCAGTGTAGAACAAATTCCTTTATGTGGCAGCGTCCGGCGCATGCGATTGCGGGTTTTCTCGACGGTCTATACTTAAGTGGTGCGCATCTGAGGTTTTGATGCGCTCCCCCGGTATCCTTAACGGTTGAGAGGTATGAGGATGAAAACCGCGAAAGAGTACAGCGATACGGCCAAACGTGAAGTGAGCGTCGATGTAGACGCTCTGCTGAAGGCAATCAACGAAATCTGCGAGAGTGAAATTCATCGCAGTCAGGACGATCCGGAACGCGTCAGCATCGACGGGCGTGATTTCCATACATGGCATGAACTGGCCGACGCGTTCGAGCTTGATATCCATGATTTTAGCGTGTCGGAAATCAATCGCTGACTGAGGGCGAAAAAAATCCCGGCCCTCATCGGGCCGGGATCAAGCTTGCTTATGCAAGAAGCACTTGAAAATTCGTTACACCAGGAAATCTGATGTGAAACAAACCTTATCTGCAATTTTTTTGCCTGACAAGTAAATAATTCTCACCAAAATGATAAATATAACTAATGGTTGAGAGCTCGCCGGGTTACGATCATGCTCAATGTCAGGCGTCCTGGCAGAGCGATCTTTGCTCGCCGGGCACCAGTTCATCTTCACGGAATGCTTCCCGTTTAACGCCAAACCCGTCGTACCAGCGACACTCCACCATTCCGCTGGCATACCCGGTAACGATCATGCGTGGGCCACCCTCTTTCGAGGTGACTTCCTCACTGACAGAAAAGACCATACCTGCCTCCTGTATCAAGAGAAACCTTTACACCTTAGACGACAAAGAGGCTTTTTGCGTAATTAATCCGACGACAATTAGTGCGAAACTCCACGCAGTCTGGCAACGGTTTTTACCAGCAGAACGACTATTCCACCAATAATAAAGCCGAGCACCAGATTAAGCAGGGTTGGAAGCATTAGCGCAATCAATGAGCTTTGCTGCTGGGCAAAATGTTCTATCGCATGATGCAGCGGTGATATTCCATGTACAACAATCCCGCCCCCCACTAAAAACATCGCCAGCGTGCCAACCATCGAAAGTGTTTTCATCAGCCAGGGAGCAACAACCAGCAGTCCTTTACCCAGAGATTGAGCAAGCATGCTGCGCTTTTCTGCCAGCCAGTAGCCGATATCATCAAGCTTAACGATAATCCCCACCAGGCCATACACGCCCACGGTCACCACTAACGCGATGCCTGATAACACCAGCACCTGATTCAACAACGGCGCATCCGCCACAATGCCGAGGGTGATCGCGACAATCTCAGCAGATAAAATGAAGTCGGTACGTATCGCTCCTTTGATTTTATCTTTCTCAAAGGTCAGTGGATCCTGCGCCGCCAGAGATGCCAGACGCTGCTGGCGTTCTTCCGGGGTCTCTTTGTGTTTACGCGCTTCCAGGGTGTGAAGAACTTTTTCCACCCCTTCAAAACAGAGAAACGCCCCGCCTACCATTAATAAGGGGGTGATCGCCCAGGGAATGAAGGCGCTAATCAATAGCGCCAACGGCACAAGAATAACTTTGTTAACAAACGACCCTTTAGCCACGCTCCAGACCGCCGGGAGTTCGCGGTTTGCCCGCACGCCCGACACCTGTTGCGCGTTAAGCGATAAGTCATCTCCCAAGACGCCCGCGGTTTTTTTCGCGGCCAGTTTTCCCATGACCGAGATATCGTCCAATAAGGTTGCGATATCATCGAGTAAGGTCAGTAAGCTACTTCCTGCCAAAATGTTAACCCTCAATATTATTTTTTTGCAGTATTAAGTATGAAGTAAAACACGCCATGCGGAAACTGGCCTTTCTGGTCAACAAATATTTAACAATGGCATGCAATTATAAATCTCGCCAGCACGATAGTTTTGACGTTTACTATGTTGCACCTTTTTATTTCTACCGTGAGGGATTATGCGTTTCAGGCAATTGCTACCGCTTTTCAGTGCGCTTTTCGCGCTGTACATCATTTGGGGTTCCACCTACTTCGTTATTCGCATTGGCGTTGAAAGCTGGCCGCCGTTGATGATGGCTGGCGTGCGTTTTCTCTCCGCGGGCATTTTGTTAACCGCATTCTTACTAATTCGCGGGCATAAACTGCCGCCTCTGCGCCAGCTCCTGAACGCAGCGTTAATTGGTATCCTGCTGCTGGCTGTGGGTAATGGGCTGGTCACCGTCGCAGAGCATCAAAATGTGCCTTCTGGTATCGCCGCCGTGGTGGTTGCTACCGTTCCGCTGTTTACGCTGTGCTTTAGCCACTTTTTTGGTATTAAAACGCGTAAGCTGGAGTGGATGGGAATAGCCATTGGGTTGGCAGGTATCATCATGCTGAACAGCGGCGGTAATTTAAGCGGTAATCCTTGGGGTGCTGTTTTAATCCTGATAGGTTCGATGAGTTGGGCGTTTGGCTCGGTGTACGGCTCACGCATAACGTTACCCGTTGGCATGATGGCCGGAGCCATTGAAATGTTAGCCGCCGGAGTCGTGCTGATGTGCGCTTCACTGATCTCCGGGGAAAAACTGACCACTATGCCGACATTTTCAGGATTTATGGCGGTGGCGTACCTGGCCCTGTTTGGCTCTATTATTGCCATTAACGCGTATATGTACCTGATCCGCAACGTCAGTCCGGCGCTCGCCACCAGCTATGCCTACGTTAATCCAGTTGTCGCCGTGCTGCTAGGTACCGGTCTGGGAGGAGAAAGTCTGGCGCTCATCGAATGGCTGGCGCTCGGCGTGATCGTATTTGCGGTAGTATTGGTCACCCTGGGTAAATACTTATTCCCCATGAAAGCGGATGCCGTTGCGACCCCGTCGGAAAAGACGTTACAGTAAATGAATACCGAGAGTGTCGATCTGCGCGCTGGCGCCACCGCCGCAGATCCACTCGATAACACGTTCAGATAACGCGTCATCGCCGAGTTTTTCGCGCCCACGCAGGGCGCATTCCCAGACAATCAGTATACGCCAGCCCAGCGCCTGCAACATTTCACAGTCCCGCACGTCACGCTGGACATTTTTGCCAATTTTTTCCAGCCAGAATTCCGTCCGTGTTGCGGGGACTTTAAACAAGTAGCAGTTGTGATGATGCCAGAAACAGCCATGGGTAAAGATCACACAACGGTAATCATCGACCACGAAATCGGGGCGACCAGGTAACGTCGCATCCTGCACGCGAAACGTTACGCCCTGCTCTGTCAGTACGCTGGCAAGGCGTTTTTCAATGGCGGTATCACGGGTGGCTATCGCCCGCATATTTTTACTACGCGTTGCTTTATCGTGAACGTCTGCCATGCAGGTTCTCTTTCTCGCGAATAGCAACCGCCTGTTTGATTTTCGGCTCCAGCAGTCTGGCAACCGCCGCGAATGCCGGAACGACCACCGAATTACCAAACTGGCGATAAGCCTGAGTATCTGACACCGGGATCCTGAACTGATAGCCCTGCGGTGATTCAAATCCCATCAGGCGCGCACACTCCCGTGGTGTAAGCCGGCGCGGACGGTGCTGCTGGTTCAACGGATCGTCAAAATTCTTTTCACCCAGCGCCATATCCCAGCCGCGGTCGATAAGGATCTCGGCGCCATCTTTATAATAGCGTGCCGATAATGTGCGGGTTACGCTATCGGGATTATCGGGGTATACCATGCCATAGCCAAACCCATTGCCCCGCGCCTGGTGCTTTTTCGCATAGCGATAGAGATATTTCCACAACACCGGCGTCAGCACATATTTCGCCTCGACGGTCGGCTCAAGCAACTCCGCCAGCGTCGTACGCCGCTGCGGATAGCGAGTGACAATATTGCGCAGCGTGAAGTCTGATTTCAATTGCAGATCGCGTCGAAATCCGACGAGCACAATACGTTCGCGATGCTGCGGCAAAAAATGTTGTCCATCGATAATTTTCGGATCGTCTGGTCCATTATCCGCCGCATCCGCGACGTCATAACCCAGTTCATCCAGCGTCTGCATAATGATACGAAACGTTTTACCCTGGTCGTGACTTTTCAGGTTTTTAACGTTTTCGAGCACAAATATGGCTGGTCGACGCGCGTCGATAATGCGCACCACGTCAAAAAAGAGTGTGCCTTGTGTATCACAGGCAAAGCCGTGGGCCCGCCCTAACGCATTTTTCTTTGATACCCCAGCCAGGGAGAAGGGCTGACAAGGAAATCCCGCCAGCAGCACATCATGTTCTGGAATGTGCTGACGAATATGTTCCGCCGCCTGCTGGTCGCTCACCCCATCATGATGACTCAGCGTGACATCGCGAATATCTTCATTAAAGTGATGCTGGAGTGGATCGCAATAATTGTTCGCTTTGTAGGTACGCACCGCATGCTTGTTCCATTCGCTGGTAAACACGCACTGCCCACCAATCGCCTCAAAGCCGCGACGAATCCCGCCAATGCCGGCAAACAGATCGATAAATCGAAAGGCATAATGCGGATGATGCGCAGGTGGCGTCGGCAGCAAGGAATTCAGATGAGTAAGCTCATTGTCGCTGAGGCGATGCCATGTTTCGTTCGCCATCACTCGCTTAAAGATGGCCGGACTCCAGCGGTTCTCGCCAACACCATTCAGATGAGCAACCAGGGTTTTCACGTCATATATTTCAAGCAACTTAGCCAAAATCACCTGCGCGGCGGCCTTGTTATCATCTGTCATCGGGTTCATGGAGCCTGCTACTGAAAAATTATCCTGCATACTTTTAACCGGCCGAAATGGATAACCGACAGATTAACATAAAATCGCGCGGTTGACGTTGCGGCTGTACTGGCGGCTAACCTGCTTTAAAGGGTTGAATCGCGTCAAGATCCAGCATTTCATACTCCCCTTTTAACTCCGCACTCAGCTTCGCCATGTACGTCAGTAAGAAGTCAGCATTATGCTGCGCTAAATGTCGACCTTGTTCAGTTTGCATTGTCATCGGCAGCGTCAATAATTTAGTCTGAAAGTGATCGAGCGCGTACTGTTTATCGTCAAGACCACGCTGACGGGCAAACGGATCTTCGGCATCAAATAGCGCCACGCCTAACGCACCAGACACGGCAAACACGCGCGCTAACCCAATGGCACCCAACGCCTCAAGCCTGTCAGCATCCTGCACGATTTTAGCTTCAATGGTTTCCGGTGCGATCTTCGCGCTGAAACTGTGCGCCTCAATGGCATGGCACACGGCCGGTATACTGTGTTGCGGAAAATCTGGGAAGTCGCGCCTCAACATGCGACGTGTTTCCTGCGCCGCCAATACTGACGAGCGATGACGATCCGGATGGTTTTTCGGTAAGCTAACAAGATCATGGAAGTAGCACGCCGTCAGCACCACCAACCAGTCTACGCTCGCATCTGGACTTAGCTTTTGCGAGGTCTTCCACACGCGACGAAAATGAGAGATATCATGGGCAGCATCCTGTCCGGAGTGGTTATCACGTAGCCAGGCTTCAAATTTTGACTGCCAGTCCTGTAGTTCCATACGGTCTCTCTTTGCAGAAAGAAAACCCCTTAACAACAATTTCCATTTCAGACTACTGCCAGCGCTGCGATTTATATCTATATATTATTATTTTTACACTTGTATAACCCCAAGAAATTTATAAGCTTGTGGCCAGAATATTTCCCGATGGTCACCCGCAATTGAGCAACAAATAATCAGCAGTAATAAAATAAACAATGCAAATAGAAAATTAAAAATCATAAGTTATTGATAAATACTAATTTATAAAATTAATAGCTTTATCTAAAACATACACACATAGTTATAAAAAGACAAAATTGAAACAATTTGAAATATTTTAAATATATTTGTTACATGTTATATTTTAAATTAAATGAACTTCATAGATAGTATTTCAATGTAGTCTTTCGGATAGTACTACATATTCATATTAATTATTATCATAAGGGAATACATAATGAAAAGAAAAGTACTGGCACTTCTCCTCCCTGCTTTATTAGCTGCAGGCGCAGCGAATGCCGCTGAAATTTATAATAAGAACGGCAATAAACTGGATCTGTACGGCAAAGTCGATGGTCTGCATTATTTCTCTGACGATGCGGGTAGCGACGGCGATCAGACCTATGTACGTGTGGGCTTTAAAGGCGAAACCCAGATCAACGACATGCTGACTGGCTATGGTCAGTGGGAATATAACGTCCAGGCCAACGGCACCGAAGGTGAGGGTGCAGATTCATGGACCCGCCTGGCTTTCGCTGGCTTAGGTTTTGGTCAGAACGGTACCTTTGACTACGGTCGTAACTATGGCGTTGTCTACGACGTAGAAGCCTGGACCGATATGCTGCCGGAATTCGGCGGCGATACCTACACCCAGACCGACGTGTATATGACCGGTCGTACCAACGGCGTTGCCACCTACCGTAATAAAGGTTTCTTCGGTGAGGTTGATGGTCTGAACTTCGCTCTGCAGTACCAGGGCAATAACGAAGATGGTGGTTCAGGCGAAGGTACTGGTAATGGTGATGGACGTAGACTGTCTCGTGAAAATGGCGACGGTTTCGGTATGTCTACCTCCTATGACTTCGACTTCGGTTTAAGCCTCGGTGCGGCATACTCCAGCTCTGACCGTACTAATAATCAGGTTGCTAAAGGTCGCAACGATCATAGCTACGCCAATAAATACGCAGGCGGTGAAACTGCGGATGCCTGGACCGTTGGTGCAAAATATGACGCTAACAACGTGTACCTGGCAGCCATGTATGCTGAAACACGCAATATGACCGCATATGGTAAAGGGGATGGAGTTGAAGGCGGTATTGCTAACAAAACGCAAAACTTCGAAGTTGTTGCACAATACCAGTTTGACTTTGGTTTGCGCCCGTCCGTTGCATTCCTGCAGTCTAAAGGCGTTGATTTAGGCGGCTGGGATCACCATAGCAATGGCACCCCACGCTACACCGACAAAGATCTGGTCAAATATGTTGATGTGGGCATGACCTACTACTTCAACAAAAACATGTCTACCTACGTTGATTACAAAATCAACCTGCTGGACGAAGACGACAGCTTCTATGAAAGCAATGGTATCGCGACTGACGACATCGTTGCCGTTGGTTTAGTCTACCAGTTCTAATTACCCACAAAATACGCAAGCCCGCTTCATTTGAAGCGGGCTTTTTTAGCGCACGGGGATAAGATCTGCTAACAGCGCCAGATATCCGACACTCTTTCAATAGAATTAATGTGGGGAAGACTTTGAAAAAATATTAATAACCAGAACCCCAGCGCAAATCAGGAACATGCCTGCGATCGCCGGGAAATCCAGCTTTTGCCCACTTACTAACCAGCCCAAAAGGCTGATTAATACGATTCCAGCACCTGACCAAATTGCATACGCAATGCCCGTTGGAATGGTCGACAGCGTCTGAGAGAGAAGATAAAAAGCAGTGCAGTAACACACAATGGTTGCTACAGATGGCCATAGGCGTGTAAATCCGTCAGAGAACTTCATCAGGGTTGTACCTATTACTTCAGCTATAATGGCCCCGGCAAGGAAAATGTATGAATTCAAAATCTGGCCCCATGTGACGATCTAAGACAATCATCGTATCACAAAGGGTTAGGTGAGTTTGAACACAGCCAAAACTACTTTAGCTCAGTACAAAAAGGCCGTCTGAAGCGCCGCGAGGCGTGCCATGCGCAGACGTTGTGGTTAATTTTAACGTCACCATAGAATGGACATCGGTCTGTGGTTTGCCAGCTTCGAATGCCCATCTTTCCATTTCCCTGGTAATTTTTTGCTTAGTATCAGCATCAACGACTCCATCAGGAAATCTGATATTTATAACTTTTCCTTTATCATCAATATCATATACAACTTTGAATTTATTGTTTTCATCCACCAACGTTCTTACCTCGGTTTTGCTGATTGTTTCACTTGCATGAGTACTAAAAGCTAAACCAGCAGACAAAGTAGTAATTAAAGCCACACCAAAAATCTTGTTATTCATAGTGTTATCCCCCTCTCAAAAAAATAATGATAAATAGAAATAATTATCATTTCCACGGTTTGTTTTACAGCTACACAGGGTGTGGCAATACTGAAGGAGCAGAACTGGCACTGTCAGGGCACAGAGCCAAACCGAATCTGACAGTCCACTCAGTGTCGGCGGCAGACCGTTAGCAAGGTGAAGCATGATATTTCGGAGGCTCTTATGGACAAATGGAAAAGATAATCACATGTAAACTCAGCGCGATTGCAATGTTAAACGGTATTTCCCCTGGAGACCCCGGATGTTTACTCATATGCGTATTGCCAAACCCGTCAACAATCTCGAAAGATCTTTTCTGATGTACAGCCAGGGATTGGGACTACATAAAATTGCTGAATTTAACGATCATGAGGGGTTCAATGGAATAATGTTAGGGCGGGAAGACTTAGACTGGCACATAGAATTCACCTTTTGCCAAAACCATCCCGTTCAACCTTTGCACACTGAAGAAGATTTACTCGTTCTTTATTACCCTGATGCAAATGAATGGTCGCATGTCTGCGAAAGAATGAACGATGCTGGTTTCAGAATGACAGCGTCATTCAATCCCTACTGGGACGTGAACGGAAGGACATTTGTTGACCTCGACGGATATAGGGTGGTTATCCAAAACAAGTCGTGGGCATAACCTCAATAAATATTGCCATGTATCTTTCATGAACTCAAAGCCAGGGGGATATCAGATTACCAAGGCTCGAGAAAGGACAAACAACTATTCTCAGGTCACAAAACTGAATGCAAGTTGTGGTTTATGACAGAAAAGTGAAAATTTTCCCCACACTGGATCTTCCGGTATTGAACAAATCAGAAGATGATGATGGCGAGCTTTATACTAAGCGAATATACCGACACTATACCAAGTGTGACATGAGTCGTTGAAAGGGATTGAGCTAAGTGTTTGAATAGTGGCGGAGAGAGGGGGATTTGAACCCCCGGTGGAGTTGCCCCCACTCCGGTTTTCGAGACCGGTCCATTCAGCCGCTCTGGCATCTCTCCGTTTTGGCGGTTGCCATGATGCCAGGTAATTTGGCATTTTAACAGACCCAGTTCCGTCAATTTCGTTCAAGTGACGAGTTTGCGAGCAAAACGATGATTAAGTGGCCCTGGAAAGAGCAAGAAACAGCCCGAAATGACGACTGGCCGTGGGATAACGCCCTGGCTATTCCGCTTCTGGTGAATCTCACCGAGCAAGAACAAGCCAGACTTATCGCCCTGGCCGAGCGCTTTTTACAGCAAAAAAGATTGGTAGCACTTCAGGGGTTTGAACTGGACCCGCTGAAAAGTGCGCGCATTGCTCTGCTCTTCTGTTTACCTGTTCTGGAATTAGGGATCGAGTGGCTGGATGGGTTTCATGAAGTTCTCATCTACCCTGCCCCATTTGTTGTAGACGACGAATGGGAAGACGAAATTGGTCTGGTGCACAATCAACGTGTCGTTCAGTCCGGGCAGAGCTGGCAGCAAGGTCCGATAATCCTCAACTGGCTTGATATTCAGGATTCCTTTGATGCCTCAGGCTTTAATCTGATCATTCATGAAGTCGCGCACAAGCTGGATATGCGTAATGGCGATCGCGCCAGCGGTATTCCGGCGATTCCTCTGCGAGATATTGCCGGCTGGGAGCACGACCTGCATGCCGCAATGAACAACATTCAGGATGAAATCGATCTGGTAGGGGAAACCGCATGCAGTATAGATGCTTACGCTGCAACCGATCCGGCCGAATGCTTTGCCGTATTATCCGAGTATTTTTTCAGTGCTCCTGAATTATTTGCTCCACGTTTCCCGGCTTTATGGCAGCGTTTCATCCTGTTTTATCGCCAAAATCCAATGCAACGGTTACGAGATAACCCCGAAGATGGCCATTATCGCTCATCAAACGTGCATTAACACTGAATTTGAAGATTAATTAACCAATTGAAATGACGTGCTAATTTTACTGTTGACACCTCAGGGTGAGGTCAGTAATATGCGCCTCGTTCACACGATTCCTCTGTAGTTCAGTCGGTAGAACGGCGGACTGTTAATCCGTATGTCACTGGTTCGAGTCCAGTCAGAGGAGCCAAATTTAAGAAGCCTGCTTAAGGAAACTTGAGCGGGCTTTTTGCTTTTCAGGCTTTCATAAAAGCATTCTGCTTGTTGTACCACCCCTATTCCATGTCTCTTCACACCATTGATTAAAGTTATGTAAATGTAAATCGTTTAAACTTTGCAATTATTGTAACTGCTAGTGATTATCATTTATTGTACGCGAGCCAAAAGAACGAGCCCTGCTCGGTTCACTGTACATTCCAATTACTCTGGGATATAAACGATGAATGCTCTGCCTCGCACCGGACTGCACCGTATCACGCTTGCCTCTGCCCTGGTCTTCGCTGTTAGCCTGCCGGCTTTCGCCCAGGAAACATTAACGCTTTACACTACCCGCGAACCCGGCCTAATCCAGCCTTTACTCGATAGCTGGACAAAAACCAGCGGTATCAATGTAAGTACGGTCTATATCAAGGATGGCATGCTTGAGCGTGTCAAAGCAGAAGGGAAAAATTCACCTGCCGACCTGCTGATGACCGTAGATGCAGGCAATCTCCTCGATTTAGTTGAAGCGGGTGTGACCCAACCGGTAGAGTCAGAAGCGCTGAAAGCCGCCATTCCTGCTAACCTTCGCGGTGCGGATAATCAGTGGTTTGCGCTTTCTATGCGCGCCCGCGTGCTGTATGCCGAGAAGTCACTGCCAATCGATAACTGGCATTACGAACAACTCGCCAGCCCGGAGTATAAAGGAAAAGTCTGTATCCGCTCTGGACAACATCCGTATAACACGGCGCTGATTGCCGCGATGATTGCCCATCACGGAGAAGCTAAAACCGAAGACTGGTTGCGCGGCGTGAAAGCTAACCTGGCCCGTAAAGCTACCGGCGGTGACCGCGATGTTGCCCGCGATATCCTCGGTGGAATTTGTGATATCGGTCTGGCTAACTCCTATTACGTCGGCCATATGAAAAATGCCAAAGAAGGCAGCGATGCTCGTCAATGGGGCGATGCCATCAAAGTCGTAAAACCAACCTTTGAGAATGGTGGTACACACGTCAATATCAGCGGCGCTGCCGTTGCCCGCTATGCGCCAAATAAAGCCGATGCCGTTAAGCTGATGGAGTATCTGGTTTCCGCGCCTGCCCAGCAGCAGTATGCGAAAGCGAACTTCGAATATCCGGTACTGAAAGGCGTAACGCTTGATCCGGTTATCAGCGCCACCATCGGTGAAATTGATGTCGATAAGACACCGTTAACCGAAATCGTGAAATATCGTAAACAAGCTAGCCTGCTGGTAGATAAAGTTGGATTCGATCAATAAACCTTTGCAGTTTCCAGCGTTACGCGGCCTGGTTTCCGGGCCGCAGTCATTATTAACGCCGTTGCATCTTGGCGCGCTGTGCGTGGCGCTTGGCGTCCTGACACCCATCATTGCGCTGATCTGGCAGGCTACCCAGGCCGATTTATCTCACTGGGATAATCTCCTGACGTGGGTGTTGCCTGCCGCGTTAAAAAACACCGTACTGTTGTTAGCGGGGGTCGCCGTGATGGTCGGCGTCATTGGTGTAGGTAGCGCATGGGCGGTGACGGCATGGGATTTTCCTGGCCGCAAAATTCTCAGTTGGGCGCTACTATTGCCGCTGGCGATGCCGACCTACATCGTCGCCTTTGCCTGGCTCGATCTGCTGCATCCGATTGGTCCCCTGCAAACCTTTATTCGTTTCTTACTGGGCTTTGACAGCCCACGACAGTTCCGCCTGCCAGATTTACGCTCTCTTTCTGGTGCAATAATTCTGCTCGGCTTAGTACTTTATCCTTATGTGTACCTGACCACACGCGCCATGTTTATCAGCCAGCCGGCTCATTTGCTGGAAGCCGCACGTACGCTGGGATGCAGCGCGACCGGAACTTTTTTTCGTGTTGCCCTCCCCATGGCACGTCCGGCCCTGGCCGTTGGCATCAGTCTGGCATTGCTGGAAACGCTTAACGACATCGGCGCGTCGGAATTCCTTGGGGTACAGACGTTAACTGTTACCGTGTACACCACGTGGATCTCGCGCTCCGATTTATCTTCAGCTGCGCAAATCGCCAGCATGATGCTGATGTTTATCTTCTTTATTCTGACGCTGGAATTTTATGGCCGCAGAAAACAGGGGTTCAGCAGCCGCAGTCTGCGGGAAATTCAACCCACGCGCGTGCAGGGTTGGCGCGGCTGGCTGCTTGGTGCCGTTATTTCGCTGCCGGTTGTGCTGGGTTTTCTGGCCCCGGTGCTGTTTTTAATGTGGGAAAGCGCCAAACGTATCGGCGATGACAACCTCCTTTCACCCTCGTTACTGTCAGCATTACAAAATACGCTCTTGCTCGCGGCGGGAACCACGCTGGTGGTGGTTTGTGTCAGTCTGTTGGTAGCCTGGAGCGCTCGCCATAGCGCTGCAGACAACGCGATGCCGGGGTTTCGCCGTGGCGTGATGCGTCTGGCCTCTTTAGGCTACGCGGTTCCCGGCACAATCCTGGCGATTGGTTTTTTAACGCCCGCCATGGCGGTTGACCGTTGGCTGGCTGACTTGCTGGATGTGCGTGGCCTACCGCTGATGTCAGCCGGGATCCTGCTGGTTATTTGCTGTGCTATGCGTTTCCAGGCGATTGCCATCGGCGCGCTGGATTCCGGTCTGGGACGCATTCCACCTTCGCTGGAGCAGGCTTCCCGGCTGTTGGGCGAGAATGGTGCGGGCACGTTTGCACGGGTTCATTTCCCTTTACTGCGCCCGGCCCTGGTGAGCAGCGCTCTGCTGGTTTTTGCCGACGCGATGAAAGAGCTACCCACAACATTACTTTTGCGTCCGGTTAACTTCGAAACGCTGGCAACATTGCTGTATGCGGAAGCCGCTCGTGGAACTTATGAAGAAGGTGCAATCGCCGCGCTAATGATTGTTTTAGCTGGCACGCTACCGGTTATTTTATTGGTGCGTCACCAAATGACTCGCCGGGGTTAAGAGAGTAACAATGTCAGAAATTGCATTACGCCTCCAGGATGTGCACGTTGCCTATGGCAACAGCCAGCAATCGGTACTGAATGGATTTTCAATGTCGGTACGCAAAGGGGAAATCGCCTGTCTGTTGGGTGCTTCAGGCTGCGGGAAAACCACGGTTCTACGCGCCGTTGCGGGGTTTGAACGACTGCGAAGCGGAGAGATCTATGTGTCCCAGCATCGTGTTGCCGCTCCCGGTGTTCATCTCCCGCCTGAAAAACGCCATGTCGGCATGGTTTTTCAGGAATATGCGCTATTTCCACATCTGACCGCGCACCAAAATGTCGCCTTTGGATTACGCCGCATGCCGCGTGAAGAGCAGCAGACAAGGGTGGCGGAACTGTTAAAAATGGTGGAGTTACATAGCCATGCCAGCCGCTATCCCCATGAACTTTCCGGCGGTCAACAGCAGCGCATCGCCCTTGCGCGTGCGCTGGCACCACATCCGGAAATCCTGTTACTGGATGAACCCTTTTCCAGCCTTGATAAGCGCACACGTGAGCGCCTTGGCAACGAGGTACGGGATATTTTGCGCGCTGCCGGGCAAACGGCACTGCTGGTTACCCACAGCGAGCATGAAGCGCAGCTAATGGCAGACCATATCGGCGTGGTAAAAATGGGCCAGTATCAAATTAAAAAAGCGCCCCATCTTACCTGACGATAAACCTGGGCCGCTTTGATATTAAAAATGCTGCTGAACCTGGCTGATGTTTACTGGCATGCCCGAGCGTCTTTCCAGCGCCTGATTCCCGCGGCTCACGTCCACGCCACTCCCGCTGATAAAAGTGCGCAAAGCGGGAGTGATCGGCAAGGGAACCTTTCTGTCAGACTCGTACTCCGAACGATTTCGTGACAGCGGCTCATGCACTTCTACCCAGCGACTGCCGTCTGGCTCCACGCTGTATTTCACCGGTCGGTCAATCAGTTGCACACGCGTTCCAACCGGCACCGTGTCAAACAGGTACTTAATATCGTCATTACGCAAACGGATGCAGCCCTGGCTCACCCGCAGACCAATACCAAAGTTAGCATTGGTACCGTGAATGGCATAAAGCCTGCCGATATAAATTGCATACAGACCCATCGGATTATCTGGTCCGGCAGGGACAAACGCCGGTAAGGTTTCCCCACGTGCGGCGTATTCACGGCGGGTATTCGGCGTCGGGGTCCAGCTCGGCGCTTCCTGCTTACGCTCAACCGCGGTCACCCAGTTACGCGGGGTTTCTCTCCCTGCCTGACCAATACCAATGGGTAAAACCTCTACCGTATTGCTGCCCGCGGGATAATAGTAAAGACGCATTTCGGCGACATTGATAACAATGCCTTCACGCACGGTATCCGGCAATATCAGTTGCTGCGGCACCACCAGCGTTGAGCCAGACTTAGGCAGAAAAACATCTACGCCGGGATTAGCCTCGAGCATATTGCTCAATCCCTGCCCGTACTGCGCGGCAAATGCCTCCAGCGGCTGGGTGTTTCCGGGCGGGACCGTTATCGTCAGCGGGGTACCTACCAGACGACTACCTTCTGGCGGCAGCGGATAACTCACCGCGTGTGCTACCTGACTTGCAAACAGCATGATGAGTGAACAAAGCAGTTTTACACGACGCATCTTTTACCTTTCCGTTGCTGCAGCCGATATCCAGTAATTATAGCTTTTATTATCACTTTTAGTGGGTTACAACTTCAATGCGCATAAAAAACCTCGCCAAGCGGCGAGGTTCATAGCTCACGTAACTATGCTTCTTTACCATCCGGTAGCACAATGTTGCTGGCGGCTAACTGCCCCATGTTGTGGTACATCGCGCAGGCTGCCTCAATAATCGGCATCGCCAGCGCGGCCCCGCTGCCTTCACCTAAACGCATCCCCATATTGAGGTACGGATCCAGCTCCAGATGCGCCAACGCAGTGCGAGCCCCCTTCTCAGCAGAGAAATGTGACGGAATCAGATAGGGTTTAATCTGCGGTGCGATCTGGCAGGCCGCCAGCGCAGCAGAGTATGAAAGAAAACCATCCAGCACGACCGGCAGCCCACAGGAGGCCGCGCCAAGCATCACCCCCGCCATGCCCACCAGATCAAACCCGCCCACTTTAGCCAGTACATCGATACCGTCATTACGATCCGGTTGATTGACGGCAATGGCTCGCCGCACAACCTCAACTTTATTGCCTACTCTTGAAAGCGGCAGGTTAGCGCCAATGCCTACCACATCCTCGGCATCGCTGCCGGTCAGCACGCTGACGATAGCCGCCGCAGGCGTGGTATTTGCCATACCGAGTTCACCCACGCCAAACAGCGTTACGCCCTCTTTCGCCAGTTCATGGGTATAGCGGATAACTTCCAGCAGCAGTTCCTCGGCCTGCGAACGGCTCATTGCCGGGCCCTGGGCAATATTGCCGCAGCCGCGCGCGACGCGCATATTCACCACGCCGGGGATAAGCTCCGCATCAATCCCGACGTCAATGACATGCACCTTTGCTCCAGCCTGAGCGGCCAGAACGCAAACGCCGGTCGTGCCACGCGTCATATTGGCGGCCTGAATAGCCGTAACCACTTTAGGCGAAACGGCAACCCCTTCATCCCAGACGCCGTGATCGGCGCACATCACCAGCATCGCTTTGCCGTTCACATACGGTGCGCCTTTCAGGCCAGGCATACCAGCCAGTTGCACGGCGAGCGATTCGAGCCGACCAAGACTGCCCGGCGGCTTTAGTAAGCCATCAATATGCTGCTGAGCACGCAGCATCGCGGCACTGTCAGGTGAAGGAATCGCGTGGAGTAAAGAGGTTAAAGTCTGCATAAGGGTTCCAGTATGTTGGCTGACTCAAAGCAGAGCCAGCAAGAATATTAACTCGCCAAGTTCAATGGCTGCGCCCAGCGTATCGCCGGTTTGCCCACCCAACGTGCGTTTTAATAACTGCCCAAGAATAAAAATCGCCACTATTGTGACAACCAGCGCTGCCACGCCGCGCATGCCGGGAAGCAGCACGGCGGCAAGGATCGCTGCTAATCCCAACGTAACGCAGGTTTGACGCCCGGTAATTTTGCCGATGAAGACATTACCCAGCCCTTCTTCACGGGCATAGCGATGCCGATACATCAGCAACACCGCCGTTCCTCGCCCGGCGACACATGCCGCAGCCAGCGCCGCCAGCATTGGCGTGCCACGTAAAGCCAGTTCGCTCACCACCAGCACTTTGGCCAGCAAAACGAAAATTAACGCCAGCCCGCCATGGGTTCCCAGACGGCTGTCGCGCATGATTTCCAGCATCCGTTCGCGTCGACGGGCAGAAAAAATACCGTCACAGGTATCCGCCAGGCCGTCCAGATGAAAACCGCCGGTCAATAACGCCAGCGTCAATACGGCAAACAAGGCTGCCAGTGGAATACCACACCAGGGCTGCAGCGCCATAAAGACCAGCCCCGTTAACCCGCCCAGCACCACGCCTATCAGGGGGAACATCACGATACCGCGCGAATAGTGCTCGAAATCCAGTCCTTGCGACCAGCGAGCAGGAACGGGCAAGCGGCTGATGAAAGACAGCATTGCCCAGAACAACTTACTCATTTAATTTTGACTCCAATTCCTGATACCACCAGCCACACCTCATCAGCTGCCGTCGCCAGTCGCTGGTTCACGCGTCCTGCAATATCGCGAAAATGACGGGCCAGACGGTTTTCCGGAACAATCCCCATTCCGACTTCGTTAGTCACCAGTACGACCGTTGCCGGACAGCGCTGACAGGCAGCAATTAGCGAACGGATCTCATCCTCGATGGACTGCTCCATCGCCGCGTAATCCCAGCTATCCGGGTCGCTGTCACCACCCAGCGCAAACAGCAGATTGGTTACCATGGTGGTGATACACTCCAGCAAAATGGCTTCCTGAGGATCGTTTGCTGCCGTTATCAGTTCATCAAGATGTTGCCAGCGCTCGGCAGTACGCCAGTGCGCGGGGCGTCCATCACGATGGTGCTGAATTCGCGCCGCCATCTCCTCATCAAAAATCTGCGAAGTCGCGATATACAGAACGTTTGGGGAATCAGCGATCAGCGCTTCCGCATGCCGACTCTTGCCGCTTCGTGCGCCGCCCGTAACCAGAATCATCATACGGGCTCCTGATGTTGCTGCATGATGGTATAAATTTTCTCAATATCGATGTGTTGTCGCATCGCATCCGCCAGTAGATCAAACTGCTGCGATTTATATTGCGCGTAATGGAAGGTGGAATCCAGCGGTGCTAACCCTTTGCGTACACGCAGGCCATTCACCAACGCACGGGTAAATGCATCGCTGTCGAACAGTCCGTGAAGATAGGTACCGAACGCCAGGCCATCCGGCGTTACCGCGCCGTCAGCGACATTGCCATCTTCTTTGCGCAGTGTCATTACCGACTGGCATGCTTCGGATAATGCCGTTTCGCCCATATGGATTTCATAACCGCGAACGGATAACCCCGCCGCGCCCGCCAGCCAGTCAGGCAGCGCAGAAGACATTTGCCCCTCAACCAGGGTCGTGGTTTTATGCTGGGCAAAATGGGTCACCGTATTAAGCAAGCCCAGACCCGGCAGCGTACCGAGGCCCGACTCTACTTCATCAATGATGGTGTCGCCGAGCATTTGATAGCCGCCGCAAATCCCCACCACCGGAACGTTATTACGATGCAATTGCACGACGCCATGCGCCATTCCGCTTTCACGCAGCCAGACCAAATCGCCAAGGGTATTTTTGCTACCCGGCAAAATCACCAGATCGGCCCCCGCCAGCTCTTCAGGCTGACGAACATAGCGCACGCGCACGTCCGGCTGTGCCGCAAGCGCATTGAAATCAGTGAAGTTTGAAATGTGCGGAAGTTGAACAACGGCGATATCGATATCGCGTTTATCAGTACGCAGATACTTGCCCTTTTGCAGCGCCACGCCATCTTCATCTTCCAGATCAACATCCAGCCATGGCATGACGCCCAGCACCGGAACACCGGTCAGCGCTTCAATTTGCTCGATACCGGAGTACAGCAGCGCCACATCACCGCGAAACTTATTGATGATCACCCCTTTTACCCTGGCGCGTTCATGGTCATGCAGTAGCGCCAGCGTGCCGTAAATAGAGGCAAACACGCCGCCACGATCGATATCTGCCACCAGAACAACCGGGCATTGCGCCATCTCAGCCATGCCCATATTGACGATATCGCGATCGCGCAGATTAATCTCAGCGGGGCTTCCCGCGCCTTCCAGCACCAGCACATCGAACTCCTGCGCCAGGCTGTTATACACTGACAGGATCTGCTCCCGCAGGCGCGGCTTATACTCGTGATAACTCACCGCATCCATATCGGTCGCTACTTTACCCATCAGCACAACCTGCGCTTTACGATCGCTGGTCGGCTTAAGCAGCACCGGGTTCATACGCACATCCGGCGTAATGCCGGCAGCTTCCGCCTGAAAAATTTGCGCCCGGCCCATCTCTTTACCCTCTGGCGTAATACCCGAGTTCAGCGCCATATTCTGCGATTTAAACGGCGCGGTACGCAGTCCGTCCTGGTAAAAAATTCGACACAGCCCGGCGACCAATACGCTTTTACCCACATCAGATGCCGTTCCCTGCAACATTATTGCCTGCGTCATGACGCCTCCTTCAGTGCGTTCTCTCGCATACGACTAAAAAATTCAGCCTCTGTTTTACACAGCGGGAAACCCAGCTCAGTATGCAGCTTCACCAGCCAGGGCTGAGTCAATCCAGCTTGTTCAATAAGATCCGTCCGGGCGAAAACCTCACCCGGCGTGCCGTGCGTCAGCACTTCGCCCCGGCGTAAAACGTAAACTGCATCGCTGACCTCATAGATAAGATCGATATCATGGCTGGAGATCACCACATGGTTTCCTTGCGCTACGATGCGTTTGATTATCTCAATCATCTGCGTGCGGCCTGATGGGTCAAGGCCTGCAGTGGGTTCATCCAGTAGCAGATATTGCGCCTGCAACACCAGCGCACCAGCAATCGCCACGCGTTTTTTTTGCCCGTGGCTTAAACACTGAATCGGCTGATGGCGAAAATGCTGGGCATCAACCAGCGTGAGCGCATCCTCCACCCGGCGTGAGATTTCAGCTTCATCCACCCCAAGGTTGCGCAGGCTGAACGCAATATCGCTGTCGATATCGGTATAAAAGATTTGCTGATCGGGATCCTGAAATACGGTTGCCACCTGCTGGCGCAGCGCCAGCAGGCCGCGCTTGCTGTAATCCAGCGGTTTGCCCTGCCACATCACCGCGCCTTGCTGCGGTCGCAATAACCCGCTCAGATTCATAAACAGCGTGGATTTCCCGCAGCCATTGGCCCCTACCAGCCCGGTGACGGCATGCGTAGAAAAGTCCAGCGTTAGCCCTTTGAGGATCGGGTCATCCTGATAGCGAAACCAAAGCGCTGAAGTGGCAAGCATACTTTTCCTTACAGGTGAAAATCACCTTGATACAGTTTGATATCCAGGGTGGTGGTCATTTGCTGGTAGCGGATCAACACACGGGTAAATAACAGTCCCACCAGCATTGCCAGCGAACGGTAGCCCAACGGTAAGCTACGATAACCAAAACGCAGCGTTTGCGCGCGATGAATAGCCAGCGCCTCATCTAACAGGATAAAAATAAACCGCCAGGTCAGCAGGATCTGTTCAGTCAGCAGGCGAGGAACGTGTGCGCGTTTGAGTAAAATAATCAACTGCGGAAACGGCAGATTCAGCACTAACCAGAAGGTTGCCGCCAGCGCTGCAAGGCTGCGCCAGAAGGTTTCATTGGCAGTGACCAGGCCTGGCGCGCTCACGCCTAACCAATAGCTTCCTACGGGGATACTGGCCAGCAGGGTTTGCGGATCGCGGCTAAAACTAAACAGGATGGTCACAACACCAACCGTCAGAAAACCAAACGGCAATGCCATCCAGCGGCACCAACGCCAGAAGGAAATGCGCAGCAGCCAGCAGCTCAGCGCGGCAATCAGTAACAGCTCAATACCCTGCCCCAGCGGGGGCAGGGTGAACGCCAGAATCATCATCAGCAGCCAGAGCAGAAATTTCCGCACCGGTGAGACATGAAACCAGCGGCTTTGATAGCTAAGCCTGTCAAGCCCGGTCATCACGGCGTTGTCTGCCCTTGGTGTAACCCAGAATGTAGAAAATTACGGCTGCGCCCAGCGACCCCTGGAGCGTAAACAGCAGGCTTTCAATTTCGCCACTTGCCGGTTCGTACAACGGCTGGAACCACGGCTCATAATGCGGGGCGATAGCCTGAATCTGGCTTTCCGCCTCACCGTCTGAACCACCGTACTCTCCACCGTGGTTGATAAAGAACGGCAGGATCACCAGCGCCACCACCATTCCTAACAAAATCAGCGTCTTTTTCATCGTTAATGTCCTTGTGCGGTTATCAACTGTCGTTTGGTTAGCTGGTCATAAATCATTACGGTGAGGAGACCTTCCGCAATCGCGATTGGGATCTGCGTCAGGCAGAAAATGCCCATGAATTTCACAATCGACCCCACTGCGCCAGCGGACGGATCCGGGAACGCAACGCCCAACTGAACAGAAGTAACAAAATAGGTGACGAGATCCGCCAACATGGCACACAGGAAGACGCAGACATCCCGGCGTAGCCCCGCTCGGCAGGCCATTTTCCACACCATGTAACCCACTACCGGGCCAATCACCGCCATCGACATGCCGTTGGCCCCGAGCGTCGTTAAACCGCCGTGCGCCAGCAGCAAGGCCTGGAACAGCAGGACTATCGCACCGAGAATAGCGACCACACCCGGTCCGAACAGGATAACCGCCAGGCCGACACCGGTCGGATGCGAGCAGCTTCCGGTAACGGAAGGAATTTTCAGCGCCGACAGCACAAAAATAAACGCGCCGCACAGGGCCAATAACACTTTTTGGTGGCTGTCTTCCTGGACGATTTGACGCAAGCGCACTAATCCGTACCACAGGCAAGGTAAAAACAGCAGCCACCAGGCCAGCGCCCACATTGGCGGCAAGAAGCCTTCCATAATGTGCATGGCGAACGCTTGCTCAGGGACAATCATCAGTAATAGCGCCGCAGCCAACCCGCTGAAAGACAGCTGTTTTAGCTGTTGTTCAAGCTTCATTGTGCATACTCCCACTGTTTATTAACCAGAATGGTCGAGAAATAAGGCAGCGGCTGGTCGTCGCTGACTTCGTTGAGATGACGCCAGCACTGCTCACCAGGCAGCGTGGCTTCAGACATCATCAATGCGCAATTCAACAAGCCCTCTTGTTGCAGCAATGCTTTGATGCGCGCAAAACGACCGTACACCTTCATTAGTACCAGGCTGTCATGCTGCTTTAGCGCCTGCTGGATTTCCGCTTCCGGCGCGGTACAGGAGACCACCGCCAGCGACTGTTGCTCCATAGCGAGCGGCGTTTTTGAGCGCGCGGCAATCGCGGCGAAAGAGGTCACGCCCGGAACGATTTCCAACCAGTCAGGACAGCCAATACGCTGGAGTAAAAAGACCCAGGTACTGAACAGCATGGCATCACCAAGGGTAATAAAACCAACCTGTTTACCGGCCTCCACTTCCTGAACCAGCGCGGCAGCAACCTCATCCCAGACTGCCTCTTTTTCAGCACTGTCGGCACTCATAGGAAAATGGCAGCAGCGGACTTCGGTCTGCTCGCCGATATACTCCCGCACGATTGACAGCGCCAGGCTATCGCCGCCTTTCCGCCCGGCAGGCGCATAGAGAATATCGAGCTGACCCAGCGTGCGTGCGGCACGCACGGTGATGAGATCGGAAGCGCCTGGCCCGGTGCTTAACGCGTACAGTTTGCCGCTCATGCCGCTTCCTCCAGCGCCACATTCAGCGCCTGCTGCAAATGCGCCACAAACATGGCGCGCACCGCCGGATTCTCACCCAACCCACTGAGCCACGGCGTAGCCCGTATCCCGGCCGCATTAAACAATGTCTTCCACGAATCGTCTTCGTCGGAGGCCATATCATTGATGGCATGGTCGCCAGCAACTAACATCAGCGGCATCAGATGCACCGCCGTCACCCCTTCCTGAGACAAACTCTCAATTAACACATCTACTTCCGGGTAGCTTTCCACCGCGCCGACCCGCGCCGGGTAGCGCTGCGCCGTCATCATATGGTCGAGACAGGCATAAGCGGCAAAGGCATGATGGCTGGCGCCGTGCCCCATAAACACCACTTTTTCCTTTTCGCCAAGCGGCGGCATCTGCTGTTGCAGCGCCAGCATCAGCTGGGCGTAATCTTCATGGCTGCTCAGCAGCGGTACGCCGAGCGTCAGGCGAGAAAACAGCGGACGCATACTTTGCACTTCGCGGACAATTTTTTCGTATTCATCGCCGTTGATGATGTGCAGTGACTGAATAGCCACATCCTGATACCCCTGCTCCGCCAGCTTTTGCAGCGCCTGCAGCGGCGTGTCGATATCAATGCCATCACGCTGCTTGAGCTTGCGGATAATCATCCCAGAGGTAAACGCCCGGAACAGGTCACGATCCGGGCAACTGGCCGCGAGATCGCGCTCACAGGCCACAATATTTTTCTCACAAGTGTCGTGATAGCTGGTGCCAAAGCTGACCACCAGAAGCGCCTTTTTCATCTCTAACTCCTTAAGCAGCGGCCAGCCAGCGCGTTAAACGCGCCCCAAATGCGGCCTGACTTTCCAGTAACTCTTCTCCCGTCACCAACGGTGCCGGACGTGTAATCACGATGCAGGGGATACCGGCATCCAGACAGGGTTGAACTTTTTCCTGATAACCACCTTCCGCACCGGATGCTTTGGTGATCACCACATCAGCCTGACACTGACGATAAAACGCGGCGTTGAACTCGGCGCTAAACGGTCCGCACAAGGCGAAGATCTCACCGACGCCAAAGCCCAGATCAGCGCATTGCTGAATGACCTCAGGTACAGGCAGAACGCGCGCCAGCAGCGTTTTTTCAGGCAACCCTTCGCGCCAGATGGCCAGATCTTTACTGCCGGTGGTGAGCAACACGCGTTTACCGAAGCGTCGCGCCACCTCGCAGGCTTGCTGAATACTCTGCACGGTATGCAGATGCGGGTGGGTTAAACCACTCAACTGTTCAGGACGCTGATAGCGGCTCAGCAGTACGCCCGCGGCTTCACAAGCGCTCATGATGTTGCGGCTCACCACCTCGGCATACGGATGCGAGGCGTCGATCACCCAGCGCGTCCGATTTTCCTGCAGCCAGGCTATCATTTGCTCGCGTTCCAGACGTCCGCAGCGCACCTGACCTTTGATGTCTCCCGCCAGCTGCTTCCCCGTCGGGGTCGCAACTGACAGGGTGTAGGCCACGTTTGCCGCATCCAGTTGCTGGCACAGCATGCGCGCATCGCTGGTACCGCCCATGACCAACACGTCACCGTAATTCACAGCACATAACCTCGTGGCGTGATCATCAGGCCGTCCTGCACGTAGGTTGTTTTGTTGCCAACGATCACCAGACTGGTCATATCAACCGGCTCAAAGTCCATTTCACCCAAGGTGGTCAGCCATTTTTCCTGCTTTTTACGTCCGGCTGACTTCACAATACCGACCGGCGTTTGCGCGCTCTTGCTGGCTGAAAGCAGCTCAAATGCGCGCGCCAGGTGTCCTTCGCGACCCCGACTGCGTGGGTTGTAGAAACAGATAACAAAGTCGGCTTCACCAGCGGCAACAATGCGTTTTTCGATAACCGGCCATGGCGTTAGCAGATCGCTTAAGCTGATGTGGCAGAAGTCGTGCATCAACGGTGCGCCCAGCAAAGAGGCGGCGGCAATGCTGGCAGTCATGCCTGGGATCAGTCTGACCTCAACATCCAGCTTTTGCTTACTGACCAGCTCCAGCACCAGCCCGGCCATACCGTAAATCCCCGCATCACCGCTGCTGATGAGTGCCACATTGTGACCCGCCTGCGCCAGTTCGATTGCCGCCTGACAGCGTTCAATCTCTTTGCACATTCCGGTTTTGATCACCTGCTTATCGCCCGTGAAAGCCTTTACCAGATGGGTGTAGGTTTTATAGCCAACGATAATTTCCGCTGCCTGCAAAGCTTCAACGGCTTCCATGGTCATCATTGCCTGCGAGCCAGGGCCAATTCCAATTACGCTTAACATCAGTGTGAAACTCCCAAAGTGATAGTGACGCCCTGTTCTCGCAGGGTCTCGCCTAACAGTTGTCCGTGGCTCAGCAGCCAGGCTGCAGGACCAGAAACGCTTCCTGTCCCCACCGTTTTGCGAACAAACGATGAGGCCGGAAAACGGTGTTCATGCTCACGCAGCGCGTCAGCGGTAAAGGTTTCGAAAGGCACGCGGCAGCACGAGGCCAGTTGGATGAGTCCCTGCTCATCTTTTTTCAGCGTGATACTGCCAATGGCTTTTAGTGCCAACGGATCGAGCTGCTGGGCTTCAAGTTGGCGGGCAAGCAGCGCAGCAAGCAGCGGGAACGGTGTGTCGCGGCGACAACCAATTCCAGCCACAACCCGCTGCGGCACCAGCTTCCAGTGCGGAACAGGCAGATCGGGTAAATTGGTGCGTAAGGTGATACACACCAGCGCATCCAGTTCGGGAAGCTGATTGAGATCGGTTACCGTGATAAAACCACGGCGATCACAATGGCTGACATCCTGGGTCAGTTCATCATCCCACCACAGGCCAACCCGTTTGTTGCTGACCAGCATCTGATTAACGATCTTCACCGCCGAACGGAAATCGCTCATCCGCGCATTCAACTGGAATGCCAGTGTATCCAGGGCCGCCATATCGTTGACATCCGTCGCCGTGGTGATTACCGGGTCGGCCCCCAACATGCCTGCCAGATAACGCGCCAGCGCATTCGCGCCCCCCGCGTGACCGGAAAGCAGGCTGATGACATGCTGGGCACGTTCATCAATGACCACCACCGCCGGATCGCAAAATTTATCGTTGACCAGCGGAGCCAGCACGCGAACCGCAATGCCGGTCGCCCCGATAAAAATCAGCGCCGAGTAGTTCATAAACGCATCACGGGCGGTATTGGCAAAGCCGTTTTCAAAGGGAATAAACCCCTCCTCCAGCAGCTTTTCACTGGTAAAACAGGTGACCGGCAGCATAGCCGCCAGACGTTTCGCCAGCACAACGCCACCTGGCGTCAGGCAAAAAAGCGCAATTGACTCAGGCTTTACGGTATTCATGGCTAAAGTCCGCCGCATAGAGTTTGGAGTAGTGATACTCCGAGCCCAGGAAATTACCGACCAGAATCAGGGCCGTTTTGCGGATGCCCGCATCGCGCACCTTGTCGCCAATATCCGCCAGGGTACCGCGCACGGTCTGGCTTTCCGGCCAGGTCGCTTTGTAGATCACCGCCACTGGCGTGGTCGCCGGATAACCGCCTTCAATTAAACGCTCGGCCACCCGATGAATACGCTGGACGGACAGATAAATCGCCATAGATGTCTGGTGACTGGCAAACGACTCCAGCTGTTCGCGCTCGGGGACCGGCGTACGCCCTTCCAGACGGGTAATGATCAGGCTTTGTGAGACTTCAGGCACGGTGTACTCCACGCCGAGTTCTGCCGCCGCACCGAGGAAGGCGCTGACGCCGGGCACCACCTGCCAGTCGATCCCGCGTTTGGTCAGTTCCTCGCCCTGCTCGCGGACGGAACCGTACAGTGAGACATCGCCAGTTTGCAGACGCACCACGGTCTTGCCAGCCTTCACGCCAGCTTCCATCAGATCGAGGATCTGCTCCAGATGCAGTTCAGCGCTGTCGTGGCATTCAGCATCGGCGGGACAATATTCCAGCAGTTCGGTGTTAATCAGCGATCCAGCGTAGATAACCACCTGCGCCTGTTGTAGCAAACGGTAACCTTTGAGGGTAATCAGCTCGCGATCGCCAGGACCTGCGCCAACGAACCACACGCTACGGGGATCAAAAATCTCAGACATGGTTTCCTTCCTTCTGACAGGCGATAACAAATACGGGGTTATTCGGTTTGAAATAATGACCACTGCCAAGCGTGGTAAGCGAGGAAACCTGTAGCTGCAGGCAATCCACTCCCTGTACGCCCAGATGGTCCAGATGAACCAACGCGGTGTTGAGGTTTTCCTGGAGGATAAACGTCATGACCAGCCGCCCGGCGGGATGCAGTTGACGCATCGACCAGTCAATGAGATCGGTCAGATGCCCACCGCTGCCACCCATAAAAATGGCATCGGCTTTTTCGGCGATGGTCATTGGCGCAACGCCGGGAAAAATGTCGATATTTGCGCAGGCAAAATGCTGGCGATTTTCATCCAGCAGCCTGAGCGCCGCCGGGTTACGTTCGATTGCCGTCACGCGCAATCCGGGATATTGCAGCGCCGCTTCTATCGACACGCTGCCAGTTCCCGCCCCAATATCAATCAGATGACTGGCACGGTGTAATTCAAGTTTTGAGAGGGCAAGTGCACGTACCGCTTCTTTGGTCATCGGCACCTTTTCTCCACGCAGAAACAGCTCATCTTTCATCAAGGATCACCACTGCATTCATGTCATAGTCGGCGTTAATTTCACTCACAGGCAGGACATGGATCCGCTCGTTTTCCATCGCCAGGTTTTCGCCAATAACCATCCAGCGATGCCCCTTGCCTCGAGTGATTAGCTGCTGTGCGATTTCACGTGGGCCGCACAACGCATCTGTTACCATCCCCACCTTGTTATGTAGGGCCAGCTCATCGAAACAGACGCTGCGCCCGTGGCTACTGGTCAGCCACATATCGTTCATATCGATACCGGACTGCGCGCACAGATACTGCACCGCGCTAATACCGGGAATAATGCGTACCTGCCCGATGCCAAAATGCGCCACCATGCGCGTCCCAATGCCGTAGAACAACGGATCGCCAGACGCCAGCACGACGACATGCTTATCCTGGTGCGCAGTTACCCAGTTCAGGAGCTCCGCAATATTGGCGCCAAGAGCAAACCGCTCACCGGTAAAATCCGGGAATTGCTGCAAATGCCGCTTTCCGCCGACCAGCACATCAGCCGTTGCGACCGCTTCACGCGCCGCAGGCGTCATCAAATGCAAACCCGCGGGTCCCATTCCCACAACGGTTAACATTGCATCTCCTCAGCAATTTCAGCGATCGGGCGATTACTGCCAAGCACCTGATTGTCAAACGAGAACATGATGGCGTCGCAGGTCGGGGGATTTTTGGTAAAGCGCAACGTTTGCAGAACGCGCATACAGATACGCTTCGCCAGATGGTTATAAATATGCTGAAAGCCGTACGCGTCGATGTGTTCCATCGCCGCTTCGGTAGTATCGCAGTCGCTGACCAGCCTCAGCAGTTCCAGCGGTGCGCCAAGCAACGCGAGATGGGCCACCAGCGTTTCCATGCGCGCATCGGCAATATGGCTGTGGGTATGGAAGATCCCCGCCGCGATTTTGATAAGTTTCCCGGGATGTCCCACCAGCACGATTTGCCGAAATCCCAGACGGACGGCTTCTTCAATCATGTAGCCGACAAAGTTGCTCATAGTGACCACAACCTGCGTGTCGATGCCCATCTGCTCGCGCACAAAACGTTCACCGTGGTTTCCCGGCACCAGTACCACGCGATCCAGACCCGCCGCACGTTTAATTTCCAGCTCCAGCGACAGCGAACGTTTCCAGCTCTCTTCCGACATTGGCGTGACGATACCCGTGGTGCCAATAATCGAAATACCGCCCAGAATGCCGAGGCGCGAGTTGTAGGTTTTTTGCGCCCGCTCTTCGCCTTCCGGCGCGAAGATCTCAATCTGCGCCCCACGATTTGGACCAATCGCCTCACGTACCGCAGACTCAATGGTCTGGCGAGGTGTGCGGTTAATCGCCGAACTCCCCACCGGTAGACCGATCCCTTTGCGGGTTACCGTACCGACTCCTTCTCCGCCCTGTAAGGCGATCACGCCACTATCATCTAACGTCACGCGGGCAAAAATCAGCATCCCATGCGTGGCATCGACATCATCGCCACCGTCTTTACGGATCGCGGCTATCGCCTGCTGCCCTTCGATATGCGGCGATTCGACGTTCAGGCACAGCGTCACCCCGGAAGGCGTCACGATGGAAACCTGATGGATCAGGTGCTGGCGCAATACCATCAGCGCCGCCACTTTTGCAGCCGCCGTCGCGCACGATCCCGTGGTATATCCTTTACGCAGCGCTTTACCGTTGTGCCACACCGGCGTATCGAAGGCCTCGCTCATCGCGCCCCCTGCATGTGATAAAGCATGGCGTTGACGATAGCAGCGGCGACGTTACTTCCCCCTTTACGTCCTAACGCAGCAATGGCCGGGAGGTTGCTTTGGGTCAGCGCATCTTTCGACTCCTCAGCACCCACGAACCCGACCGGTACACCAACCACACCGCTGACGGCAACATCATGCTCAAGCAGACGGAACAGCGCTGTCGGCGCGTTGCCAAAAACAAACAGCTTTTCCCCCTCTTCTTTCACCGCAATATCGACAGCCGCCATTGAACGGGTGATCCCCTGCTCTTTTGCCGTTCGTACGACCCGTGGATCGCTGATATAGCAGCGGCACTCACCGCCAAATTTTGCCAACAGCGTTTTATTGATCCCGGAAAGGGCCATCGTGGTATCGGTATAAATTACGCTCGAACGGCTAAGCGCCGCGCAGAACTGCTCCAACACATCACTGGAAAACCACAGAATGTCCAGCCAGTCGAAATCCGCCGTGGTGTGAATGACCCGCTTGATAATGGCTTCATGCAACGGACTGGCAAACTGATAGTCCGGGCGGGTTTCACGGATAATCTCGCCAATAATGTCGAAACTTTTGGCCTCAATAGCCTGGGGTTGCTGGATATATTGCATAGTGTTGTCCTCAGGCTACACCGACCAGCAGCCACCGCAGCGCGATAAACAGCGCCAGTGCCAGCGTCGATGCCACCCACATCAATCGAATCGTATGGGAAATGTCGTCTACCGAAATGTCGCGTTGCGCATCACCGATCCACGGTTTCTCAACGCGCTCGCCAAAGTAGTCATTAGGGCCACCCAGACGAATGCCTAATGCCCCGGCAACTGAGGCCTCCGACCACGCACAGTTTGGGCTGCTGTGGTTGTAGCGATCGCGCCAGCCGATCTGCAAAGCACGCGAACCGTCCTGACGGCATAAAAATGCAGCCACGCCCAGCAGCAGCCAGCTCAGTCTCGCAGGAATATAATTTGCGACATCATCCAGACGCGCGCTGACCATACCGATAGCGCGGTATTTTTCATGTTTGTAACCCACCATGGAGTCAAGGGTATTTACCGCTTTGTAGGCCATCGCCAAAGGCGCGCCGCCGAGAAGAAGGAAAAACAGCGGCGCGATGATGCCATCAACGGTGTTTTCGGCCACGGTTTCCACCACGGCACGATTGATCTGCTGAGGTTGTAATTGCGAGGTATCGCGACCCACGATCCAAGATAACTTTTCCCGACTTGCGGCAAGGTTACCGGCACGCAACGGACGTTCGACATCCTGCGCGGCGTTCGCCAGACAGCGCCCAGCAAGCACGGTAAAGATCATCCAAACCTCCACCATCCATCCAAGCCAGGGATGAATAGAGTGCGCCAGCGCCAGTACGCCCCAGGAGACAGTCCAGGTCAGGCCAACCACCACTACCCACATCACCGCGCCACCAATGCGCAACGCACGATCGCTATGGCAGTAGCGCCGTACGACTCGCTGCATGGCAGAAATCAGATTGCCAATCCAGCGCACCGGATGCGACCAGTTCTGCGGATCGCCGATAATAAAATCAAGCAGCCAGGCAACACACCACGCAAGGATCGTCATAGCGCGCTCCTCGCGGCTGCCAACCAATGGTTAAGCATCTGCGGACGTTGAGCAAAATGAACGTGTAGATAGCTGGCGAAAGTGTTACCCACCTGCCAGCCGCCGGACCAGGTCTGCAACGTTTTGCCATCGCGCACTTTGCGACAGTGCATCACCGCGGGAGTTTCAGGAATAAAATCTGAGTAGTGAAATTCATGCCCGCGCAGCACTTCGCCTTCTGCAGCTAACAAGGTTTGCTGCGCGGCCTGCGCCTCGCAGTAGCCAAATCGGGTCAGACGTTTCCCCATTTTGCTGTGACCGGGAATGATATCCGCCATCAACCAGCTATCACCGTGGCTGTCCTCCAGCGAACTGCCGAGATACATCAGCCCACCGCACTCGGCGTAAATCGCCACGCCGCGGTGATGTGCGGCTCGCAATTGCTTAAGCATCGGGACATTGCGGGCCAGAGCCGCAGCATGTAACTCAGGGTATCCGCCACCCAGCCAGATCATCTGACAATCAGGTAAACAGGTGTCGTGCAACGGGCTAAAACGGACAATCTTCAGCCCCGTGCGTTCAAGCAAAGTAATATTGTCCGGGTAATAAAAGTTGAACGCTTCGTCATCAGCGATAGCAAGCGTTAGCCCTTCTCCGGCATCAGTATCGGGAAGCGTAGGCCATTCACCCGCAGGGAGGGTGTTTAGCTGGCTTAATTTCAGTAGAGCATCGATATCCAGCGTCTGCTCCAGCGTCGCGGCAAAGGCCTGCCACGGCTGCTGATTGATAACAGACTCACGCGCAGTAACCAGCCCCAGATGACGCTCCGGAAGCGCAACGCCTTCCATACGGGGAACGTAGCCTAATACAGGAACGGAACAGTAACGCTCAATCGCCACCTTCAGCAACTGATAATGCGTTTCGCTGTTGACCCGATTAACGATCACCCCGGCGATGTTCAGCGTGGGATCAAAATGCTGAAACCCCATTACCGTTGCGGCTATCGAGGTGGAAACAGCTTTACCATCAACCAGTAAGATGACCGGGCAACCTAACTGTTTGGCCATCGCGGCGGTACTGCAGTAGTTCGGGTCGGTACCATAACCGTCATACAACCCCATCACGCCTTCAATCACGGCGATATCGGCATGTTGCATCTGCTCGCGGAATAAAGCATTCAGAGTGGAAGCGGGAAGCATGAAGCTATCAAGATTGCGGGAAGCGGTACCGCATACCGCTGTATGCCAGCCGGTATCAAGGTAATCAGGCCCCACTTTGCAAGGCTGGACGCGTAAACCGCGTTTTTTCAACAAGCTCAACAAGCCCAGCGTCACCGTGGTTTTACCACAGCCGCTTCCGGTACCTGCAAGAACAAATGCGTGAAAATTGGCCGCCATACCCTGATCCTGTTCAGGGTGGTAGGGGTGTAGAGATACCCAGTCTCTCGACTGTATGCATCTGAACCACCCACTTCCCACCGAAGTTGTTGGTAGTCACTGACAGGCAGGTCTTCTGGCTTAGCGTCATCCTCACCCGTCCTTCCCAATCTTGCGATCAGTGGTCCATACGGGGTCGTCAGCATCACAGCAGCGGGGGCTGCGGGGGATTCTCACCCCCTTCCCTACCACAAATGTGGCAAACCTGTCAGTTCAGGAGCCGTAATTAAGCTCCCTGTTATGAGGTAAATTCACGACCTCATGACAATAATTCAATTTAATATCTTTCCGGGTTCATTCAGCCAATTATCTGGCATAAACCCACTTATTCACATGTTCACATTTTGAATGAAAGTGTCTGCAAAGAATAAAGAAAGTCAGGCATGCAGACACTGTATCTCATCACAAAAATAAAAACTGGTGCAGTTTATCCCTCTAATACTATTATTTTGTTGCGCTATGACAATTTATTGACTGCTGTTGTTACTTTTCATTTTATAATTACTGACATAGCGCCCGATATCAAAAATCGGCAATAGCAAAATATTGCTATTTAAGCGGACTCACCGCGTGAAATGACATTTATTTGCTGGCGAAATGCCTGCGGCGTAACCTGATACGTCTGGCGGAATACTTTGCAGAAATAGCTGGTTTGTGAAAAGCCTAAATTACGCGCAATGCTGGCTATGCTCCAGTCACTATGACAGAGCAACTCTTTGGCACTCGCCATTCGCTGTTGATTTACCCAGGCGTTAAACCCGATACCCTGATATTTTTTGAACAATTTACTGAAATAGTAAGGGCTAAGGTAAACATGAGACGCAACATCTTCCAGGCGTAACTCATCTGACAAATGCGCATCAATATAGCGCAGCGCTTTTTTCA
Organism: Citrobacter sp. wls615; assembly: GCF_005281355.1. Lineage (NCBI taxonomy): Bacteria > Pseudomonadati > Pseudomonadota > Gammaproteobacteria > Enterobacterales > Enterobacteriaceae > Citrobacter > Citrobacter sp. wls615. Next base: position 176,922 of record NZ_SZXM01000060.1, on the reverse strand, counting down.
TTTTGCTGTCGTGAGGATTCGGCGTTCGGTTGGCGCGTACTGGCTCTGCCTGCTGCGGGTTGTCTTTGATAACCACAAAATTTAGTTGTTTTTTAAGGCAATTTTCCACGATGAGCTTTAGCAGATCCGCCGAGGCGATAACGCGCGAATAGTCCATCTCCGGCACATTACGAAATTCACTGAGCAGTTCGGGATCGGCTTGCCAGCGGTCATCGACGTTCAGGATATCCACCAGGCCGACATCGTTACTTAAACGCACCTGACCACACAATACGAACCCAACCAGGTGACCCGCAATTACCAGCGGAATTGAGAAGTCGGTAAGCCCCGCGTGGCAGCGATAGATGCAGGGTTGATCGGATTTTGAAGCTTCCAGCCCGCCACAGCGATCGCTCATACGACAACGGGTACTGTGCTGAGGATGCTGGCGCATCAACTGACAAAAAGGGGTGAAATTAAAAAGCTCAGAAATTTCATCACCGTGAATATTGACAACCACAACAGCCAGACTGGTGGCCTGCGCAAAATCCTGTGCGATTTTATTAATGAGTTCTGAGTTCAGGGCACTCGCAGAAATCATGATAAAACCTCTCAGTTAATTTATTGTTATAAATAAAACATACTATTTACACATCCAGTTTCATCTCGCTTTCCTGGGCGCTGATGAAAGTCATCATCGAACATAACAAAAGTCTCCCATTGTGGGGAGACTTTTTCAGCGGTTCAGGAAACCGGATCACGAAAACAGTTTTTACGCTTTAAAAATAAACATCTTCCGTGAAGCTAGCTCTCATTTTCCTCCAGTTTACACGTATTACACGGTAAATTTTTGCCAATAAAATAACGATAAATTGCTGCGCCTGCGCACGCACCGATGATGGGGGCCACAATCGGTACGATGAAATAAGGGATATCACGCCCGCCGGTCATCGCCACATCTCCCCACCCGGCCATCCATGCAAATAATTTTGGACCGAAATCACGTGCCGGGTTCATCGCAAATCCGGTGAGAGGCCCGGTAGATGCACCGAGAACAGCCACCAGAATGCCAATCAATAAAGGCGCCAATGGCCCTCTGGGGACGCCATTACCGTCATCGGTAAGTGCCATGATCATGCCCATCAGAATGGAAGTGATCACTACTTCAACCAGCGCAGCCTGCCAGACGCTGAGCGCCGCCGCTGGATAAGTACTAAAAATACTGGCCAGTTGCAGGCTTTCAAGGCTGCCACGCACCATTTGATGGGCAGACTCATACTCGGTAAATAGACTTCCGTACAGCAGATAGGCTAGCAACGCGCCGCCAAAGGCACCCGCAACCTGCGCTACGGTGTATGGCACAACTTTGCGCCCCGGAAAACAGGCAAATAACCACAGGGCGATGGTGATTGCAGGATTGAGATGCGCGCCAGAAATCCCCGCTGTCAGGTAAACGGCAAGCGAGATCCCCAACCCCCATATGATGCAGATCTCCCATAATCCCAAACTGGCGCCCGCGACTTTAAGTGCGCTCAGGCATCCGATGCCAAAAAACAAAAACAGCCCGGTACCCAAAAACTCAGCAATGCATTGCGCTTTTAGTGAATCGTTCATTGTGACACCTTCTAAGCAGAGTTCGTGTCTTTACCAGCGGACTCCTTGCTGGTACGTAGAATACTTCAAGGCTTACTATAAAAAGCCGTATCGGCAAAATGTTGGCAATCTGAAGGCGGCATGCCCCTCAAAATCGTGCTGAGATAGCAAATTCTTGCTATCACTTTTATTAAAACAGGCGAGAACACAGGAAAATCCACTATTAGTGGTACATTTGTGAAACGATAAAATATTGCTATTGGCAGAATTATGTTTTCAGACAATCATCACATTTTCATTTTTCCGCATAGCAAATGCCATTTTTAATGTCACTAACAAAAGTGTAAATATGGAATTAACATAACCAAATATTCATATTATTAAAATAAAAAATAACCATTAAAAACAAAAAGATAAAATAAAACATAGCAATTTTATATCACCATAACCTCACTATTTTTTCATTCATACTTTCAACTCAGCCATTCTTTTTCCTCGCTTCTTTTTATAGTCATGAATATCGGGACAACCCAGGCGAGGTCTTTATGCAACAAGAAGCGTTAGGAATGGTAGAAACCAAAGGCTTAACTGCAGCCATAGAGGCCGCAGATGCAATGGTGAAGTCAGCCAATGTAATGCTGGTCGGCTACGAAAAAATTGGTTCGGGGCTGGTAACCGTTATTGTCCGCGGCGATGTCGGCGCAGTCAAAGCAGCAACAGATGCCGGCGCCGCCGCAGCCCGTAATGTGGGAGAAGTGAAAGCCGTACACGTTATCCCGCGCCCTCATACCGATGTAGAAAAAATCTTACCGAAGGGAATTAGCTAATGAGCAGCAATGAGCTGGTTGAACAGATCATGGCGCAGGTGATTGCTCGCGTGGCAACCCCAGAACAGCAGGCTATCCCTGAAAATAATCACCCAACACGAGAAACGGCTATGGCAGAGAAAAGCTGCAGTTTAACGGAGTTTGTCGGTACCGCGATTGGCGACACCGTCGGTCTGGTAATCGCCAACGTAGACAGCGCCTTACTGGACGCGATGAAACTTGAAAAACGTTATCGCTCCATTGGCATCCTTGGCGCCCGTACTGGCGCGGGTCCGCACATTATGGCCGCCGATGAAGCGGTAAAAGCAACAAATACGGAAGTCGTCAGTATTGAATTACCACGAGATACCAAAGGCGGCGCGGGCCACGGCTCGCTGATTATCCTCGGCGGCAACGATGTTTCCGACGTGAAACGCGGAATTGAGGTTGCGCTGAAAGAGCTGGATCGCACCTTTGGCGATGTTTATGCCAACGAAGCCGGTCACATCGAGATGCAATACACCGCCCGCGCCAGCTACGCGCTGGAAAAAGCCTTTGGCGCGCCGATTGGCCGTGCCTGTGGCGTGATTGTCGGCGCACCAGCCTCCGTGGGTGTCCTGATGGCTGATACTGCGCTGAAATCCGCCAATGTAGAAGTTGTAGCCTACAGCTCCCCGGCCCATGGCACCAGCTTCAGCAACGAAGCCATTCTGGTCATCTCTGGTGATTCCGGCGCAGTTCGTCAGGCTGTTATCTCCGCCCGTGAAATCGGTAAAACCGTACTCGGGACCCTCGGCTCAGAGCCGAAAAACGATCGTCCGTCCTACATCTGATATCAGTGAGGCTGATTCATGAGATCGAAAAGATTTGAAGCACTGGCGAAACGCCCTGTGAATCAGGATGGTTTCGTTAAGGAGTGGATCGAAGAAGGCTTCATTGCGATGGAAAGCCCGAACGACCCTAAACCATCAATTAAAATCGTCAACGGTACTGTGACTGAACTGGACGGCAAATCCGCCAGTGAATTTGACTTAATTGACCATTTCATTGCCCGCTACGGCATTAACCTGGCGCGCGCTGAAGAAGTCATGGCAATGGACTCGGTCAAACTAGCCAATATGCTTTGCGACCCTAACGTGAAGCGCAAAGATATCGTGCCGCTGACCACCGCAATGACACCAGCTAAAATTGTCGAAGTGGTGTCCCATATGAACGTCGTCGAGATGATGATGGCCATGCAGAAAATGCGTGCTCGTCGTACTCCGTCTCAACAGGCACACGTCACTAACGTTAAAGATAACCCGGTACAGATTGCCGCAGACGCCGCAGAAGGCGCATGGCGCGGATTTGACGAGCAGGAAACGACCGTTGCCGTCGCACGCTACGCGCCATTTAACGCCATTGCCCTGTTAGTCGGTTCACAGGTTGGACGCCCTGGCGTGTTAACTCAGTGCTCGCTGGAAGAAGCGACCGAACTTAAGCTCGGCATGCTGGGCCACACATGCTACGCGGAAACTATCTCCGTCTATGGTACAGAACCCGTCTTTACCGACGGCGACGACACGCCATGGTCGAAAGGCTTCCTCGCCTCTTCCTACGCCTCTCGCGGCCTGAAAATGCGCTTTACCTCCGGCTCTGGCTCAGAAGTTCAGATGGGTTACGCCGAAGGTAAATCAATGCTTTATCTGGAAGCACGCTGCATTTACATCACCAAAGCCGCTGGCGTGCAGGGTTTGCAGAACGGCTCAGTAAGCTGCATCGGCGTGCCTTCCGCCGTACCGTCCGGTATTCGTGCGGTTCTGGCCGAAAACCTAATCTGTTCTTCTCTGGATCTGGAATGCGCCTCCAGCAACGACCAGACCTTTACCCACTCGGATATGCGTCGTACCGCGCGTCTGCTGATGCAGTTCCTGCCAGGTACTGACTTCATCTCTTCCGGTTATTCCGCGGTACCGAACTACGACAACATGTTCGCCGGTTCCAACGAAGATGCGGAAGACTTTGATGACTACAACGTTATCCAGCGCGACCTGAAAGTGGACGGCGGTCTGCGTCCGGTTCGAGAAGAAGATGTTATCGCCATTCGTAACAAAGCGGCGCGTGCGCTACAGGCAGTATTTGCCGGGATGGGATTACCACCAATCACGGATGAAGAAGTGGAGGCTGCGACCTACGCCCACGGTTCGAAAGATATGCCGGAGCGCAACATCGTGGAAGACATCAAGTTCGCACAAGAGATTATCAATAAAAACCGTAACGGCCTGGAAGTGGTAAAAGCGCTTGCTCAGGGCGGGTTTACCGATGTCGCTCAGGACATGCTCAACATCCAGAAAGCCAAGTTAACCGGGGATTATCTGCATACCTCCGCCATTATCGTTGGCGACGGACAGGTGCTATCCGCAGTAAATGACGTCAATGACTATGCCGGTCCGGCAACAGGTTATCGCCTGCAAGGCGAACGCTGGGAAGAGATCAAAAACATCCCTGGCGCACTTGATCCCAACGAACTTGGCTAAGGGGTGAAAAATGGAAATCAATGAAAAGCTGCTGCGCCAGATAATTGAAGACGTACTGTCTGAAATGCAGACCAGCGACAAACCCGTCTCATTCCGCACATCGTCAGCGGCAAGCGCGCCACAGACCACAGCGGTACAGGCCGACAGTTTTCTGACCGAGATTGGCGAAGCTAAACAAGGTCAGCAGCAGGACGAAGTGATTATTGCCGTAGGTCCGGCGTTCGGGCTCTCACAAACTGTCAATATCGTCGGGATCCCGCATAAGAATATCTTGCGCGAAGTGATTGCCGGGATTGAAGAGGAAGGCATTAAAGCACGCGTTATCCGCTGCTTTAAATCCTCTGATGTCGCGTTTGTCGCCGTGGAAGGCAACCGTCTGAGCGGTTCCGGGATCTCTATCGGCATCCAGTCAAAAGGCACCACGGTTATCCACCAGCAGGGGTTACCGCCGCTTTCTAATCTGGAACTGTTCCCTCAGGCGCCGCTTCTGACGCTGGAAACCTATCGTCAGATCGGTAAAAACGCCGCGCGTTATGCCAAGCGTGAATCTCCGCAACCGGTCCCTACGCTGAATGACCAGATGGCCCGACCTAAGTACCAGGCGAAATCGGCCATTCTGCATATTAAAGAGACCAAATACGTCGTGACGGGCAAAAACCCGCAGGAACTGCGCGTGGCGCTTTGATAAAGGATAACTCCATGAATACCGACGCAATTGAATCGATGGTTCGGGATGTGCTGAGCCGGATGAACAGCCTGCAAAGCGAGTCCGCTACTCCGGTTGCGGCAAGTTCATCAGCACATACCGCGAAAGTCACGGATTACCCTCTCGCGAATAAACATCCTGAGTGGGTAAAAACCGCGACCAATAAAACTCTGGATGACTTCACGCTCGAAAATGTTCTGAGCAACAAGGTGACGGCACAGGACATGCGAATCACACCTGAAACGCTGCGCCTGCAGGCGGAAATCGCCAAAGATGCCGGGCGTGACAGGCTGGCGATGAACTTTGAGCGCGCCGCAGAGCTAACCGCTGTACCTGATGATCGCATCCTGGAGATCTACAACGCGCTTCGCCCGTATCGCTCTACTAAAGATGAGCTGATGGCTATCGCTGACGATCTCGAAAATCGTTATCAGGCAAAGATCTGTGCGGCTTTCGTTCGTGAAGCGGCAGCGCTGTACGTTGAGCGTAAAAAACTCAAAGGTGACGACTAACTCAGGGACAGGATCATGCGATATATAGCTGGCATTGACATAGGTAACTCATCAACGGAAGTCGCTCTGGCTACCCTGGATGAGGCTGGAGCGTTGAGTATTACCAACAGCGCCCTGGCAGAAACCACCGGGATTAAAGGCACATTGCGTAATGTGTTTGGCATTCAGGAGGCACTTACGCTGGCAGCAAAAAACGCCGGCATCAATGTCAGCGATATTTCGCTCATCCGTATTAATGAAGCCACTCCGGTCATTGGCGACGTGGCGATGGAAACGATTACCGAAACCATCATCACTGAATCCACCATGATCGGCCATAACCCTAAAACGCCGGGCGGTGTCGGGCTGGGTGTTGGCATTACTATTACGCCGGAAGACCTGCTCAGCCGTCCGGCGGATACACCTTATATTTTGGTGGTGTCATCAGCATTCGATTTCGCTGATGTCGCCACGATGATTAATGCCTCGGTACGCGCCGGATACCAGTTAACTGGCGTAATTTTGCAGCAAGACGATGGCGTGTTGGTCAGCAATCGTCTGACTCACCCCCTGCCCATCGTGGATGAAGTGCTTCATATCGACCGTATCCCATTGGGTATGTTAGCTGCTATTGAAGTCGCGGTTCCAGGAAAGGTCATTGAAACGCTTTCTAACCCCTACGGGATTGCGACCGTTTTTGGTCTCAATGCCGACGAGACTAAAAACATTGTCCCGATGGCGCGGGCGCTGATCGGCAACCGCTCAGCCGTAGTGGTGAAAACGCCGTCAGGCGATGTGAAAGCCCGAGCCATTCCTGCCGGGAATCTGGAGCTACAGTCACAAGGCCGTACCGTACGCGTCGACGTAGCAGCTGGCGCTGACGCGATTATGAAAGCCGTTGGTGAGTGTCCGAAACTGGATAACGTCACCGGCGAAGCGGGGACCAATATTGGCGGCATGCTGGAGCATGTACGCCAGACAATGGCTGAATTAACCAACAAACCCAGTCAGGAAATCTTTATTCAGGATCTACTGGCGGTTGATACCTCGGTTCCCGTCAGCGTGACCGGCGGGCTTGCCGGTGAATTTTCGCTGGAACAGGCTGTCGGCATTGCCTCAATGGTGAAATCAGATCGCCTGCAAATGGCGATGATTGCTCAGGAAATCACGCAAAAGCTCAACATTGATGTCCAGGTTGGCGGGGCTGAAGCCGAAGCTGCCATACTCGGGGCTTTAACCACTCCGGGCACAACGCGACCACTGGCTATTCTGGATCTCGGTGCGGGATCGACCGACGCCTCCATCATCAACCCGAAAGGCGAAATTATTGCCACACACCTGGCGGGCGCGGGCGATATGGTCACGATGATTATTGCCCGTGAACTGGGGCTGGATGACCGTTATCTCGCCGAAGAGATCAAAAAGTACCCGCTGGCGAAAGTTGAGAGCTTGTTCCATCTTCGCCACGAAGATGGCAGCGTTCAGTTCTTCCCTGAGCCTCTTCCGCCAACGGTTTTTGCCCGCGTGTGCGTAGTAAAACCTGATGAGCTGGTGCCCCTGCCAGGCGAACTGGCGCTGGAGAAAGTACGGGCCATTCGCCGCAGCGCCAAGGAGCGCGTTTTTGTCACCAACGCGCTCAGAGCGTTACGTCAGGTGAGTCCGACCGGGAACATTCGGGATATTCCCTTTGTGGTGCTGGTTGGCGGTTCATCCCTGGACTTCGAAGTACCGCAACTGGTCACCGATGCACTGGCGCATTATCGCCTGGTTGCCGGGCGCGGCAACATTCGTGGCACCGAAGGTCCGCGCAATGCGGTTGCGACCGGGCTGATTCTCTCCTGGCACAAGGCGTTCGCTCATGGAAAGTAATCTCAACACGCCAGCCATCGTTATCTTCACCACCGGTGACTGCGCCAACGCCTGGAGCGACGTGCTGCTGGGTATTGAAGAAGAAGGGATCCCCTTTGTGATTCAGGAGGGCCATTCAACCGACGTTACGCACAACGCATGGCTCGCGGCATGTCAGTCGCCACTGCTGGTTGGCATTGGCTGCAGTCGCGAAAAACTGATCGTGCACTACAAAAACCTACCCGCGTCAGCGCCGCTTTTTACGCTGATGTATCAACAAGATAACCACGCTCGTCGCAGCATCGGTAATAACGCTGCGCGGCTGGTTAAAGGCATTCCATTCCGGGAATGCCACTCATAACCCACAGGAGACAAGCAGTATGAATAACGCACTGGGACTGGTTGAAACAAAAGGGCTTGTCGGCGCTATTGAAGCCGCTGATGCCATGGTGAAATCCGCAAACGTGCAGTTGGTTGGTTACGAAAAAATCGGCTCAGGCCTGATCACCGTTATGGTCCGTGGTGATGTCGGCGCGGTGAAAGCCGCAGTAGATGCAGGAAGCGCAGCGGCAAGCGCCGTTGGCGAGGTGAAATCCTGCCACGTTATCCCGCGTCCGCACAGCGACGTTGAAGCCATTTTACCTAAATCCGCATAAGTCGTTGCAACCAAGGAGCACAGCGTGAAGCAATCACTGGGATTACTCGAAGTTAGTGGTCTGGCATTAGCCATCAGTTGCGCGGACGTCATGGCGAAAGCCGCCTCCATCACGCTGGTGGGCCTCGAAAAAACCAACGGTTCAGGCTGGACGGTGATCAAGATTATCGGGGATGTGGCCTCCGTGCAGGCGGCCATTTCTACCGGTGTCAATTTCGCTGACCAACGCGATGGGCTGGTGGCTCACAAAGTCATTTCCAGACCGGGGGACGGAATCCTGTCACATAGCGTTGCCCCGGAAGCAGAGCCAACACCCGCCCCCATCCAGGTCGAGCCGCAAGAAGAGATATTGGTGGACAGTACAGCGTCCGAAGCGCCGCAAAATGCGGAGTTGATTAGCTGCAATCTGTGCCTTGACCCAGCCTGTACCCGCCAGAAAGGTGAGCCCCGCTCTCTTTGTCTGCACTCTGGAAAACGAGGTAAAGCGTGATGGATAAACAGCAACTCAAGTCAACGGTCACCAAAGTTCTGGATGAAATGCGCGAGCGCCCTATTCCGCTGGGGATCTCTAATCGTCATATTCATCTTTGCGCTGAAGATTACGTCCGTTTGTTTCCCAATCAGCCTATCAGCGAGAAAAAAGGGCTATTGCAGCCAGGCCAATACGCTGCAGAGCAGACCGTCACGCTGGTCGGACCTAAAGGACAGTTAAAAAATGTGCGTTTACTCGGCCCGCTACGTAGCACCAGTCAGGTTGAAATTTCACGTACCGATGCCCGTACGCTAGGTATTGCTGCCCCGCTGCGTATGTCGGGCAATATCCAGGGCACGCCGGGTATTCGCCTTGTCAGTCCATTTGCTGAACTGGACTTAACATGCGGCGTCATCGTTGCTCAACGGCATATCCATATGTCGCCGCTCGATGCCTTGATCCTGCGGGTTTCCCATGGCGATAAAGTCTCGGTCGCCATTAATGGCGATGAACGCCGGCTGATTTTCGATAACGTCGCCGTACGCGTTTCGCCGGATATGCGCCTTGAGATGCATATTGATACCGACGAAGCCAATGCTGCGGGGGCGGATAATCCTCAGGCATTCGCCACATTGGTGACTTCACGATGAACAACGAACTGCTGCAACGCATTATCGAGGAGGTTGTTTCCCGATTAAAAAAACGCGCGGCAAGCACGATCTCCCTTAGCGTCGCGCAGTTACGGGAAATAGACCCACGGATACTATGCTGCCAGTATTCGTCGCTGCACATTTTACAGGCTGATCTGCTCCTGCTGGAACAAATTGCCGAAAGCAGCTCTGCCAATATGTCGGTGGTCACGATCCACGAAGCGCTGGCATGCGGAGTCCGCGTGAAAATTTCACTACATCACCACTTGTTACCCGCAGTACCCGTGAAAAAACTCGCGCGTCTGCCGCTGGAATTTGGTGACGAACTGGGGCGAGCCATCGTTCTGCATCCTGAAAAACTTCTCAGTTACGCCGACGTCGCCCAATTGCACGATGCGGTTTTAGTGCTACGCCGTCGATGTGTCGTCACTGCGCTGGCTCAGGAAACTGTCAGTACGCGAAATGTCCAATTAATTAAGCAGGAGTGAGCTATGCATCTGGCACGGGTTACAGGCGTTGTTGTCTCCACGCAAAAGTCCCCCTCCCTGGTCGGGAAGAAGCTGTTACTGGTACGTCGGGTGAGTGCTGACGGAGAGCTGCCAGCCTCCCCGACGACCGGGGACGAAGTCGCCGTTGATTCTGTCGGCGCGGGAACCGGCGAACTGGTTTTACTCAGCAGCGGCTCCAGTGCCAGGCACGTTTTCTCCGGCCCAAATGAGGCCATCGATCTGGCTATTGTCGGCATTGTCGACACGCTTTCTCGTTAGGAGGAACTATGGCGATTTATACCCGCACTGGCGATGCCGGCACAACGGCCCTCTTTACCGGGCAACGCGTAAGCAAAACGCATCCACGCGTCGAGGCTTACGGGACGCTGGACGAACTCAATGCAGCACTTAGCCTGTGCGTTTGCGCGGCGAAAAACCCACAGCACCGCAAGTTACTTGAAAACATTCAACTGCAGCTTTTTTGGTTCAGCGCCGAACTCGCCAGCGAGAGCGAACAACCAAACCCAGAGCAGCGCTACATCAGCTCAGAAGAAATTGCAGCGTTGGAAACCGCCATCGATACCGCGATGGGTAGAGTACCGCCGCTGCACAGCTTTATTTTACCTGGCCGCAGCGAAGCCGCCAGCCGTCTGCACTTTGCCCGCACGCTGGCCCGCCGCGCAGAGAGGCGACTGGTCGAGCTCTCTGCCGATATCGACGTCAGACACGTTCTGATGCGTTATATCAATCGTCTGTCCGACTGCTTATATGCGCTCGCACGGGCAGAAGATCATGACGCCCATCAAAACGACATTATTCAGAAAGTGGCTGAGCGCTATCTCTCCGCCATCCGTACATCAGCCATAAAGGAGCCGGCGATGTCTCTGTCTTTTCAGGAACTCCACCAACTGACTCGCGCTGCGGTAACAAGAGCAGAAGAACTTCAGGTCCCGGTCGTCATCAGCATTGTTGATGCGAACGGGACCCAAACGGTGACCTGGCGCATGCCTGACGCATTGCTCGTCAGTAGCGAACTGGCTCCCAAAAAAGCCTGGACCGCCGTGGCGATGAAAACCGCCACGCATGAATTAACGTCTGCGGTGCAACCAGGCGCGGCGCTTTACGGTCTGGAAAGCCATATGCAGGGAAAAGTCGTCACTTTTGGCGGCGGGTTCGCATTATGGCGTGAAGGTTTACTTCTTGGGGGTCTTGGCATCAGCGGAGGAAGCGTTGAACAGGATATGGACATTGCAGAAACGGCCATTGCGGCGATAAACGTGAGAACACATCAATGAATACTTCAGAACTTGAAACCCTCATCCGTAACATTTTGAGTGAACAACTCGCCCCGGCAAAAACAGAAACCAAAGGAAACGGAATCTTTCCGTCCGTTGGTGAAGCTATCGATGCCGCTCATCAGGCTTTTTTACGTTACCAGCAATCGCCATTAAAAACCCGCAGTGCCATCATTCACGCCCTGCGAGAAGAACTGACCCCTCATCTTGCTTCCCTGGCCGCTGAGAGCGCATCTGAAACAGGAATGGGCAACAAAGAGGATAAATTCCTCAAGAATAAAGCTGCGCTGGACAACACTCCAGGAATCGAAGATCTCACCACCACGGCACTGACCGGCGATGGCGGCATGGTGTTATTCGAGTATTCACCGTTTGGCGTGATTGGCTCCGTCGCCCCCAGTACCAACCCGACGGAAACCATAATTAACAACAGCATTAGTATGCTGGCTGCGGGGAACAGCGTTTATTTTAGCCCGCATCCGGGCGCGAAAGCGGTCTCACTGAAACTGATTGCCATGATTGAAGATATTGCTTTCCGCTGCTGCGGGATCCGGAATCTTGTCGTCACGGTCACAGAACCCACCTTTGAGGCTACCCAGCAGATGATGGCACACCCTAAAATTGCAGTTCTGGCGATTACCGGTGGCCCTGGCATTGTTGCTATGGGCATGAAAAGCGGGAAAAAAGTCATTGGCGCAGGCGCAGGAAACCCTCCCTGTATTGTCGATGAAACTGCCGACCTGGTTAAGGCGGCGGAAGATATCATCAACGGCGCATCTTTTGATTACAACCTCCCCTGCATTGCTGAGAAGAGCCTGATCGTCGTTAGTGACGTTGCCGAACGCCTGGTTCAACAGATGCAGTCTTTTGGCGCACTGCTTCTCACTAGCGAAGAGGTAGACAAACTGCGCGCAGTCTGTCTGCCCGAAGGCATGGCCAATAAAAAGCTGGTAGGGAAAAGCCCGGCAACCTTACTGGAAGCCGCAGGAATACCTGTTCCGGCAAAAGCACCTCGATTACTGATAGGTCTCGTCAAGGCTGACGACCCGTGGGTTACCAGCGAGCAACTGATGCCAATGCTCCCCGTCGTCACGGTGAGCGATTTTGACAGTGCGTTAACGTTGGCTCTGAAAGTTGAAGAGGGATTGCATCACACCGCCATTATGCATTCACAAAATGTGTCGCGTTTGAATCTTGCCGCACGCACGCTTCAAACCTCCATTTTTGTGAAAAATGGCCCCTCTTACGCCGGGATTGGCGTGGGTGGTGAAGGCTTTACCACCTTCACGATCGCGACGCCAACCGGTGAAGGAACAACATCGGCACGTACTTTCGCACGCTCTCGTCGTTGCGTGCTGACAAACGGTTTTTCTATTCGCTAATGGGGCCGTTATGAAAAGCTTTTCACTGCAAACTCGATTGTACAGCGGTCAGGGAAGCCTGGATGTGCTCAAACGTTTCACGAATAAGCATATCTGGATTATCTGCGATGGTTTTCTGGCGCGTTCTCCTGTGATTGAAAAGCTGCGCAACACGCTTCCTGCGGATAATCGCATCAGCATTTTCAGCGATATTACCCCCGACCCAACCATTAGCACGGTGGTGCAAGGGATTGCGCAAATGCAGTCCCTGCGACCGGATGTTGTCATTGGTTTTGGCGGAGGCTCAGCGCTGGATGCCGCGAAAGCCATCGTTTGGTTCAGCCGACAGTTTGGTATTGAAATCGAAACCTGTGTTGCTATTCCCACCACCAGCGGCACAGGCTCGGAAGTGACCAGCGCCTGCGTGATTAGCGATCCGGATAAAGGCATTAAATATCCCTTGTTTGATAATGCGCTTTACCCGGATATGGCCATCCTCGATCCAACACTGGTTGTCAGCGTACCTCCTGCCATCACCGCGAATACCGGCATGGACGTCCTGACACATGCGCTGGAGGCTTACGTGTCCACGAAGGCCAGCGACTTTACCGACGCGCTGGCGGAAAAAGCGGCACAAATCGTCTTCCAGTACCTTCCCGTCGCCGTCAGCAAAGGCAAGTGTCTGGCAACCAGGGGAAAAATGCACAACGCGTCAACGCTCGCAGGAATGGCATTTAGCCAGGCGGGGTTGGGGATAAACCATGCGATTGCCCATCAGTTAGGCGGCCAGTTTCATCTGCCACACGGACTTGCCAATGCGCTGCTGCTGGCCCCTGTCATTCATTTTAACGCCCGCGACCCCAGGGCCGCGAAGCGCTATGCCCGTTTCGCTAAAGCCTGCCATTTATGCCCGGATAATGCGAACGATACGGCTGCGCTGAATGCGCTCATTCATCACATTGAGCTTCTCAAAAAACAGTGTGCGTTACCTTCTTTCGTTGACGCACTCAAAGACGGAAAGCAAAACTGGTCACAGCGTATACCGTCGATGGTTCAGGCCGCGCTGGCTGATGTCACGCTGCAAACCAATCCTCGTGTTGCCGACGCCAGTGCCATGCAGGAACTGCTTGAGGAATTATTATGAATACAGCCATGACGGCAGAGTCCACGCTTTATGATGCGCAGACGATACGCGAACGCGTTCGGGCTGCTGGCGTTGTTGGAGCCGGCGGTGCTGGCTTTCCTGCGCACGTAAAATTACAGGCGCAGGTCGATACATTTCTGGTGAATGCCGCCGAATGTGAACCGATGTTAAAAGTTGACCAGCAATTGATGAGCGTCCAGGCAGGTCGACTTATTCGCGGCGTTAAATATGCCATGACGGCTACCGGAGCCAGTGCCGGTATTATTGCGCTCAAAGAAAAATACCAGAAGGCTATCAATGCGTTAGCTCCTCTGCTACCTGCCGATATCCGGTTACACATTTTACCTGATGTCTACCCGGCCGGTGACGAGGTGCTGACCATCTGGATGGCAACAGGCCGGAGGGTCCCACCTGCCGCACTGCCGGTCAGCGTCGGCGTGGTGGTTAATAACGTCCAGACCGTGCTCAACATCGCCAGAGCGGTTGAACAGCAATATCCCGTTACCCGTCGTACGTTGACCGTCAACGGCGCAGTCGCCAAACCAATCACTCTCACTGTCCCTATCGGGATGTCACTTCGCGAGGTGCTGGCGCTGGCGGGAGGCGCAACCGTTGACGATCCAGGATTTATTAATGGCGGCCCGATGATGGGCGGTCTGATTACCTCCCTGGATACCCCCGTCAGCAAGACCACCGGTGGGTTGCTGGTTTTACCAAAATCTCATGCGCTGATTCAGCGGCGAATGCAGGATGAACGCACCGTGCTTTCCGTCGCAAAAACCGTATGCGAGCAGTGCCGTTTGTGTACGGATTTGTGCCCAAGGCACTTAATCGGCCATGAATTATCACCACATCTGCTGGTTCGCGCGGTTAATTATCAGCAGGCGGCCACACCACAGCTGCTGCTCACGGCCCTGACCTGTTCAGAATGCAATGTCTGTGAAAGCGTTGCCTGTCCGGTTGGAATATCGCCGATGCGAATCAACCGTATGCTTAAACGCGAACTACGGGCGCTCAACCATCGTTATGAAGGGCCGCTAAATCCTGAGGATGAAATGGCGAAGTACCGGTTGATCCCGGTTAAGCGCCTTATTACCAAACTGGGTCTTAGCGACTGGTATCACGATGCGCCACTGGCTGAGACTGATTTTTCCACCGATGAAACGACGCTGTTGCTACGCCAGCATATTGGCGCCAGCGCCATCCCATGTGTGCAGCAAGGCGATCGCGTTGTTCGCGGTCAATGCGTTGCCGATGTGCCGACGGGCGCATTAGGTGCGACTGTCCACGCCAGTATTGACGGTATTGTCAGCGAAATCACTGAGCAATCCATCACGGTAATAAGAGGTTAATCATGTCTCAGGCTATAGGGATCTTAGAACTCACCAGCATTGCCAAAGGAATGGAAGCTGGCGATGTCATGTTAAAAAGCGCGAATGTGAATTTACTGGTCAGCAAGACCCTCTGCCCGGGAAAATTCCTGCTTATGCTTGGTGGTGACGTAGGCGCAGTACAGCAGGCGATAGCCACTGGTACATCTCTTGCTGGCGATATGCTCGTTGACAGCCTGGTACTGCCTAATATTCATGCCAGCGTACTCCCGGCAATCAGCGGGTTAAATAGCGTGGATAAGCGTCAGGCCGTCGGGATTGTTGAAACATGGAGCGTGGCGGCCTGTATCTGCGCCGCGGATCGCGCAGTTAAAGCTTCCAATGTCACATTGGTTCGCGTGCACATGGCATTTGGTATTGGCGGCAAGTGCTACATGGTTGTCGCTGGCGATGTATCCGATGTGAATAACGCAGTAACGGTTGCCAGTGAAAGCGCGGGTGAAAAAGGCCTGTTGGTTTATCGTTCTGTCATACCTCGCCCGCATGAAAGCATGTGGCGGCAGATGGTGGAGGGATAATGGAAAGACAGCCCACCACGGATCGTATGATCCAGGAATATGTTCCTGGCAAGCAGGTCACGCTGGCGCATCTTATCGCCAATCCCGGAAAAGATTTGTTCAAGAAGCTGGGATTACAGGATTCAGTATCCGCAATCGGGATTTTGACGATTACCCCCAGCGAAGCCTCAATTATCGCCTGCGATATCGCCACGAAATCCGGGGCGGTAGAGATTGGTTTTCTCGACCGATTTACCGGCGCAGTGGTACTGACGGGCGATGTCTCCGCCGTTGAGTACGCGCTGAAACAGGTAACCCGAACGCTGGGCGAAATGATGCGTTTTACCGCTTGCCCCATCACCCGGACGTAATCTCATGAAACGCATCATGCTAATCGGACCCAGCCAGTGCGGAAAAACGTCGCTTACACAATGCATGCGGGGAGAAGCGCTTCACTATCAGAAGACCCAGGCCATAGTCTGGTCGCCCACAGCGATAGATACACCGGGCGAATATCTTGAAAACCGCTGTCTGTATAGTGCGCTGCTGGCCAGCTCCTGTGAAGCAGACATCATCGCGCTGGTCCTCAATGCTGACGCGCCGTGGTCACCATTTTCTCCCGGTTTCACCGGCCCAATGAACCGACCCGTTATTGGCCTCGTCACTAAAGCCGATTTAGCCAACCCGCAGCGCATTTCCCTCGTTGAGAGCTGGTTAGTCGAGGCTGGCGCGCAAAAAGTGTTTGTCACCAGCGCGCTGGAGAATACAGGGGTCGATGAGATGTTCATTTTTCTGAATGCAAAGGAACTTTCATGTCTCACAAAATAATGGCCATTAACGCGGGGAGTTCCTCGCTTAAGTTTCAGCTGCTGGCGATGCCACAAGGTGAAATGATTTGTCAGGGGTTGATCGAACGTATCGGTATGTCTGATGCGCAGGTCACCCTTAAGACGCCAGCGCAGAAATGGCAGGAAACATTGCCCGTAGCCGATCACCGTGAAGCAGTGACGCTGTTACTGGAAAAACTGCTCAGCCACAACATTATTAGCAGCCTGCAGGAGATCGACGGCGCAGGGCATCGCGTTGCGCACGGCGGGGAATCTTTTAAAGACTCCGCGTTGGTGACTGATGAAACGCTGGCGGAAATCGATCGCCTTGCGGAACTGGCGCCGCTACATAACCCGGTAAATGCCCTGGGGATCACGGTATTTCGCCAGCTATTACCCGAAACGCCAGCCGTTGCGGTTTTTGACACGGCTTTTCATCAGACTCTTGACGAGCCTTCTTTTATTTATCCCCTGCCCTGGCGTTACTATTCAGAGCTGGGTATTCGTCGTTACGGTTTTCATGGCACCAGCCACAAATACGTCAGCGCCCAGCTTGCTGAAAAGCTGGGCGTGCCCCTCAGCGCCCTGCGCGTCGTTTGTTGCCATCTCGGCAACGGCAGCAGCATCTGCGCCATTAAGGGTGGGCAATCGGTTAATACCTCAATGGGATTTACGCCGCAGTCAGGCGTAATGATGGGCACGCGAAGCGGCGATATTGACCCATCGATTTTGCCATGGATTGCCCTGCGCGAAGGCAAAACACCGCAGCAGCTCAACCAATTGCTCAACAATGAATCCGGACTACTCGGTGTCTCTGGCATCTCACCTGACTATCGCGATGTTGAACATGCCGCAGATGCAGGTAATCATCAGGCGGCGCTGGCGTTGACGCTTTTTGCCGAGCGAATTCGCGCCACCATTGGCAGCTATATTATGCAGATGGGCGGTCTGGACGCGCTGGTGTTTACCGGTGGGATCGGCGAGAACTCAGCGCGAGCGCGAGCGGCAATTTGTCGCAATCTGAATTTCCTGGGACTGGCCGTCGATGAAGAAAAAAATCAGCGAAACGCCACGTTTATTCAGACAGAAAATGCGCTGGTTAAAGTGGCGGTGATTAATACCAATGAAGAGCTGATGATAGCGCAGGACGTTATGCGTTTAGCGATATCAGAAACTGTGACATTGGGCATTCCCGCTTAGCGCTGCCGCACCGCAAATTGCGGCAAATCATGGTAATAGCATGATCGCCATGACACTATGCGCCGAAGATTGCTGATCACAAAGGTGAAGACGTGGCTGTTGCGCAATGTCCCGCATCGTGCGGAGAACTTATCCAGGGCTGGATTCTGGGCAGTGAGAAATTAGTCTCCTGCCCGGTCGAATGGTATAGCACCGTTGAGGTCACTTCAGGCTCGCCGCTGGCAGAGGAACGTCCACTTTCACGGGCGATGGTTAATCGGCTATTGCAGCACTGGCAATACCCGGCGCAGATGAGTCAGGATATCCGAATTGATGTCCAGTCAACTATTCCCATCGCTAAAGGAATGGCCAGCAGCACTGCAGATATTGCCGCCACCGCTGTCGCCACAGCACATCATCTGGGCCATCACCTGGATGAGCCTACGCTGGCGCACCTTTGCGTTTCGCTGGAGCCTACCGACAGCACCGTTTTTCGTAAGCTTACCCTTTTCGATCATAACGACGCCTCCACGCAAATTGCCTGCGAAGCCCAGCCTCAACTCGATCTGTTGGTTCTCGAAAGCCCGGAGACCTTGCGTACTGCGGATTATCACCGTATTCCCCGTCATGCCGGGTTACAGGCAGGCGCTCCGGCCCTCAAACGAGCATGGGAAAAGGTACAGGAAGCCTGTATCAGCCAAAATCCTTACCGGATGGGCGAAGCCGCCACGCTTAGCGCAACCGCCAGCCAATTGCTGTTACCGAAACCAGATTTTGATTCACTATTAGCGCTGGTAGAGGAATGTGATTTATACGGTGTTAACGTTGCGCACAGCGGCAGCGTTGTCGGCCTGATGCTGGACAGAACACGTCATGATGTGGATTACATAAAATGGATGCTGACACAGAAAAAACTAACGGTTCACTGGCCAGAACAGCATTTATTGCGGATGGTCACAGGCGGAGTTGAACTGCAATAAGGGTCGCCGCACAGCAGCGACCCGGACAAGCATAAATCGTTACTCAGCTTTGGCTTCGCCGTTTTTCAGTTCACCCATGGCTTTCAGCTTCTTAGAAATATCGCGGCGCTCTTTTGAGATCTCAGCATTTTTGATGATGTAATCATCAACGCGATCTTCGTAATCGCTTTTCATGCTGGCAATAATGCCCTGGATCGCTTCGACGCTCATGCCAGGCTTGATGTAGTCGCTCAGGTTGTCCAACAGCAGGACACGTTTCTGGTTGTCACGGATCTTTTTCTCAACGTCCTGGATTTCACGTTGCAGTTTGTTTTTACGACGGAACAGACGAACAAATTCCAGCACGTCCTGGAAAGAAGGCTTGGTAGTTTCCATTTTTACACCCCTGATAATGTGAGATTCGGATTCGTTAAAACAACGGCTAAAGTGGGTCAACATTACTTTCATGCCCGCCATACTTCAAGTTGCATCTGCATCGACAATGCATGGCTGAAACCTGAATTATCGAGGGTAAAGCCATTGCAGTTACCAATGGTTTTAGCCTTTTTCAGTATCATACCTCTAATCTTTGCTGAATCGAAGCAGCAGTAGAACCAATCCCCTCATCTGCTCTTTATTTGCGCAACGCGCGACAGATTAAATGCGAAAGTAACTCCAGCTGTCGCGCCATCTCCATATTTAACCAAACGTAGCCGTGAATAGGCGTTTCCGCGACATTATCACCTTTATGCTCAGCGATAAGCTGACGCAGCTCCACCACGGTATCATTGAGCTTCTCCGTATTGGCAAGCACTGGCTGCGGGTTACCTTCATATAATGCATGCGTTATTGTCAGTAGCGCCTGCTGCGTCCTGAGCTGGGTTTCACGCAGAGTATGCGCGTTCAGCATAACAAAATGGCTGGTACGGCTGGCCCAGAGCGCATTAATTTGCAGCTCCAGCATGCAGACGAGGTTACGATTAACCGTCTGAATAGCTTCAAAAATGGATTTTTGAATGTGGGTTTCTTTACTGGCAGGGACGATGAGCCCGCGCATTTTGACAACCTCGCTCAACAGCTGTTGTAAATGCTTCTCCAGTCGCGGTTGTTCAAGCAGATTGGGGGAGAGCGCCGCCTGGTACACCCGATTGTACCCGGTTACGCAATGCGCCAGCTGAATACGCCAGTGTATAAATGCCCGTTGTGGCCACACGCCGGTAAACAGCATCGCCAGTAACGAACCGAGAATAACATCGCCACCGCGCCATAACGCCGTATTCATATCCCCAGCGGGCGCGCCCACAACGACAGCAAGCGTAATACCAATCAGCAGCGCCTGATACGGTTTTTTGCCCAATGCCAGCCAACCGCAGAGAAACATCGCCACCGCGCACCATATCAGCATTAGCGGAAGCGAAAAGAGCTCCAGACGCAGTGCCACCAGCCCAAGCACCGATCCCAGGATCGTGCCGCCAATCCGTTCAAAAGCTCGGGGAACAACGTTACCCCAAAAAGAAATAGGCCCCATGATCACCACCAGCGTGATCAGAGGCCATGTACCTTCAGGAATGTTTAACAGGCGTACCAACAGAAAAGTGAGAATAAACGCAAGCGCAATGCGAATACCGTGCACTACACGATAATGACGATACAAACGAATTTCAAAAGGACTCAGTGACTTATTGGCACGCACTCATGCACTCCGTCAGCGAATAGCAAAGAACAAAATTGTACTCGTTTTTTGCCTGAAAATATCATCCTGTTTTGCATCAAAAACAGTTACTTCGACTGCACCGGTATGTACATTTCAATGTCCCAGTAGCCATCCTCCATGCCATTGTTCATGTACACTTCAAAGCAGGGTTTAGCGGCTATTTCGTAAGTCGTATCCTGCATCAGGCGGTCAAAGAACTGATACCAGGGCGTGGCAAAATCATGATTTTCAACGCGCGCAACGGCAATAGCATAGTCGCCACCCGCCACTTCGGTCAGGATCACCCCTTCGCTATTTTCCGGGATCGCAAAATCTTCAGGCACGGATACCACGGTATCGCAACGCAGTTTCTCCGCCGGGACAACGTCAGGATTGTCGTAATAAACGGCTATCCATTCCAGCGGAACAATTTGCTTCCCGTCGACCCACTTCATTAACTGCTCAAAACCCTGCTTTACCGTTTGTTCCCACGGACCAACCATATGAAAACCGGCAATCCTGCGTTTATCGACCTGCTTAATCTCGTACTCCATATAACCTCCGCGATTACACTGTATTTATATACAGTGTAATTTTTAGGTATTACGGCCACAAGCAAATAGTGATTATTATGTGAGCAGATTCGCACTCTTGCCAGTCAGGCATTCCAGGAAATAACTACGCCTTATGGTGGAAATAATCGCTCAGACGCGAGAAAACGCCACCTTCGCTGACGGACTCCAGCGTAACCAGAGGCCAGTGCGCCACCAGCTTATCCCGATCGTAGAGTTCAATTTCACCCACACGCTGATGTGCCGCGATTGGCGCGACCAGTTCTTTCTTATCAAGGACATATTTTGCTTTAATGTTAGCGACTTCCGCTTTAGGCAGGGCCATCCAGAAATCCTGCTCGGTGCCCAGGCTGATTTTTTCTTTGTCGCCATACCAGATCCGTTCAGTACCGACCTGCTTACCGCTACGCAAAACCTGCACCGTATCGAAGTTTTGTTGCCCCCATTGCAGCAGCTTACGCGCCTGGTCTTCGCGCCCTTTCGCACTCTCAGCCCCCATCACAACCGCAATCAGTCGACGTTGTCCATCAACGGCGGAAGCGATCAGGTTGAACCCGGCCCCGGAGGTATGCCCTGTCTTCAGACCATCAACGTTCATGGTTTTATCCCACAACAGGCCATTACGGTTTTGCTGCGTGATTCCGTTCCAGGTAAGGCTTTTCTCACTGTACATATGGTAGAAATCTGGTTCACCATGGATGATAGCCCTCGACAATACGGCCAGATCGTAAGCAGAGCTATGCTGACCTGGCGCATCCAGACCATGGACCGTTTCAAAATGGGTGTCCTGCAGGTTCAGCTTTTGCGCATAGTTGTTCATCATCGCGACAAACTGCGGTTGTCCCCCGGCGATGTAATCCGCCAGCGCCACGCAGGCATCATTACCTGAATCAACAATTAGCCCGCGGCTGAGGTCGCGCACCGAAACACGATCGCCTTGTTTCAGGAACATCAGGGATGAACCGACGAATACCGGATTGTCTTTCGCCCAGGCATCGCGCCCAACGGTGACAATATCGGTTGGACTAATGCGCTTACTGTCGATTGCGCGATCAACAACATAGCCGGTCATCAGCTTGGTCAGACTGGCGGGGTTACGTTGCTGGTGTTCATTACCGGCTGTCAGAATTTGGCCCGTGGTGTAATCCATTAATACCCACGCCCCGGCATTTATCGCAGGCGGCTGAGGGGCGAAGCTGGCGGCATCGGTCGCCCAGGCGGACGTAAAACTCATCGTGAATAGTGAAGCGGCAATAAACAAACGGCGTTTCAACAGCATGTCCTCAGAAAAGGGAGAAATAGCCGTTCTTTTTACGGAAGTTCTGTCGAACAAACTTGAATAAATTGCAAGAAAATGTGACATAAGGCACATTTTCTTGCTGTTATACAAGGCTGTCAGAGACAAACCGCGCGCGAAATTATCCTTTGCGTGGCGCAGTCTCTGCGTGATGACTGCGATGGCGATGGTAGCCGTCGATCATACTGCGGAAAATTTGCCCTGGCGTGTCGCCCAGCGTACACAGGTAAATATGTGCGCAGATGAACAGTAAACCCACAATCGCTAACGCCATATGCAGCACCAGCATTACAGGCCCTGCCGCTACCACCTGCGGGTAGAGGCATAACAACCCTGTGATGATCAACAGCGGAACCAGCGCGTACATAATGGCCAGGTAGGCCAGTTGTTGCAGTGGGTTAAATTTATCCTTTGCCGTTGCGGCAAACGGATGCGGCTCGCCTTTCATGATGCCATACAGATAAAAGCGCGTTTGCAGCAGGCAGCGTGATATCAACCCGTTTAACTTCACGCGATAATGGCAGCCGTTGCCGCTGGTTGCGTTTATTAACACAAAGCCTATCCAGAAGGCCAGCAATGCGAAGCCGCACCAGGTATGCACCTGTACCATCAACGCTACCGGTCCGACAGAGAAGTGGCCAAACAGGCCGCTCAGCAAAAGCAGAATAAAGAGTAGCGCATTTCCCCAGTGCCAACGGCGAACAGCCAGCGAATAGAGGTATTCCCGGTGCTCCTCTCCGGTTGCCGTTTTCGGCGCCAGCATCCGACGTAACAGCGCGTGCGTGATCAACCCTGCAATCATCAGCACAACAATAACGCCCGCATAAATGAGCCACAGCGGCCAGTAGTCCGGCGCATAGTTAAGCTCCGCTCCCCAGATAGAATTCATACTTTACCCTCCTGATGGATCTCTTTACGCCGATAAACACTCACCGGACCACTACGCGTATCCTGCTGGCGATAAACCTCTTTTTGATTGATCCAGTGCTGTATTTCTGGATCATCGCGACGACCAAACTTCAACGCATCCGTAGGACAAACGGAAACGCAGGCGGGTGACTGTCCGACCTCCAGGCGGGTATCCGCGCAGAAATTACATTTGTCTGCGATTCCCGTTTGTGGATTGAGATAACGGACATGGAACGGACAAGCAGCAACGCAGTAGTCACAGCCAATACAGCGGGATTTATCCACCTGCACAATACCGTTTTCATCACGGAATGAAGCACCGGTTGGACAAACGCTGACGCACGGCGCATCTTCACAATGCTGGCAGGAAACACGAACAAACTGGAAGTGGGACAGTGCCTCGGGTTCCTGTTCCGGTGAACGGATCTGCACCTGTAAGCGGCTAAAACCTTCAGGCACGTCATTCAGTACCTTGCAGGCAACCGTACACGCCTGACAACCAATACAGCGTTTTTCGTCATGCAGCATGACATAAGGGTTTGTTGATTGATTCATGATGTACTCCTTTCTCATGCCCGACGAAGCGTAACGCCAGAGGTGTGGACCACCGTACCTGACACCGGACTGGTGACATGCGGAAGCAAATTACCGCAGTGAATTCCGTGCGTCGTCGCGGCTGTTTTGGCTCCTGCCTTGGCGCCAAATCCCATATAGACGAATAGCGTATCGGGTCGAATACCGGCGGTGACCAGCGCTTTGCCTTTTTCCTTACCGGTTGCATTTTCCAGCCAGATGTCATCGCCGCTTTTGATGCCTTTTTCACGGGCCGTTTGCGGGTGGATCCACACAGCGTTGTCCCACATCAACTCACTCAGCAGTGGCACATATTGCGTTGCGCCATTGGTATGAACCGCCACTTTCCCTTGAATAAAGTAGAGTTCATTGTCGCCTTTGAGCGCGAAATTGCGGGCGCGAGGAACACCGTAGCCAGGCAGGAGTGTTTCCAGCTCCGCAGAGTAGAGTTCGATTTTTCCTGACGGGGATTTAAAGCGCAGTTGTTCACCATAGGTGCCGTCGCTATCAACCGCAACCGCGCCCGGATAGCGCGCCACAAACTGACGCACCGCTTCGGGTTCGCGCAGCAATAGCGGAACACCCCACTCCCGATACCCTTTCTGACGTAGCTCAGCAGATAACGCATGATCGCCATTAAGCTGGTACAGCTGACGCGTTTGCATATCCTGCCATGGGTAGAATTGCCCAAGGCCTAACTGAACAGCCAGTTCTTTCCAGATTTGCCAGCTCGGACGCGCATCACCGATAGGCTCTACAACCTGCTGACGCAGGGCATAGGCTGGATTCAGCCCTGACATATCAGAAACTTCTTCATCGCGCTCAAGGTAAGTACATTCAGGTAAAAGATAATCGGCATACGCCGCGCTTTCGCTTAAATAGACATCGCAGCTGACCACCAGGTCGAGCTGTTCAACAGTCTTAACCAGATCTGGTCGACAGGTCACGGTCTGGAAAGGGTTGTGTCGGGACATAATCCATCCCTTCACCGGATACGGCGTTTGATTTAAGACGGCATCAATAATGCTCTGCACTACGCCGCCGCCGGCCGCGATGTACTTGAACTGCGGGGCAACCAGATCGATACGCTGCGCCGTTGGTTTGGGTAACTTGGCATCGGGTTTTGCCAGCACGGGAGCAACTTTCTCTCCGGCCAGCTTATTGTACGTTGCCGCCGCTTTTTTCTGATACAATCCCCCCTCACGCTCAATATTTCCAAGTAACACATTGAGGGTGAAAATCATGCGCCGCATATCAATTTCTTCTTGCGAAAACGTCGCACGATGACCCGGACTGACGATGGCGTGAGGCGCGCAGGCGGCCATTTCGCGGGTGACCCGGATAATCACATCTGCAGGCACATCAGCGAGCTTTTGCGCCCATTCCGGCGTGGTCTCTTGCACCGCTTCAGCCAGTTGGTCAAACCCTGTGGTGTAGCGTGCCACAAAGTCTGCGTCATACAGATTTTCTTTGATCATGACGTGACACATCGCCATAAGCACCGGTAAGTCACCGCCAGGCTTAAGCGCATGCCATTCATCCGCTTTGCTGGAGAAGACGGACAAACGGGGATCAAAACTGACCATCTTCGCGCCCTTTTCCTGCGCGGCCATCAGTTCATGCGTGTCGGCAACTTCAATGCCTTCATAGAGGTTATGGCCAAAAGAGACCATATAACGGGTATTGACGATATCCATGGCTAAATCGCCGCCCATCATAACTTTAGCGGCAATCGCTTTTCCGGCGGGACATGTCGACGCGTGAGTAAACGTGTTCGGCGATCCAAAAGCCGTTGCGAGATGAAATAAATGGCCAGAAAGCGAACCGGACTTGGAAGAGAATACGACCCCCTCGGGACCATGCTGCGCTTTTATTGCCGTCATTTTCTCGGCAATTTCTTTATATGCCTGCTGCCAGCTAATCACCTGCCATTCACCGCTCCCGCGAGGTCCTGTGCGTTTCATCGGTTTAACAATACGATGCGGGTCGTTGACCAGGCTAACACCGCTGCCTCCGCGCGCGCAGACACGCGTCCCCTGCTGAGGCGCATTAGGGTTTCCTTGAATAAAAACCGTCTTATTATTAATTACCTGAGCCTGAATTGGGCAGCGAAAAGAACACATTTCGCACAAACTTGGCGTCAGGGATGTTTTCCCTTTTATGTGCTCGGGAGAATTCCGCGCCAGTGCGCCTGGTGGAAAACTGCCTATCGCACAGGCTGAGCAACCTATACCCACCCCTCGTAAAAAATTACGCCGACTTATGCTCATATAACCTCCTGTTATTAGATATATCCAATTATTATATGGAGTTTATATTATTAATTTTTAACCTCACTCACATTTTATTACAATGCATACAAGCGCATTAATAAAAATATAAGGTCGTTGTTTTTAAAAGACTTTTAAAACATCCAGAAAACAGAAAATGAAATAACAATAATGGTTATCAATTAACTTATTTCCCAAGGTGTGATTTTAAGAAAGTTTATTCCAGTAATTTCCTTTAACGGTAAGAAAATAATTAATCATTCGTTCGAAGCCGTGTTCAGCGCAATTTTCTTGCGTAGGCCATTCCGCATCGATAATCCTCTTGCTGATTACCTCGCTATTTTTTGGTATTCTTGGATAAGCGCTAAATTGATCCCGGACATAACTGAACAATGAATGACGGCAAGCAGCAACCTGGCTTTCTCTTCCACGATTACGAGACTTTTGGTACCCATCCGGCGCTGGACAGACCCGCACAATTTGCGGCCATCCGCACAGATAACGATTTCAACATTATCGGTGAACCTGAAGTCTTTTATTGCAAACCCGCAGACGACTACTTGCCACAGCCAGAGGCGGTGCTGATTACCGGCATCACACCGCAGGAAGCACGTGAAAAGGGAGAAAATGAAGCTGCTTTTGCTGCGCGTATTCACGCCCTGTTTACCGTGCCGAAAACCTGCATTTTGGGCTATAACAATGTGCGCTTCGATGATGAAGTGACGCGAAATATCCTGTATCGCAATTTCTACGATCCCTATGCATGGAGCTGGCAGAACGATAATTCGCGCTGGGATCTGCTGGATGTAATGCGAGCCTGCTATGCCCTGCGTCCTGAAGGTATTAACTGGCCAGAAAATGACGATGGCTTGCCCAGCTTTCGCCTGGAACATTTGACCAAAGCGAATGGGATTGAGCATGCCAATGCCCACGATGCAATGGCCGATGTGTATGCCACGATTGCGATGGCGCAATTAGTCAAGTCACGCCAGCCTCGTCTGTTTGAGTATCTCTATAGCCATCGTAATAAGCACAAGCTGGCGGCGCTAATTGATGTGCCGCAGATGAAGCCGCTGGTCCATGTCTCGGGCATGTTCGGCGCATGGCGCGGTAACACCAGTTGGGTGGCGCCAATGGCCTGGCATCCGGAAAATCGCAACGCGGTTATCATGGTCGATCTGGCCGGTGATATTTCACCACTGCTCGAACTGGACAGCGACGCGCTGCGTGAGCGGCTCTATACCGCTAAGGCAGATCTGGGAGATAACCCCGCAGTTCCGGTTAAACTGGTGCACATCAACAAATGTCCGGTACTGGCACAGGCGAACACCCTGCGCCCGGAAGATGCCGATCGTCTCGGTATTAACCGCCAGCATTGTCTGGATAATCTCAAAATTCTGCGCGAAAACCCCCAGGTGCGCGACAAAGTCGTGGCTATCTTTGCCGAGGCAGAACCCTTTGCGCCATCGGATAACGTAGATGCCCAGTTGTACAACGGCTTTTTCAGCGATGCCGACCGCGCCGCGATGAAAATCGTTCTGGAAACCGAACCGCGCAATTTACCGGCGCTGGATATCACCTTTGTCGATAAACGCATTGAAAAGCTGCTGTTTAACTACCGCGCGCGTAACTTCCCTGGAACGCTGGATGAAGCCGAACAACAGCGCTGGCTGGACCATCGTCGTCAGGTATTCACGCCGGAGTTTTTGCAAAATTACGCCAATGAGTTACAGATGCTGAGTCAGCAATATGCGGATAACAAAGAAAAGCTGACGCTGCTGAAAGCGCTCTGGCAATATGCGCAAGAGATTGTATAAATCCCACGTATAAAAAAACGGAGAACATGTCTCCGTTTTTTTTCAGCTAAATGCAATTATTACGCGATATCTTCGTCGTACTGCGGGACCGGGTTGCGGAAGCTTTTGGTCACGCAAGCCAGGTAGATCAGACCGATACCCGCCCAGATCAGGCCCAGAACCATTGAGCTTTCTTCCAGGTTCACCCACAGCGCGCCAACGGTCAGCGCACCGCACATTGGCAGGAACAGGTACTGGAAGTGATCTTTCAGCGTCTTGTTACGCTTCTCACGGATCCAGAACTGGGAGATTACCGACAGGTTAACGAAGGTAAACGCCACCAGCGCACCAAAGTTAATCAGCGCCGTCGCCATCACCAGGTCGAAGTTGATTGCCAGCAAAGCAATCGCACCAACCAGAATGATGTTCATGGACGGAGTACGCCATTTCGGGTGTACATAACCGAAGAAGCTTTTCGGGAATACGCCGTCACGGCCCATCACGTACATCAGACGCGCAACGCCTGCATGCGCCGCCATACCGGACGCCAGTACGGTAATGGTAGAGAAAATCAGCGCGCCTACCTGGAAGAACTTACCCGCAACATACAGCATGATTTCCGGCTGCGAAGCATCTGGATCCTTAAAGCGCGAGATATCCGGGAAGTACAGCTGCAACAGATAGGTGGAGACGATAAAGATCAGGCCACCAATCAGAGCAGTCAGGAAAATCGCACGCGGGATCACGCGCTCAGCGTCTTTGGTTTCTTCTGACAGGTTGCTGATACCGTCAAAACCGGTGAACGAGAAGCACAGGATGGTCGCACCGGTGATCATCGGGATCACGTGCGCATCACCAGACCAGAACGGACGGCTGCTTGCCAGCGTACCGGCCCCTTCCCCTTCGAACACGCCATAAACGACCATGCCGAGGATCACCGCAATCAGCACCACCTGCAACAACACGATCACAGTGTTGAAATTGGCGACGGATTTGAGGCTACGCAGGTTGAAGGCGGTCATAAAGGCCACCAGCGCCACCACGAACATCCACGATGGAATCGAGGGCACCAGCGCTTCAAAATATATTTTCGCCAACAGAATGTTGATCATCGGCGCGAACAGGTAGTCCAGCAGCGATGACCAGCCAACCATAAAGCCAACGGTCGGGCTAATGGATTTCTGAGCGTAAGTGTAGGCAGAGCCTGCAGACGGATAGCGGCGTACCAGTTTACCGTAGCTTAGTGCGGTAAAGAGGATGGCGATCAGTGCAAAGGCGTAAGCTGTCGGGACGTGACCATCGGTCATTCCTGAGACGATACCGAATGTATCGAACAGCGTCATCGGCTGCATATAGGCAAGGCCCATCATGACAACCGGAACCAGCGTAAGCGTTTTACGTAATTCCACGCGAGAGGTGTTTGGAGTAGCGTTATGCGACATGGTTATCCCCCATTACGGCGAAAACCGTCGCGTAAGCAAAAAATTGCCCCATTTTTTGTTAATCCTCAGCGACAACAACTGTCGATTTTTAAGTAAGTATCTATCCGGTACGAAGCCCGGCCTCTTTTATGAATGATTGGTTTGATGCAAAAAAATAACCGACGCGTATTAAAACGTCGGTTAATGTCATTTTTTGCAAGCGGCGTATTTTGCACTAATTTGGAGAGAAATAACAAGAGATTGAAGCCACTGTAAAAAAATATTTTTTCTCAACTGATTGATTTATCAGCATCCGTTTTAACGTACACCCCGGCAATAGCACTATTTGCTAAAATCTCATCCCGCCACCAGGCGCTGGCAAGCCCGGCGGTCTGTTCATTCCACCCTATCCATACGGGTTCAAACAGAATTTGTCCGACCACTTTCTTCTCAATCAGCGCGCCGCTGTCCAAAAATCGCTGCGCCAGATAACGTGGAATATATCCGCATCCGAGACCACTGATTTGCAGCTCCAGCTTGGTTTTGAAGTCAAAAACGGTAATCGCTTCCTGATCGTCCAACACCTGAACACCGGAGATGTTCACTTGATGCGCATTTTCTCCCACCACGATGGCGCGAAATCGTCGAATAGTGCGACGATTTAACGGTTCCTGTTCCTGCGCCAAGGGGTGATGCGGCGCAACAACAAACACCTGTTCCAGAGCACCCAGCCGCGCAAAGCCAAATTCGCTCCCCGCAGGCGGTTCATGCATAGCGCCGACAATAATATCCGCCCGCCCCTGAGTCAGTGCATCCCAGGAGCCCCCCAGCACGCCGTTAATAAATTTCAGACGCGTCACACTGTGACGTTGATAGAACGATTCGATGAGGGGGGCCAGCAGTGAAAAGGGAAACGTATCATCGACGCCGATAACCAGTTCATTTTCCCAGCCTTCATGCAGCTTAATGGCTTGCTTTTCGAGTTCGCGAACGGAGTGCAATACCTCTCGCCCCTTTTCCAGCAGCATTTGGCCGGTGCGGGTAAACTTAGCCCGGTGTCCACTGCGATCTAATAACTGAATATTAAGATCGCTTTCCAGTTTATGGACGGTGTAGCTAAGCGCAGACGGCGTCTTATACAATTTTGCCGACGCCGCCGCGAAACTGCCCTCTTTTTCTAACGCATCGAGAATGATAAGAACGTCCAGCAGTGGTTTCATACTCGCCCCCTGGCGGTATACAGCGACACTCTGCTGGCCTGTCACTCCATCGGCATCACCAGCGGATCGGGATACTGGTACTCAAATCCAAGCTCATTACAAATACGGCTGCCATCAATGACTTTACCTTTACCGTTATCCGCACCGCCGCGAAATTCTGGAGGTTCCATCCCCAACTGGCGGGCCATCTGTGGATAGAACACGTTACGCGCCGGATGCAAAGGCGCACATATATTATAGATGTGTCCCCCTTTAGGCGCTTGCAGCAGCAACGTGATGGCAGAAACGACATCATCCAGATGCACCAGATTGACGCCATGGTTTCCATCCGGCGCCGTCTTACCCGCGAAAAAGCGGCCGGGATGTCTTCCCGGGCCAACCAGCCCGGCCAGGCGCAGAATATCTACCGAGGTGCCTGGCAAGTTGTGCAGCCAGTCTTCAAGTTCTTTCAGCACACGCCCGCTGGCGGTGACCGGGTTACGCGGTGTTCCCTCTTTTACGATGCCCTGGACATCGCCATAGACCGATGTCGAGCTGGTAAAAATAATCCGCGGGATCCGGTACGCCAGCGCACTATCAACCAACTCCTGCATGGCCTGCAGGTAAAATGCCTCCCCCGGCCCGCTACGGCGAGCAGGTAGCGTAATAACCAGTGCATCAGCGTCCATCAGTGCGTCGAGATCGTCGGTCTCACAGACCAGTTCAGGCTCCAGGCGCAGCGAGTAACTCTCGATACCGCTCATGCGGGCCGCTTCCACCCCATCTAATGTGGTTTTGCTGCCGGTCACCTGCCAGCCTCTCGCCGCCAGCGACATGGCTAACGGCATGCCTAACCAACCTAACCCGACAATTGCGACCTTTTTCATGCCTTCTCTCCTGACTTTTGGCCTATAACGCAAGGCTACGCCAGCCCACGGTGGCTGACAATTCATAGTATCAATATGAAATGAATTAATGATCAAAAAAAGCCCTTGCTTTCCGTAGCTAAAGTGGTTTACGTTAAAAGACATCAAATGAATAAACATTCATCGAGAAAATTTATGACACGCGCTCAATTTAAACACCATCATCACCATCATCCTGACTAGTCTTTCAGGCGATGTGTGCTGGGAGACATTTAAATCTTCCAGCGGTGCATGAGCGTATGAGAAAGCCCCCGGAAGATTTCTTCCGGGGGCTTTTTTTTGTGCGTGACCCAAACTGATTCAGACAGGATAACAAGGAACAAACAATGTTAGACAACACCCGTTTACGCATAGCTATGCAGAAATCAGGCCGTTTAAGCGACGATTCACGCGAATTACTGGCCCGTTGCGGCATTAAAATTAATCTTCACACCCAGCGCTTAATTGCGATGGCAGAGAATATGCCGATTGATATTCTGCGCGTGCGTGATGACGATATCCCGGGTCTGGTGATGGACGGCGTCGTTGATCTTGGCATCATTGGGGAAAACGTTCTGGAAGAAGAGCTGCTCAACCGTCGGGCACAGGGTGAAGATCCTCGCTATTTTACCCTGCGTCGTCTGGACTTCGGTGGCTGCCGTCTTTCGCTGGCAACCCCGGTTGATGAAGCCTGGGATGGCCCGGCCGCGCTGAACGGGAAGCGTATCGCCACCTCTTACCCGCACCTGCTCAAGCGTTATCTCGATCAAAAAGGGGTGTCATTTAAATCCTGTCTGTTAAACGGTTCTGTCGAAGTCGCACCCCGCGCGGGCCTGGCCGATGCGATCTGCGATCTGGTCTCAACCGGTGCGACGCTTGAAGCCAATGGTCTGCGTGAAGTGGAAGTGATTTATCGCTCTAAAGCGTGTCTGATTCAGCGCGACGGCGAAATGGCCGCAGCCAAGCAGCAGTTGATCGACAAACTACTGACCCGCATCCAGGGGGTTATTCAGGCTCGTGAATCCAAATACATCATGATGCACGCCCCGAGCGAGCGTCTGGACGAAGTCATCGCCCTGCTGCCTGGCGCTGAGCGCCCTACCATTCTGCCACTGGCGGGTGATCAGCAGCGCGTGGCGATGCACATGGTCAGCAGCGAAACCCTGTTCTGGGAAACAATGGAAAAACTGAAAGCGCTCGGCGCCAGCTCAATTCTGGTGCTGCCGATTGAGAAGATGATGGAGTAACGACCATGAGCTTCAATACCCTGATTGACTGGAATAGCTGTAGCCCGGAGCAGCAGCGCGAACTGCTGATGCGCCCGGCGATCTCCGCCTCTGAGAGCATCAGCCGCACGGTGGCCGAGATCCTTGAGAACGTCAAAAATAATGGCGACCGGGCGCTACGTGAATACAGCGCGAAGTTTGATAAAACCGAGGTCGGCGCACTGCGCGTCACCGAGGAAGAAATTCAGCAGGCCAGCAGTCGCCTGAGCGACGAACTGAAACAAGCCATGCAGGCGGCGGTGCGTAATATTGCTACTTTCCACACCGCGCAAATCCTGCCACCGGTGGACATCGAAACCCAGCCGGGTGTCCGCTGCCAGCAGGTTACCCGCCCTATCGCTTCCGTGGGCCTGTATATTCCAGGGGGATCGGCGCCGCTGTTCTCTACCGTATTAATGCTGGCGACCCCGGCGCGTATTGCGGGCTGCAAAAAAGTGGTGCTGTGCTCGCCGCCGCCAATTGCCGATGAAATCCTCTACGCTGCGCAGCTATGTGGCGTGAAAGAGGTGTTTAACGTGGGTGGCGCGCAGGCTATTGCCGCGCTGGCGCTGGGTACGGAGTCTATTCCAAAAGTCGATAAAATATT
Organism: Citrobacter sp. wls615; assembly: GCF_005281355.1. Taxonomy (NCBI): domain Bacteria; kingdom Pseudomonadati; phylum Pseudomonadota; class Gammaproteobacteria; order Enterobacterales; family Enterobacteriaceae; genus Citrobacter; species Citrobacter sp. wls615. The sequence continues at coordinate 143,558 of NZ_SZXM01000060.1, read as the reverse complement.
CGGGCCGGGCAATGCGTATGTGACCGAAGCCAAACGCCAGGTCAGCCAGCGTCTTGACGGCGCCGCCATCGACATGCCCGCGGGCCCGTCCGAAGTATTGGTTATCGCCGACAGCGGCGCAACGCCGGATTTTGTCGCCTCCGACCTGCTCTCTCAGGCCGAGCACGGCCCGGACTCGCAGGTGATCCTGCTGACGCCGGACGCTAAGCTTGCAGAGGGCGTTGCCGAAGCCGTTGAACGCCAGCTCGCCGAGCTGTCCCGCGCCGACACTGCGCGTCAGGCGCTCTCCGCCAGCCGCTTAATCGTGGCGAAAGATCTGGCGCAGTGCGTTGAAATCTCCAACGCCTACGGTCCGGAGCACCTGATCATTCAGACCCGCAACGCACGTGACCTGGTTGATGACATTACCAGCGCCGGTTCGGTGTTCCTTGGCGACTGGTCGCCGGAATCCGCAGGCGACTACGCTTCCGGCACCAACCACGTGCTGCCAACCTACGGTTATACCGCAACCTGTTCCAGCCTGGGGCTGGCTGATTTCCAGAAACGGATGACCGTACAGGAATTAACACCACAAGGTTTCTCTGCGCTGGCCGCCACCATTGAAACCCTGGCCGCGGCTGAGCTGCTGACCGCCCACAAAAATGCCGTCACCCTGCGCGTTAACGCCCTGAAGGAGCAAGCATGAGCACTGACAACGTTCTCAGCGTCACTGATTTAGCCCGTAAGAATGTCCGCGAGTTAACGCCTTATCAGTCTGCCCGCCGTCTTGGCGGTAACGGCGACGTCTGGCTCAACGCGAATGAATACCCCACCGCCGTTGAGTTTCAGCTCAGTCAGCAAACGTTGAACCGCTACCCAGAGTGCCAGCCGAAAGTCGTGATTGAGAATTACGCGCAGTATGCAGGCGTCAAGCCGGAGCAGGTGCTGGTCAGCCGCGGCGCAGATGAAGGGATCGAACTGCTGGTGCGCGCTTTTTGCGAACCCGGTAAAGATGCGATTCTGTACTGCCCGCCGACTTACGGCATGTACAGCGTCAGCGCCGAAACGATTGGCGTTGAATGTCGTACCGTCCCGACACTTGACGACTGGCAACTGGATTTACAAGGTATCGCGGACAAGCTTGATGGCGTAAAGGTGGTTTACGTATGCAGCCCAAATAACCCAACGGGCCAGTTGATTAAGCCACAGGATCTGCGTGCGCTGCTCGACATGACGCAGGGTAAAGCTATCGTGGTTGCCGATGAAGCGTATATCGAGTTTTGCCCGCAGGCCACGCTGGCAGGCTGGCTGTCTGAATATCCGCACCTGGTGATTTTACGCACGCTGTCCAAAGCGTTTGCTCTCGCCGGTTTACGTTGCGGGTTTACGCTGGCCAATGAAGAGGTTATCAATCTGCTGTTAAAGGTGATCGCCCCTTACCCGCTCTCTACGCCGGTGGCGGATATCGCCGCCCAGGCGCTGACGCCGCAAGGGGTTGCCGCCATGCGTCAACGCGTAGAGCAGATCCTGCAAGAGCGTCAGTATCTGGTAGATAACCTGAAAACAATTCGCTGTGTAGAACAGGTTTTCGCTTCTGAAACCAACTATGTTCTGGCGCGCTTCATCGCATCGAGCAGCGTATTTAAATCTTTGTGGGATCAGGGCATTATCTTACGAGACCAGAACAAACAACCCTCGTTAAGCGGCTGCCTGCGAATTACTGTCGGAACCCGTGAAGAGAGCCAGCGCGTCATTGACGCCTTACGTGCGGAGCAAGTATGAGCCAGAAGTATCTTTTTATCGATCGCGATGGAACCCTGATTTCTGAACCGCCAAGTGACTTTCAGGTTGATCGCTTTGACAAACTGGCTTTTGAGCCGGAAGTCGTTCCTGTTTTGCTGAAACTGCAAAAAGCAGGCTATAAGCTGGTGATGATTACCAACCAGGATGGACTGGGAACGCAGAGTTTCCCGCAGGCCGATTTTGACGGTCCGCATAACCTGATGATGCAAATTTTCACCTCTCAGGGCGTGGCATTTGATGAAGTGCTGATTTGCCCGCACCTGCCGACGGACGAATGCGCTTGCCGGAAGCCAAAAGTGAAGCTGGTTGAGCAGTACCTGGTTGAACAGGCCATGGACATAGCAAACAGCTACGTCATTGGTGATCGTGCCACAGATATTCAGCTGGCTGAAAACATGGGAATTCGCGGATTGCGTTATCACCGTGACACCCTGAACTGGGCGATGATCGGCGAACAGTTGACCAAGCGTGACCGCTACGCGCACGTTGAGCGCAATACCAAAGAAACGCAGATTGACGTCAAAGTCTGGCTGGACCGCGAAGGCCAAAGCAAAATCAATACCGGCGTTGGCTTCTTTGACCACATGCTGGATCAAATCGCCACTCACGGTGGTTTTCGCATGGAGATAGCCGTTAAGGGCGATCTGTATATTGACGATCACCACACCGTAGAAGATACCGGTCTGGCGCTGGGTGAGGCCTTAAAGCTGGCATTAGGCGATAAACGTGGCATCAACCGTTTTGGTTTTGTCCTGCCGATGGACGAGTGTCTGGCACGTTGCGCGCTGGATATCTCCGGGCGTCCGCACCTGGAATACCGCGCTGAGTTTACCTACCAGCGCGTGGGCGATCTGAGCACGGAGATGATTGAACACTTCTTCCGCTCACTCTCTTACACCATGGGTGTCACCCTGCACCTGAAAACCAAAGGGAAAAATGACCACCACCGCGTGGAAAGCCTGTTTAAAGCCTTTGGCCGCACGCTGCGTCAGGCAATTCGCGTAGAAGGCGACACGCTGCCCTCCTCAAAAGGAGTGTTGTAATGAACGTAGTGATCCTGGATACCGGCTGCGCCAATCTGAACTCGGTGAAATCCGCCGTCGCGCGCCATGGATACGACCCGGTTGTCAGCCGCGATGCGGATGTGGTGCTCCGTGCCGATAAGCTGTTTCTACCCGGCGTGGGTACCGCGCAGGCGGCTATGGACCAGTTGCACGAGCGTGAACTTATTGAGCTGATTAAGGCCTGTACGCAGCCGGTGCTGGGGATCTGCTTAGGCATGCAACTGCTTGGGCGGCGCAGTGAAGAGAGTAACGGTGTCTCCCTGCTGGGCATTATTGATCAGGACGTCCCTAAAATGACCGATTTCGGTCTGCCGCTGCCGCATATGGGCTGGAATCGCGTTTATCCGCAGGCGGGGAATCGTCTGTTCCAGGGTATTGACGATGGGGCGTATTTCTACTTTGTCCACAGCTATGCGATGCCAGTGAACCCATGGACCATCGCCCAATGTCATTACGGCGAACCGTTTACCGCGGCAGTGCAAAAGGACAATTTCTTTGGCGTGCAGTTCCACCCGGAACGTTCGGGTGCGGCTGGGGCGCAGTTGCTGAAAAACTTTCTGGAGATGTAATGATTATTCCGGCATTAGATTTAATCGACGGCACGGTGGTGCGTCTTCATCAGGGCGATTACGCACAGCAACGTGATTACGGCAACGATCCTCTGCCCCGCTTGCAGGATTACTCGGCACAAGGCGCACAGGTACTGCACCTGGTCGATCTGACCGGGGCAAAAGATCCGCAGAAACGACAAATACCACTGATTAAAACGCTGGTTGCGGGCGTCAATGTTCCGGTGCAGGTGGGCGGCGGTGTGCGTACTGAAGCGGACGTTGCGGCACTGCTTGACGCCGGTGTGGCGCGTGTGGTGGTCGGTTCGACGGCGGTTAAATCCCCTGAGGAAGTTAAGAGCTGGTTCGAACGTTTTGGCGCCGACGCGCTGGTGCTGGCGCTGGACGTGCGTATTGATGAGCAAGGTAATAAACAGGTTGCGGTCAGCGGCTGGCAGGAAGATTCCGGGGTTTCGCTGGAAGAACTGGTGGAAACCTATTTGCCCGTGGGTCTGAAGCATGTGCTGTGCACCGATATTTCCCGCGACGGTACGCTGGCGGGTTCGAACGTCGCGCTTTATGAAGAAGTGTGCGCCAAATATCCGCAGGTGGCGTTTCAGTCATCTGGTGGCATTGGCGGAATCGAGGATGTGGCGGCCCTGCGCGGGACCGGAGTACGCGGCGTGATTGTCGGACGCGCCCTGCTGGAAGGTAAGTTCACCGTTGAGGAGGCCATCCAATGCTGGCAAAACGCATAATTCCTTGTCTGGACGTTCGCGATGGACAGGTGGTAAAAGGCGTCCAGTTTCGCAATCACGAAATTATTGGCGACATCGTCCCGCTGGCAAAACGCTATGCCGATGAAGGCGCAGATGAACTGGTGTTCTACGATATCACCGCTTCCAGCGATGGCCGTGTAGTGGATAAAAGCTGGGTGTCTCGCGTGGCGGAAGTGATCGACATTCCGTTCTGCGTTGCCGGCGGGATTAAGTCCATCGATGATGCGGCGCGTATCCTCTCCTTTGGGGCGGATAAAATATCCATCAACTCCCCGGCGCTGGCTGACCCGGAGCTTATCACGCGGCTGTCGGACCGCTTTGGCGTACAGTGCATTGTGGTGGGTATCGATACCTGGTATGACGCCGAAACCGGTAAATATCACGTTAACCAGTACACCGGGGATGAGAGCCGTACCCGCATCACGCAGTGGGAAACGCTGGACTGGGTGCAGGAAGTGCAGAAACGTGGAGCTGGCGAAATCGTGCTGAACATGATGAATCAGGACGGCGTGCGTAATGGCTACGATCTGGAACAGCTGAGAAAAGTGCGCGACGTTTGCCATGTACCGCTGATTGCCTCCGGTGGCGCGGGCACCATGGAACACTTCCTCGAAGCCTTCCGGGATGCTGACGTTGACGGCGCGCTTGCCGCCTCCGTCTTCCACAAGCAAATTATCAATATTGGCGAATTAAAAGCGTACCTGGCAACACAGGGCGTGGAGATCAGGATATGTTAACGAAGCAACAATGCCGCGAGCTGGACTGGGAAAAAACTGACGGACTGATGCCAGTTGTCGTGCAGCATGCGGTCTCCGGCGAAGTATTGATGCTGGGTTATATGAACCCGGAGGCGCTGGATAAAACGCTTGAAAGCGGTAAGGTAACCTTCTTCTCGCGGACCAAACAACGCCTGTGGACCAAAGGTGAAACCTCTGGCAACTTTCTTAATGTGGTTAACATCGCGCCTGACTGCGACAACGACACCCTGCTGGTGCTGGTTAACCCGATTGGGCCAACTTGCCACAAAGGCACCTCAAGCTGCTTTGCTAACACCAGTCATCAGTGGCTGTTCCTGTATCAACTGGAACAACTTCTGGCTGAGCGTAAAACCGCCGATCCGGCAAGCTCTTACACGGCCAAGCTGTATGCCAGTGGCACCAAACGCATTGCGCAGAAAGTGGGGGAAGAAGGCGTGGAAACCGCACTGGCCGCCACCGTGCACGATCGTTTTGAACTGACGAATGAAGCTTCTGACCTGATGTACCACCTGCTGGTTCTGCTACAGGATCAGGAGCTTGATCTGACCACCGTGATTGAGAACTTACGTAAGCGTCATCAGTAATCGGCAGACGTAAAAAAACCGGGCGCTGTGAACTGCCCGGTTTTTTTGTGCTCAGAATAAAACTGCTGTCGGCCTGCTACGCTCTGGCTTTGTAACCACGCAGCGCATTTCGCCCCAGCACGATACCGGCACCAATCATTCCCCCCAGCAGAACGGCCAGTACCAGGGTAATGGCTTTTTTCGGACTGTCACGACGAATCGGTAACGTTGGTTTCATCACGTAGCGATAGGAGTGCAACTCTGCCCCTTCAAGCTTAAGATTTCTGATATCCAGCAGTTTTTGTTTTGTCTGGAAGTAGTTATCAGACAATATCAAAGGACGCGTAGCCTCGTGTTCAACCATAGATTTCAGGGCATCGCTACCCAACAGGAACATACTGTCCTGCGTAACCTCCTGAGTTTGCTGGATTTGGGGCTTAATCACACCGGCCTGTTCTGCATAACGCAGCGCCTCCTGGATTTGCTTGATGCGCAAATCTTTTTGTTCCTGAGCAACCACTTCCTGGGTCTTCAGAGAGTCTTCAAGAGTACTGGTTTGCAGCTTGATGTTATCAGTCAGGTCAAGCTCCAGCTCTTTGGCAACTTTTTCATCAGTTTGTTGAATGTATTCAGCCAACTGACGCTGAGCTTCTTCTGGTGATCCGCCAACATAAGAGACAGATAACGGCAACTGTTGGCCTTTAACAGACTGCTCAATTGACAATTTCTCTGGTTTTTCTTGATTATCAAGCGCTTCAGCCAATGCAGAGAAAGAAGTACTGAAACGACCAATAACGTTTGTCTGCAGTTCAGTCACCTTAGGTGCGCTGGCACCATACATCACGTTAAGCGCGTTGTTATAGGTGGCAATCTGTCCGACATCAGGTTGAGTAATAATTGCAGTAGAGGTCCATTTCTCTTTAGCAATCGCCAGATAGCCCACCGCCAGTACAATGGCAACGACAATCGCAACAACAATAGTGACTTTCCCGCGCCATAATTGCACCAGCAAATCAATCAGATCAATCTGTTCCGGATCGTTACCACGCCCGGACATGTTGTTATCACTTACAGACATAGTTACCTTAATTAATGAAGAACTTAAACTCGAATTAGTTTAGCTATAAATTGAAGCAATTCCATAGGATTAATGATAAAAAAACAAATTAATTGAGAGATTTTGATTGGCATTTTAGTCACTGGAGATAAAGGGAAGGAATTTAAAAGAAGTGTCAATACAGAAAGGTCATTCTTCGTAGGAAAAGCGTCAATCAGCGGGTTAAATGTCAGTAAGCGTAAATGCCGAACGATCTCGCCAATATATTCGCCACATGAATATTTATTAACTTACCACTAAAAATGGCATGAGTAAAAAGGATAACCATTAGCTTTTTTGCCATCTGACGGTATTATTCCAGTTTTCGTTGCACCAGATAGTGCCTGGCTGCTTTTTAGCCGAAAAGAGGAACGAACATGAAATACTTGGTTACGGGGGCCGCTGGTTTCATCGGCTTCCATGTTAGCAAACGCCTCCTTGAGGCTGGCCACCAAGTCGTCGGTATCGATAATCTCAACGATTACTACGACGTGAGTCTTAAGCATGCCCGTCTGGAGCTGTTGGTACACCCCGGCTTCCATTTTCATAAGATTGATTTAGCCGACCGCGAAGGTATGTCAACTCTTTTCGCTTCCGGGAATTTTGATCGTGTGATTCATCTCGCTGCACAGGCTGGTGTACGTTATTCACTTGAAAATCCGCACGCTTACGCAGACTCCAATCTCACAGGTTTTCTGAACATACTGGAAGGTTGTCGGCATAATAAAATTCAGCATTTACTCTATGCCTCTTCCAGCTCGGTATACGGTCTGAATCGAAAAATGCCCTTTTCAACGGACGATTCCGTCGATCACCCCGTATCCCTGTATGCGGCAACCAAAAAAGCCAACGAACTGATGGCCCATACCTATTCCCATCTGTACGGATTACCCACCACAGGCCTGCGTTTCTTTACCGTGTACGGTCCTTGGGGCCGCCCGGATATGGCGTTGTTCAAGTTCACCAAAGCGATGCTGGAAGGGAAAAGTATTGACGTCTATAACTACGGCAAAATGAAGCGTGACTTTACCTATATTGATGATATCGCAGAAGCAATCATTCGCCTGCAGGATGTTATTCCTGAGCCCAACGGGGAGTGGACTGTCGAAAGCGGTTCCCCAGCAACCAGCTCCGCGCCGTATCGCGTCTACAATATCGGCAATAGTGCACCGGTAGAGCTGATGGATTATATCAAGGCGCTGGAAGATGCGCTGGGTATAGAAGCGAAGAAAAACATGCTACCACTTCAGCCCGGTGATGTATTGGAAACCAGCGCGGACACTAAAGCACTGTATGATATTATTGGATTTAAACCTGAAACAACGGTTAAAGATGGAGTGAAGAACTTTGTTGACTGGTATCGTAACTTCTACAACGTTTAATTACTAACCTGTTTAAAGTAAAAAGGCCTTTAATAAGGCCTTTTTTGTGGGGATGATAATTAATCACTGCCGAACAAATCGCGGGTATACACTTTTTCTGCAACATCAGCCAATTCTGATGTCATACGATTAGAAATAATAACATCTGCTTCATTTTTGAACGCGTTAAGATCGCGCACTACCCGAGAATGGAAAAATTCATCCTCTTCCATGACGGGTTCATAAATAATAACGGGTACCCCCTTGGCCTTAATACGCTTCATGATCCCCTGAATAGAGGAGGCGCGGAAGTTATCCGAGCCAGACTTCATGATCAGACGGTATACGCCCACCACCTTCGGCTTGCGCGCGAGGATAGAGTCAGCAATAAAGTCTTTACGCGTACGATTAGCATCAACGATTGCACCGATGATGTTATTCGGCACCGATTCGTAGTTGGCTAGCAGTTGCTTGGTATCTTTCGGTAAGCAGTAGCCACCGTAGCCAAAGGATGGATTGTTGTAATGATTACCAATACGCGGATCCAGACAAACGCCTTCAATAATTTGTCGGGCATTTAGACCTAAGCTTTCAGCGTAGCTGTCTAATTCATTAAAATATGCTACACGCATAGCAAGATAAGTATTAGCAAAAAGCTTAATTGCTTCAGCTTCAGTGGAATCAGTAAATAGCGTTGGAATATTTTGTTTTACTGCACCTTCCTGTAATAACTCTGCGAATCGTGTGGCGCGTGCCGAAGACTCCCCAATAACAATACGTGAGGGATGAAGATTGTCATAAAGAGCTTTTCCTTCTCGCAAGAATTCAGGCGAGAAAATGATATTATTCGTACCTAAACGTTCTTTGACCGACTGAGTAAAACCAACCGGGATGGTTGATTTAATAATCATCACTGCCTGTGGATTCACTTCCAATACATCGCGGATGACTGATTCCACGCTAGAGGTATTAAAATAGTTGGTTTTAGGATCGTAATCGGTCGGTGTAGCTATAATGACATAATCGGCATTTTTGTAAGCATCTTGCTTGTCAGTTGTTGCACGAAAATTAAGATTTTTCGTTGATAGATACTCTTCTATCTCTTTATCAACAATGGGGGATTGCTTCCTGTTAAGCATATCCACTTTAGCCTGCACAATGTCCAGCGCGACTACTTCGTGATTTTGGGCAATCAAAATACCGTTTGAAAGACCGACATAACCTGTTCCTGAAATAGTTATTTTCATTTGCTCTGACTTCTTCTGGTTAATCATTTTGAGGAGATACATTCCCCAACAACAGAAACGATGAGTAGGTTTTGTAACTCTGATGTCGATGACCTGTCAAGGCGATGCAGTTAACAGGAATGCTAACATTATATCGCTATTCTTCTTAGTCCTGTGCATCTTCCCCTTGTAACATAGCGTTTACTACAATAAAAAAGCCCGGAGGAGCGCTCCGGGCCTGGATTCACAGTTTGACTAAATCAGATTAATCCAGCCATTCGGTATGGAACACGCCTTCTTTATCAGTACGTTTATAGGTGTGCGCACCGAAGTAATCACGCTGAGCCTGAATCAGGTTCGCCGGCAGTACCGCAGAACGGTAGCTGTCGTAGTAGGCTACAGCAGCGGAGAATGTCGGTACCGGAATACCGTTCTGCACCGCGTAGGCCACGACATCACGCAACGCCTGCTGGTACTCGTCGGCGATGTTTTTGAAATACGGTGCCAGCAGCAGGTTGGCGATGCCTTTGTTTTCAGCGTACGCGTCAGTGATTTTCTGCAGGAACTGGGCACGGATAATGCAGCCCGCGCGGAAAATCTTCGCGATTTCACCGTAGTTCAGATCCCAGTTGTACTCATCAGACGCAGCACGCAGTTGAGAGAAGCCCTGCGCGTAGGAGACAATTTTGCCCAGATACAGCGCACGACGGACTTTTTCAACGAACTCCGCTTTATCGCCAGCCAGTTTAGCCTGCGGGCCGGACAGCACTTTAGATGCTGCAACGCGCTGGTCTTTCAGAGAAGAGATGTAGCGCGCGAATACGGACTCGGTGATCAGTGACAGCGGTTCGCCCAGATCCAGAGAGCTCTGGCTGGTCCATTTACCGGTGCCTTTGTTCGCTGCTTCATCCAAAATCACGTCAACCAGGTATTTACCGTCTTCGTCTTTTTTGGTGAAGATGTCTTTGGTGATGTCGATCAGGTAGCTGCTCAGCTCGCCTTCGTTCCACTCGGTGAAAGTGGTGGCCAGCTCTTCATTGGACAGGTTCAGACCGCCTTTCAGCAGAGAATAGGCTTCAGCAATCAGCTGCATGTCGCCGTATTCGATACCGTTGTGGACCATCTTCACGTAATGGCCCGCACCGTCAGCGCCGATATAGGTCACGCACGGTTCACCGTCTTCCGCCACAGCAGCGATTTTGGTCAGGATCGGAGCAACCAGTTCATAGGCTTCCTTCTGGCCACCAGGCATGATAGACGGGCCTTTCAGCGCCCCCTCTTCACCGCCGGAAACACCGGTACCGATGAAGTTAAAGCCTTCTGCAGACAGTTCGCGATTACGACGAATGGTGTCCTGGAAGAAGGTGTTGCCGCCATCAATGATGATGTCGCCTTTATCAAGGTACGGCTTCAGGGAATCGATGGCAGCATCAGTGCCAGCACCTGCTTTCACCATTAACAGGATGCGACGTGGGGTTTCAAGAGACTCGACGAACTCCTTCACCGTGTAGTGCGGAACCAGCTTCTTACCTGGATTCTCGGCTACAACTTCTTCGGTTTTTTCACGGGAACGGTTGAAGATGGAGACGGTATAACCACGGCTTTCGATGTTGAGCGCCAGGTTGCGCCCCATCACTGCCATACCGACGACGCCGATCTGTTGCTTGGACATTATATACTCCTGTCAGGTGTTTAATATAAGTATATAGGTATAATATCTTAAAATATGGCGCACATAAAGCGTGCTTGATTGCCAAAAACTAAAAATATATTATTAATGATGCTTTCGTAATGCTCTAATGACATAGAATGTAAAATAATATAAGACTTGACACCAATTAAGTTTAAGATAGTTTCGATAAAATTTTAGCTGAAGAAAAAGCATTTTAAATTTATTTGATGAAAGACTCTCATTTCCCTCTCGATAATAAGCTAATATTTCATTTAAGCAAAAAGCTTTTTGTTCAACCTCTAATATTTTCAGCCAAAGAGCCATATCCTGCCTCTTTCTTAAATTAGGCATATACATTTTCCCAAGCTTTTCAACATCATATATTGCAGTAAGGCATCCTATAACGTTAGATTTTAATAATTCATTATAACAAATTTCATTTGGTGGTATAATTTTTTTAGTCTCTTCACCTTGATTATTAATTTTGACATAAGCTGTATAGGTAAAACTGTAACCATTGATATTCATGAAAGAGATTTGTCTTTCAAGTTTTGAGGGATGCCATAAATCATCACTATCTAAAAATGCAATGAATCGTCCGCTAGCATATTCAATTGCTTTGTTTCTAGAAATCCCAGCACCGCTATTTACTTTATTTTGGAAAACTTTTATTTTTGGATTCTTTTCTGCCAGCGCCTGTAATAAAGGGAAAGTTCCATCTGTTGAACAATCATCAACAACAATTAACTCCCAGTTTTTATAAGTTTGACCAATAACAGAGTTAATTGAATTTAGTATATATTTCTCTGAATTGAAAGACGGCATTACAATAGATACTAGACTATTCATTTTTTCGAAAAAACCTCATTGACGAATTGGGTTAAGCTATATTTCTTTGAAATATCGAATGATTTTTTTGAAAGGGCCATATACTGCAACGGTTTGTCATAAAAAGAATTAAGCATTCTATGTAGTTCCGCAGAAAAATCTTCCTCTATGATATATGACAAAAGCTCTGGACTTTCTTTTAATAAATAGCGAACATAACCAACGTCAGTAGAAATACAAACTAACCCTTCAGACATACCTTCAATAACTACTCGAGGTCCTGTTTCTGACAGAGAAGGATTAATTAATATATCATTATCTCGATATAACATATTTAAAGGTTCGCCATTCTCAACAGAACCAATAAGAGATATGCAATTCTTGCAAACTGAGGAAAAAACTCTATCATGCAATTTATGATATAAAGGGCCATCGCCGACAATAGTTAAATGAAATTGTCTAGAGGGATTGTAAACCTTATAATCGATTAAAGAATCTATCAACTCTTCCAGCCCCTTAGCAGGCTGTAATCTTGAAACACAAATCAACTTCAGTGCTTCATTGATATGTGATGCTTTGTATTCTTTATTGTTTATTTCATCTAGACTGATTGTACTTTCAATTAATACTTTAATTTTCCCCTTCAAAAAAAAAGGAATATTTTTCAATACTGACGGTCCATTACAACTGGCCGAGTTAAAAAAAGCCGATATACATATAAGATAATACTCAGGGAAAAAAAACATTAAACGTATTATTTTTTTTATGGTGCTATTATTACTTTTCCGTATTACGTCTAAGGGGTTTGAAGTAAAATGATAGTTGACCAATTTATTTTTTGCATATATCAAGAAAAGCCATGAGAATGGTTCCGGTGTTCTGACATAAATCTGTTCAGATAGGTGCGAAAGTTTTTTTATACCATCTTTTATAAGAAAAAAATGCCGATAAGATTGATGATATTTAGAAAATCTTGGCAATGTAATTAGATTAACGTTTTTATTTTCAAAATAAACGTATTCATTTGTTACGTTATCATCAATAGTATTAGTTAATAAAGTTACACTGCCATAGGCATTGACAAATTCATGAAGATATTTAGCATGAATTCTATTTATAAAAAAACCATTTCTAAATAATTTAATTTTCCAATTTGAATAAATGCCGACGCTCATTGTTTTCTCACCACTGTACAAGGAGGTACTACTTTACCTGCAGGTATCACTGCACCTGCCGTAACCACGCTATTTGCCGCGATCCAAGAACCTTTTCCTAAAATGATTCTTTCCTGATGTCCCCTTGAGTATCGATAGCTACCATTAAGTTTTCCATGGTTAGCATCTACAACAACCACATTCATAGCAATCAAAACTTCATTTTGTATAATAATTTTTTCACGGGACATAATATAAGCGTTTGGCCCAATATATATATCACAGCCACAAATAATTTTTTCAACCCCGCGTAGCACAGCAGTTGAAGATACTTGAAGATTTTTACCGCACCCTCCCATACCCAAAGAATACAGAAACCCCCTAAATCGCATAATAGAAGGCATATCAGGTAGCCACACTAGCAACAACCTAATAAAGTAGGAATATATTAACAATATTTTATGCTTCATGTTTAACCTTCATTTTGTTAATTATTGAATAATTCAACATAAGAATGATAAATATTGATTGAAAGCTATCAAACAAAATAGCCCCCTTGAACATCATCAAGATAGCGTAAAACCCTACGGCTATTAATATAAAATTATCATTATTAATTTTCAATGTAAAAACATTCCTGACACCTATCACTGATATTAAGACAAACAGCCAAGAAATCATCCCTACGTAGCCTACAGCAAATAATAATCGATACCAGCCAACATCAGTGTTCATATAATAATCATTATTGTCACCATACCATTTAGAATCCCCAATAAAACTAAAATCGGACCAAGAGTATATATACATGTTTATATTTGTCTGGATCGAACCTGTTTTTGTTCCAGACTTGAAAACTTCAGTAATCCAATTTATAAAAAAATCTTTAAAATCAGCGGGGATAAAAATAATGATAGCGGACAAACAAATTGCAATGGCAATAATCATGTTTATCATTGTTTTAGAGAATGATAATATATTTGTTATTTTTAATAAAATAATAGCCACGATAAATATGCCCACAATTGAGGATCGAGCTGAAATCAATGCGGATAAAGCAATAAGTAAGATAATTATATAATCCTTTAATGTCATCTGAAACTTACGTTCTCTGTAATAGATATAGAGTAAATAGCTTAAAAAACATAGCACCTGAACAAAGCCTGTCGAATAAGCAGAAAACCCTGTAATACCAATCATACGCAAGGACATTAGTCCATTAAGAGCTTCACCACCACCAATTAAATCAAAGGATTTTTCACTTATTAAATTTAAATACCAATTCTGAAATGGTTTATACAGTAGCATAGATATTATAAATAAACTATTCAAAAAACCAGCATAACCGATGGATTTAAGTACATTTAGCCTATTGCAACTAAATGTAATAATATAAATATATTTAGAGACTATAGTTATTAGTGCATACATACAAATAGTTCTGATAATATAAATATCACTCTCTCCAAAATTATTGATATAACTAATAACTGAAACCACAAAGAATAAAAATAGAGAAAGTAATATAGATATTTTCGGAAGATAGATAAGTTTTGTTTTTAATGTGTTTACAACAAATAGCATGAACCAAAACAATAAAACCAAATAAGATGATGGGATTTGATAAGGTAAAAAGAAATAATTAACGTTAAATATAAAATACAGTATTAAAATAGTATTGAAAAACAAACCAAATCTGGTTTGTTTTTTAATATTGTGCGAAGTTGTCATATTCACTATTCCTTAAAACTAAATTTTGAAAGTTCTGTTTAGTTCACTAAACAAACATTCAACTACTAGTTTTTTAGGATATTTTTTTATCTCTCGAAGATATCTTAGCTTACCAAACCGGACAGAATATTTTACTAATGCGGCGCATAGCCATTTATTATTCTTACTCTGCAGGTTAGTTAATCTCTTTTCGAGAATATGCTCAATATGCGTTCTATTTTTTAAACAATATTGATGATATAGGGATATGCTGTCAGAAAAAATATTTCTCCTTTTTGTTCGAGATAGAGAGTTATTGAGCACTCTGTAGCTAAAAACAATCTCATTTAAGTTTCCAAATTTAGCACCTAATTCATGCATCTTCATCCATAGAGCTAAATCCTCGGCAAAATGGTAACCATCTTTACCATATTGGATGTGATGATCTTCAAGAAACTTTCTCCTAATCATGACTGATGGATGAGCGAAAGGTACCGAAGTGCACAGACAGATATCAATCATATCCGTTAGTATTGGTACCAATCTTAACCCAAGAAGCTCACCATTCTCATCGATCTCATAATAATGCGAGCCAATAACATCCAGTTTATTTTCATCAATATATTGAAACTGCAGTTGTAATCTATTCCGATGAGAAATATCATCGGAATCCATTCTTGCTATGTATTGTCCCTTGGCTCTGCATATTGCATTATTCAAACTCGCCACAATTCCCATATTTTGTTGTTCAATAATTGAAATTCTAGAATCTTGTCTGCTATATTTTTCTAATATATCTTTAGTGCTATCGGTAGACCCATCATTAACAATGATAAATTCAAAATCTGAAAATGTTTGATTCAGTACTGATTCTATTGATTCAGATAGATATTTCTCTGCATTATAAACCGGCATTATTACAGAGATCATAGTCATTTCATATTCTCTTCATTTTTACGATTCACAATTGAAACTGTTCTTAGCATCTTCAAGAAAGCATCAGCAACTTTTGCATTTGAGAACTTTGTGTTATAAATCAGTTGTGATCTATTTTTCATTACATCAATCGATGACTGATCTGCTGATAAAATTCTAGTAAGTCCATCCGCCAAACTGTAAACATCCTGCACTTCAGTAAAATAACCATTCCCATCAATCAAGTCTACTAAGCCCCCGGTCTTCGTAAATAGGCAAACGTTGCCGGTGGCTAAGCCTTCTAGGGCAAACATAGATAACCCTTCAAAGCGACTAGGAAGAATGACTAAATCAACTGATTGTAGTGTCTCGATCAAAGCCTTATGGTTGATACTATCTATAAATGTTATACACTCAATATTATCAGCTAGTTTTATTAACCTTTCTTTATATTCACCATTCCCAATTACACATAAATCAAGATTATCTCTTAGTTTTGGATCAATTAAATTTAAAGCAATAAATAAATCCTCAAATCCCTTTTGAATATAGCCCTCACGTTCCATCCTTCCTAGCATAATTGCTTTAAGTTTATTACCATTGTCTATTATATTTTCAAACTTTGGATCTGGAAATATAGTATTAGGAATGATATTAAAGTTAACCTCTCCAATTTTAATTACATTATCAGAAAAGTAATATTTTTTTACAAAATCAATATGAAAACTGTTTGTTGATGAAATCCATTTTATTTTTTTCGATACTATATTTTTAATTAAATATTTCTTTATCTTATAAATTAAACTTGGTACAAAAAATGTATATTCAGTCTCAGATGTTGAATGTACACGGACGACAGTTCTACTCATAATCTCTTTGTCTAAGAAAGAAATTAAAAATGGCTGATCGAATGTTTCGATAAATAACAACTCATATCCATCATCTTTCATTAATTCATTTATTGTTTTCGCCCTTCGGTATTCTGATAAAAACTTCCCAAAAAATTTTAAGCTATGATTTATATCTAATCTTCGCACTTCTAAACGTTCGGAATTGATTTCCTTTTCATTCTTAAGTAATGTCGGAGTGAGTACCGTGATGTTAATATCATCTGAATATTGTAACAATGAATAAATCAGATTCAAATATGCGTTTGCATAACCATTATTAAGAGGATAGAAATCTTGGCAATAGAATAATATTTTCCTCACGTTTATACCTCTATATTTTTTATTTTATTCAATGCAGATCTAATAACCATATGCATATCATAATATTTATATTCAGCTAATCTCCCCCCAAAAATTATTCTTTCTTCTTTTTTAGCTAGTTGCTGATATTTTTTGAATAAACTCATATTTATGTCATCATTAATCGGATAATATTCTTCTTTTCCAAGAGACCAATCCGTAGGATATTCTCTAGTTATGAGAGTCTTAGATGATTTATTTTCAAAGGAAAAGTGTTTATGCTCAATTATTCTTGTATATGGAACATCCTTTTCTGTAAAATTTATCACAGCATTACCCTGAAAGTTATCAACATTTAATATTTCACTCTCAAATCTCAAACTTCTATACTCTAATGTTCCAAAACGATATTCATAAAAAGCATCAATTGGCCCCGTATATATTACCTTACTGGCTAACGAGTTATAATAAACTTTATCTTTTAAATAATCTGTATTTAATCTAACTTCAGTATCTCCAATCATTTTTTCAATTAAGCAGGTATAACCTTCAGTTGGAATCCCCTGATATTTATCATTAAAGTAGTTATTATCAAATGTGAACCTAACGGGTAATCTTTGAATTATAAATGGCGGTAACTCTCTCGCACTTCTCCCCCATTGTTTTTCAGTGTAACCCTTAATCAAAATTTCATAAATATCTTTACCAACTAATGAAATAGCTTTTTCTTCTAAATTTTCTGGTTCTTTACCATTTAGTATTTTTCTCTGCTCTGCAATGATTTGTTTTACTTTATTTGGATCAGCCTCTCCCCATAGCTGATAAAATGTATTCATATTAAATGGTAAATTATAAATTTTATCTCTGTACACTGCTAAAGGTGAATTTGTGAATCTGTTAAATTCTGAAATTTCATTAACATAATCCCATACTTCTTTATCGTTTGTATGAAAAATATGAGCACCATATTTATGAACATGAATATCATGTACATTTTCAGTATAAATATTTCCACCAATATGGTCTCTTTTTTCAAGCATTAGTATTTTTTTGCCTTTCTTAGACAATTCTCTAGCACAAACAGAACCAAACAATCCAGTACCAACGATGATATAATCGTACATCCCCCCCCCTTAAAATATATTAATTTTCTTTCGCTTAAGAAATAAAAACATAGTAGTTACAACAAAAAGTTCTGTAATAAATATTGCGATTCCAGCCCCAACTGCACTGTACTCATAAACTAATGGAAATATTATCATAAGATTTAATAATGCCCCAAAGAATAAAATCATGCTAAATTCTTTTTTGTATGAGTGCGATAACATTGTTTGTACACCAAAAATATTACTCAACGAAATAAAGAATGGGACAAAGGCTAGCCATTTTAATATCTCTACTGAGTTGATATAATTCTCCCCTGCCACTGTCAATATTATGTATTTCGAAAAAAAGAATAAAACACATGACCCGATAAGGGATAATCCGCCAACATATTTAACACTTGTTTTTATAAGATCTAATGCTTTTTCATAATGCTCATCGAAAAGATTATTTACTCTAGGGAAAATTGCCTGAAAAATTGGTCCTAGCAAACCTTGAGCTGCATTACGTACTATATTTGCTGCATTAAAATATCCAACGGCAACAGGACCACTTATGAAACCTAGTATAACAGTTATGCTTACTGTATAAAGACTTATAGATGAAGTTGAAAGAAATACATGTATACCTTCTGTATACCTAAGCTTTATTTCTGACCAACTAAAATTGTAGCCTTCTATCCATTTATTATTAATAAGAATAATACATGAAATTAATCCGGCCAAAAAATTAACCCCACTTTGTAAAAGTGCGGCCAGCCAAATATCTGTTGGACTATTTACAAATAAAAAAGTCAACGGTATTATCAGGAATCTTGAAAAGATTGTGCAAAAACTTATCCACTTCATTCTCTCCAATCCCTGATATAGCCACACAGGATATATCACATTTCCTAGCAGCATAGGGAAAAAACATAATAGAATTAACCAGATTTCTCTATATTTGGGTATACAAAAGATCATTAAAATGAAAAGAATACACGAAATAAATAATAATATTATTTTTGCATTTATTATGCTCCAGAATATAATGGAAAGTTTATTTTTATTATTAGCATGTTTAGCTATTTTTTGTGTTCCTGTCCAGTTAAAACCATAATCAGTCAATAAAACAAGATACTGTATTGTTGCTTGGCTAAATCCAAGTATACCAAAATGTTCAACTCCAAGAACTCTTACTAGATAAGGAAATGTGATAAGAGGAAGTATATAAGAACTTCCTTGAACTAATAATAAATATAATATATTTTTCTTTATTGAATTGTTCATAATCTGGCTTGCTGGTGTGTTTATGTATCCGCCAGGCAGGCTACCGCCTTGGCTTTGTTGCTACCAATGCACATAAATACTATTTCTTCAATCATCCTATAATAACGTTTTTATCTAATATATAACCAACATTTTAGTTCCATTTTTTACAAATAAGAACTAATGTAGCTTAACAAACTAAAGGCAGTCAAAGATGGCATTTTTAGTTACGCAACCTTACTGCCTACTGGCATCAATTTATTAAGTTTATGTTTTAGGCCTTATTATTATTAAGACTTTCCATTATTGACTCTCGAAACTTCGCCCCTTCCTTCAAGTTCCGCAGACCATACTTCACGAACGCCTGCATATAGCCCATTTTTTTACCGCAGTCGTAGCTGTCGCCTGTCATCAACATCGCATCAACAGACTGTTTTTTCGCCAGTTCTGCAATAGCATCCGTTAACTGGATACGGCCCCAGGCACCAGGTTGTGTGTGCTCTAATTCTGCCCAAATGTCAGCAGACAGTATATAGCGCCCTACGGCCATCAGATCGGAATCCAGTGTTTGTGGCTGATCGGGTTTCTCAATGAATTCAACGATACGGCTGATTTTACCTTCGTTGTCCAAAGGCTCTTTGGTCTGAATAACCGAATACTCGGACAGATCGCCTTCCATACGCTTAGCCAGAACCTGACTGCGCCCCGTTTCATTAAAACGAGCAACCATGGCAGCCAGGTTGTAGCGCAGAGGATCCGCACTCGCGGTATCAAGAACGACATCAGGGAGCACCACAACAAACGGGTTGTCCCCAACAATTGGGCGAGCACAGAGAATTGAATGACCCAGCCCTAGCAATTGAGCCTGACGAACGTTCATAATAGTTACGCCAGGAGGACAGATGGACTGCACTTCAGCCAGCAACTGGCGCTTAACACGCTGCTCAAGCAACGATTCGAGTTCATAAGAGGTGTCGAAGTGGTTCTCAACTGCGTTCTTAGACGCATGAGTCACCAGGACGATTTCTTTAATGCCAGCAGCTACAATCTCGTCGACAATGTATTGAATCATCGGCTTGTCTACGATCGGCAGCATCTCTTTTGGGATTGCCTTAGTAGCCGGCAACATGTGCATCCCCAGGCCCGCTACCGGGATAACTGCTTTCAAGTTAGTCATTCTATCTCCTACCTCTTAACGGCTGATAAAGTATAGACTTTAGCCGTATGTTAGCCAGTATCGCTGGCTCCATCCTTAACGCCAAATAGGCTGGTTAAGGTAAACCGAATGCAAACACTACACTTCACCAGCACAGAGGTGAACTCAGATTCTTCGGAAACGTGCTGAAATTACCATTTATTATACCGTTTCCGAAAAATCGTTGCTAACTACGTCCCGGATGTTAATTGCAACAATAATCACTCAGAGACAAACGTAATGTCATCTTTCTTATCGTGCAAAAATTCGTATTTTAAAGTGCGATCCAGTCCCTGAGACAATGTGTACGGCGCCACAAAACCTGATGAGTGGACTTTCGTTGCATCAAACTGTGTGGTGGCACAGAACTTCTTCACGCGCACAGAGCTGACAGCATATTTTTTGCCGGTCACTTTACCCAAAATATCAAAGCAATAGCCACCTAACATGCCTAAAGCGTAAGGTAAGTGTGCTGAGGGGATTTTTTTACTTAAGCTCTGTTCAACTTCGGTAACCAGTTGATTCATATTGAGATCGGGCTTATCAACATAGTTATAAACCTCGTAACCAGCTGTCACATTCTTCAGTTTATACTTAATAAACTCAACAATATTACCCACATAAGCCATTGATTTATAATTCGTACCAGCCCCAACCATCATAAACTTACCACCTGCAATCTGCTTGAGCAGGTTATAAACATTGCCACGGTTGCGCTCACCAAAGATAACGGTTGGACGAATAATAGTCAGCGAACGATCGCCCGGCGCTTTCGCATGCCATTCACGGAGAACCTCTTCCGCTTGCCACTTGCTTTTACCGTAGTGGTTGAAAGGGTCGTGCGGATGATTTTCGTCAGGATTGGTTTTGTTCAGACCATAAACGGCAACTGAACTGGTAAAAATGATGTTCTTAACATCATTTTTCTCCATAGCAGCCAATACATTGCGCGTCCCTTGAACGTTCACATCATAGTAGAGTGACGTAGGACTGACATCATCACGGTGTTCAGCTGCTAACAAAACGATTGTGTCATAGCCTGAAAGCGCCTGATCCAGAGCTTGTTGATCGCGAACATCGCCAATTTGCGTGATTTGCGGATAGAAGTGACTTTGCTGTTTATCCAGATTGTGGATATCAAAATCTCCAATAGCCGTTTCCAGGAGTCTGGTCCCCACGAATCCCGAGGCACCGATGAGCAAAACTTTATCGTTCATAAATCACTTTGTCTGTTCAAAATACAAGAATCATATGATAAAGATGAGCATCTTCCCTGAGTAGTCAACGCTGCCCAGCCCCAGCTTTAACAGTAATTGAGTGATTATAATCTTTTAGCCAATGATATCCAGTAAGATTATGGTGGGGTTACCTCCCATGCCCCGGCAGTCGAAAATTCACCGCTTCTACATTCACCACCTGATGGTTTACACGGTCAATGTCAACTGAACTTTGCCCGGTTTCGTTTACCGCATGGATATTCGCCAGCGATAGCAAGGTGTCCTGTTTGGCCATAAATTTACCGCGTACATCCTGGCGCAGATCGAAGTGCATCTTGAGCGCGGGTCCCGTCTTGGATTGCTGCATGACCTTGATGTTGCGTAAGAAAAGGTGCTGCGGTTGGTTGTGCAACTCCAGCGTGGCGCGCTTCATCTCTAGATTAGTGATGGCCACAAAAGACGTGGCATTACCGGAGGAGATCTGGATGCCACGTAATTTGTATTCCAGTTTCGAGTTATCCAGATGAATATTATTTAACTTAAAATTTTGCGGAATGGATAAATATCGCCCTTTGATGACGCCATAGCCAATGAGCATACCTGCGCTATTCTCCATATTGATATTATCAATAACGAAATTATCACATCCATAAATCGCGACCGTTGCATTATCAATACCCGCTTTCTTACTGAAATCCGGAGTGATATTTCGCGCGGTAATATTACGAATGACAAAATGTTTGCCGTTCTCCACATGGATTAACTGTCGGCAGTCGGAACCGGTGATGTTCGCCACCACAAAGTTTTTTACCGCCAGTTCCTCGGGATAGCTATTGTCATAAGTACTCCCCGCCAGCCCGATACCGATACCCCAATTCACATTGCCGTTAGTACAGTTGATACGTTCGATAACATGATCAGAAATGAGGATATTGCTGTCATTTATCGCCACATTCCACTCGATAGCGTCACCCTGCAAATCGCTAAAACGGCTGTTCGTGATCTTTACGCCGTCCATGCGGTTATGAAAGCCCTGACGCAGGATCCCATAGTTAGCACGCGTAACGGTAATATCCTCGATCGTCAGATTACGCATCAGCCTTGAGTTTTTGCCGCCAATATAGATTTGCGTTACCGGAGCAAAACCACTCATGGCAATCCCTTTTATTACGCAGTCCGACCCCCGCACATCGAGGGTAACATTCCTCAGGCTCCCGCCCTGCCCGCCCATCACCTTGCATCCATCCTGCAGAACAAAGCGCCCACGCCCATTGCCGCTTATGCGGCCTTGAACGGATAGCGTTTTGCCTGGCGGAATAACAATCGCGGTATTAATATTCTTACATTCCAGCCCTTGTGGTACGACTACCGTTTGCCCTTCCGTGAATGCCTGCCTGAAGGATGCGACCCAATCCTTTGGGTTGTAATCCTGAATATTGACGCTGCCAGATGATTCAAGCGCCCGACCAACGGGAGAGTGCAGCACGACAAGCGCAGAGCCTGCCGTCAGAAAAGTACGACGTGAGAGTTTTTTTTCTGACATACAACCTCGATTTACATCGTTTGCAGCAGACTGGCTAACTGTTTATTAATCGCTAACTGATTAAATTCAGTTTCAATTTTTTCTCGCGCGCATTGCACAATCGGTTGCACCTGCTCACTGTCGAGTTGGCTGAATGCCGCCAACCGTTCAGCCAGCGCCTGAGCATCGTTTTCCGGCGCCAGCCAGCCAGATTTACCCGATTCCACCAGCTCAGGGATCCCGCTGTGAACCGTCGAAATAACCGGGATCCCCACCGCCATCGCCTCCATCAGCGCTACCGGGATCCCTTCCATATCGCCATCCCTGCCGGTGATGGAAGGCAACAGAAATACATCTGCCTGCTCAAGCATCTCCTTCACATGATGGCTGGGTTTAAAGCCGGGCATCTCAATCACATCATCGAGTTGGTATTGTTCGATCAGCGTCCGCAGACGACGCTCCCAGGGACCAATGCCAAGAATGCGATAGCGAAATAAGACGCCCTGCTCTTTCAACTGCCGACAGGCTTCGATGGCGACGTGCAGCCCTTTTTTCTCGGTTAAGCGCGCGACAGAGATAATCTCCAACGGCGCGGCTGGCGATTTCAGTTGGCGGGGGGTAAAGCGCGTCATATCGATTCCCATACGCGAGACGGCAATTTTCTGCGGCGGACATCCCATGTTTTTTAACCGTCCGGCCCAGAGATTGCTGATGGGCAGCATCAAGTCACCGCGCTGAAACAACTGCTTATATTCGGGGGTATAGCGGGCCAAAACGTCCCGGTGTGAAATATCAACTCCATGAAATACCGTGGCTATTTTCCCGCGGATCATCCCAAGCTCACGCAGTTTGGCAGCCGTCACACCTGCCGGGCCAAAGTGCGCAATAAAGACATCCGCCTGAAACGCCTGCGGATTTCCACCGCAAATAGCCGCCAAAATCAAATTGCGCGCCTCGTCGCCATAGCGAGAGGCATTCAGCGCTTTCCAGGTGGCCGCACGGGTGATGCCCTGCAATGCAGCAGCCGCCCTGAATTTCAGCTTTGCCAGTTTGCCGTCCGGTTCATTCAGCAGCCAGCGCGTTTTATCGCCCAATTGGTAGGCATTAAATGAGGCATGCGTATTTTCAAGATCGCCCTTATGCATCGCGACAATCTCCACCTCATAGCCCATATCGATAAACGCAGTGATCTGATTTAACACAAAGGTCTCTGAGGAGAGTGGAAATTTAAGCAGGAAAAAACCAATCTTCATTTTTCCCCCTCAATGCGCGTTAATACCGACTCCACCATGCGCACCCCACGTTCGCGTTCACGCATAACCGCATCCCCTACCCGTATGTTCAGTTCGGGAAGCTGTCCGAGAATATCGCCGACCCTGCCCTCCAGACTGCCATCTAAAAGATGGCGAATATCGACGGCCATTTCCGGTAATCCCAGTTGCTGCATGATCCCTGCCGACTTGTGCTCGTAGTTAATGGCGATGGCGGGTGTCATAAAATTCATCGAAATGATGGCAGAGTGCAGGCGGGTGCCCACGGTCAGGTCGCATGCCCCGAGAATTTTACCCATCTCAAGGTCGTTGAGTTCATCCATGACCACGTGATAACGGGCCGGATCGTTAACATACTGACGCAGGTTCAACGCCACCATACGGTCATCTTTGTTGTAACTATCAATACCGGTACAGGTTGACAGCGCTATCACCTGGTATCCTTCAGCGAGAATGCGGTTCACTACCCCGGCAAAGGCTTGTTCATAGGCCTGTTGCGTGGTTCCCAGACGCTTATCAAATGGCGCCAGCTCACGCAAAGTAATGGCCACAGTCTTCTGCTTTGCCGCCATGTGCAACCAGTGCTGTACGGCGTAGCCCGGCTCAAAATCCTGATGATGATTGTCGACCAGCCAGGCGGTATCCACGCCAGCTTCCACTTTTTCCGTGGTTATTGCGCTGCGTTTCATCAGTTCCAGACTGACTGATTCGCGCAAAATCAGCGCATTACAGTGACCAAAAACGTAGTTAGCCAGTTGATTAAACTGCTCATCCTGGAATGGCCCCACGCTGTGTCCAATCATGTACAGCGGTTTTTTTGCCATAAATGAACACAGGGCATGTTCGAACTGCGGCACACCATACAAATCGACAAAAAACGATCCGCCGACCTGGATAATGGCGTCGTAGCGCGACAGTAAACGGACAAAATCGGTAAATCCCTGGGCGATAGCGATGTTGCGCAGATTGCCGG
Organism: Citrobacter sp. wls615; assembly: GCF_005281355.1. NCBI lineage: Bacteria > Pseudomonadati > Pseudomonadota > Gammaproteobacteria > Enterobacterales > Enterobacteriaceae > Citrobacter > Citrobacter sp. wls615. The sequence goes on along the minus strand of NZ_SZXM01000060.1, from coordinate 118,383 downwards.
AGTCAGTAACGCGCGAAAGCAACACCTGGTGCTGATAGCGACGGCGCAAGACCTTCTTCACCCGTCCCATGACGCCCGCAGCATTGTTGTGTTGCTTCATCTGCGAATATAACGGATCGCCCATCACCGGACGGTTGAGTAACCATGAGGAGCTTACCGGGTAGCGGCTCATAACATCGACTTCAGTCTCGGGACGCTGCGCGTTAATGGCATCCAGCAAACCGCGCAGAATAGCGCTATCCCCTCGGTTCCCGCAGGTATGGTTGCCCAAAATTAATAGTTTCATTATGACCTCTTAAAGCGTTGTTCTTATCCTGCACGGAGTAAGGTTTTCATTTTTTCATTGCGACAAAGCTGACGTTTTATTTCCACCACCAGCGGATGGCGCGACAGCACAATCATCACCGCAAACGCCAGCGCTCCCGCCGCGATTTGCAACCCTAGCACCGCGATTAACGGTAGTTGGTTGCGCAGGGTAAAACCCAGCACATAGCTCACAACAACGGTTGGCAAGGAGAGATACAACGGTAGCCACAGACTGAGCATGTACTGACGGTAGCTGGAGCCGAGGACAGGTTTGATCATCACGAAATAGCTGAGGATGGTGTTAATCACCTGCACCAGCAAAAAGCCCAGCGTCACGCCTGTCGCCCCCGCCAGATGTCCACCGATGAAAATGGCCGGAATAAACAGAAAGGTTTTGAACACATTGAATTTGAAGCTGATATCAACCCGCGCCTTCGCCATCAACAGCGAACCGATCGGATTCCCGACAGAGCGCAGTAGCCCGACAATGCACAACAGTTGCAGGATGGGGACAATACCATTCCACTTCTCGCCAAATACCAGCGGCACCAGATTGTTTGATACCACCATTAATCCCAGCAGCGCCGGAAAATTGATGATCCCGACCACCGACAGCAGCTTGTAAAAATTCACCCGCAGTTTTTCGCTGTCGTCCTGAATTTTGGCAAACGCCGGAAACAGAACGCGAGTAATGATCGGATTCAGTTTGATTGGTGGTACAACCGCCACGTTCCAGGCAAGATTGAATCCACCCGCGACGCCTGCCCCCAACGTTCTGGCTAACAGCAGCGTAGAAAGGTTGGTATTGATGTAATTAATGATGCTATCCGCCGTCAGCCATGCGCCGAAACGTAGGTTTGACGAAACGGAAGCCAGCGAGAAATGCAGCCCTGGACGGTAAATCTGGCGACCAAAATAGCCGAACAGCAGCGTACGTAGCGTACTGTTCACCAGATACCCCAGAATGGCCGTCAGCGCGAGCGGCCAGAAATGGGCACTGACCACGGTAAAGGTAAAACCGGCCAGCACCGAACTGGTCTCAATCATGCCGATTTTGTTAAAGGCCAGTTCTTTTTGCATCAGCGCGCGAAACTGCTGCCCGTGCGGTATTACCACAAACGCCAGTGATAACGCTTTGATGAGCGGCGCCAGTTCAGGATTATTGAGTACGCTGGCAATCGTCTCGCTAAGCAGAAACATCGTCACGCATACCACAATACCGAGTCCAACATTGAGCCAGTACAGGGTGGTCAGCTCAAGGTAGCCAATCTCTTTACGCTGAATAATGGAATTGGCAATGCCAAAGTCAGACAACGTGTCGGCCAGCGCAATGATCACCAGCGCCACGGTTAACAACCCGAACTGATGATTATCAATAATCCGCGCCAGGACGGTCATCTGGATAAGCCCCAGACCTATAATGATCACCGTGGCAATCGCAGACCACTTCGCGCCATTCAGTGTTTTTTCTCGTAAGCTCATGTTAATACGCCGCTTTGTTCACAAAGCCTTTAAATATCGTCAGAAAAACAATTTTGATATCGAACCATAGGCTCCACTCGCGAATATATTCGAGGTCAAATTCCACACGTTTTTCCATTTTTTCCAGCGTATCGGTTTCCCCCCGCCAGCCGTTGATTTGCGCCCAACCGGTAATGCCCGGCTTCACCTTATGGCGTAACATGTATCCTTCGATTAGTTGGCGGTACTGTTCGTTATGCGCCACCGCGTGCGGACGCGGCCCGACGATAGACATCCCTCCCGTCAGCACGTTAATAAACTGCGGTAACTCATCCAGTGACGTCCGGCGCAGAAAATTCCCCACCGGCGTCACGCGCGGATCGTTTTGCGTCGCCTGCGTCACCACCGCGTCGTTTTCCATCACTTTCATTGAACGAAACTTCCAGACTTTGATCGGCTTCCCATCCATGCCGTAACGGGTCTGGCGGAAAATTACCGGTCCTTTTGAGGTCAGTTTCACCAGTAATGCAATGCCGCACAGCACCGGGGAAATCAGCAGCAGGATCAGCGTGGCCAGCACGATATCTTCCGCGCGCTTCAACAGACGGTTAATTCCCGAGAGCGGCGTGTCATACAGCGGCACCACCGGAACACCGTTCATCTCTTCAATCCGTGAATGCAGGATGTTGAAGGTAAAGACATCTGGGATGAGGATCACTGAGCAGGTGGTGTCGGCCAGATCACGTACCAGTTTTTTTACGCTGGCGCCATCGCTCATCGACATAGCGATATAGACGTTATGAATGCGTGAGGCTTTGGCGTCATCCACCAGCTGTTGCAGGTTCCCGGCCCAGTCGCGGGAGTTTTTGCCGGGGATAGGATCGTGATAGACACCGGCCACTTCAAACCCCAGCCACGGTTCATGGCGAAAGCTGTCCAGCAGCATTTGTCCGGCGGGCAGGTTGCCTGCCACCGCGACCCGGCGGGTGTTGTAACCGCGATTACGCAGCCATCCCGCGCCGTAGCGAATAAACGAACGACTCAACACCAACCCTACGCTTGACAGCAGATACCATGCCAGCCAGACCGCAAGACGGTTATCGAAATCATTATTAAAGGCAATTAAGCCTGCGCTAAAAATCAGGCTCAGCGTCCAGTTTTGCAGCAACAGCACCAGCTCAGTGGATATTTTGACGCCGCGCCAGGAGCGATAAAAATCCGTTATCCCGCCGAGCATCTGAAAAACCACCAGCGTGATCAACGCCACCAGCAGGTGCATGTACAGGAAAGGCAAACCGCTTAATTCGCAGATTACCCATAGCCCGCCAAACATGATGGTGATATCCGAAAAGCGTTGCACCATCGAAATTAACGACGCATTGGTTTTGGCGCGTTCGCGCTTCTTTAGATGTGTCATCGTGGTTCCTGTTAGTCGCCTTGGCCCATCATCGGGCAAAGGAAGCACCGGCATTACTGATTCAGCAACGCCAGAAGAGTGCGCGTTCGCGCTTCCATCAACGGAATATCTCCGCGCGATTCCACGTTCAGGCGCACCACCGGTTCGGTATTGGAAGAGCGTAAATTGAAACGCCAGTCGACAAACGACATGCTGATGCCATCCGTTCTGTCCACCGTCAGCGCTTCCCGGGAAAAGTGCTGCTCCACGCGCGCAATAGCCGCCGTCGGCTCTGCCAGCGTACTGTTTATTTCTCCACTCGCCGGGTACGCCGCCATCCGGTCACGGACCAGTTCGCCCAGTGACTGTCCTTTCAGACACAGCAGCTCCGCCACCAGCAGCCACGGGATCATCCCGCTGTCGCAGTACGCGAAATCGCGAAAATAGTGATGCGCGCTCATCTCGCCGCCGTAAATGGCATCTTCATGGCGCATACGCTCTTTGATAAACGCGTGTCCGGTTTTTGACATCACCGGTTTACCGCCGGCCGCCGTCACCACATCCACGGTATTCCATGACAGGCGCGGGTCGTGGATAATTTTCGCCCCCGGATTCTTCTCCAGAAACGCTTCCGCCAGCAGACCGACAATGTAGTACCCTTCTATAAACTGGCCTTTTTCATCGAACAGGAAGCAGCGGTCAAAATCCCCGTCGAAAGCAATTCCCATATCCGCGCCGTGTTCAATCACCGCGTTACGCGTGTCTGCCCGGCACTCCGGCAGCAGAGGATTGGGAATACCGTTGGGGAAATTGCCATCCGGCGTGTTGTGAATTTTGATGAACTCGACCGGCACGCCCAGCGCCTTAAAACGGGCTTCAATGGCATCCACCACCGGGCCTGCCGCGCCGTTACCGGAATTGAGCACCAACTTCATCGGTTTCAGGTTGCCGGGATTGATGTAACCCAGCAGATGGTCGATGTAGGCATCGCGAGGATTAATCCGCTGGTAGCGGCCACGTCTGCTCTCATCAACCGCCGGGAAGTCATTCGCTTCCGCCAGATGCTGCACGTCGCGCAGACCGGTATCGCCGCTGATGGGCCGCGCCCCTTCCCGCACCAGCTTCATGCCGTTGTAATCCAGCGGATTATGGCTGGCGGTCACTTCAATGCCGCCATCAACGCCAAGATGGAAAGTGGCAAAATAAATCTCTTCGGTGCCCGACATACCAATATCCAGCACATCCACCCCTGCATCCTGCAGTCCTTTCGCCAGCGCCAGCTTTAGCGTCTCGCTGGTCAGGCGCACATCGCCGCCGAGGACGATGGTTTTTGGCTTCAGGCACTCGCCGTAAGCGCGGCCAATGCGCCACGCAATCTCTTCATTTAACTCTTCGCCCAGTCGGCCGCGGATGTCATACGCTTTAAAACAGGTCAGTTTTGTCATGATTTACCCTTTTTCAGGCAACAGGAGGCCCTGACTCTTAATGAGCCTTTTTAATGAGTGTTAAATGCATTGCCTGGTGCGCATCAGCGCATCAGGCATCAGGCGCGCCCGTATCTGTCCGCAAACCGCACCACATCATCCTCATCGAGGTAAGATCCGGAGCGTACTTCAATCAGATCGAGCGGAATTTTCCCGGGGTTCTCCAGACAGTGGGTTGCCCCGAGAGGAATATAGACAGACTCGTTTTCAGCGAGCAGTTTGATATCATCATTAATTGTCACTTTCGCGGTGCCAGCGACGACAACCCAGTGCTCAGCCCGATGATGATGCATCTGCACGGACAATCCCTCGCCAGGCTTGACGGTAATTCGCTTGACCTGGTAACGGTCTCCGGCATCAATGGAGTCATACTTGCCCCACGGACGATAAACTTCGCGGTGAATGTGGTGTTCATGGCGTCCGTCAGCTTTAATTTGCTCCACCACTTTTTTGACATCCTGTACCGCGTTGCGATCGGCAATCAGTACCGCATCTTTGGTCTGCACCACCACCAGATCTTTCACCCCAACGGTCGTCACCAGCCCGGATTCGGCATAGACGTAGCTGTTTTCCGTTTTGTGGCTAATGACGTCGCCGTGATGCACATTACCTTCAGCAGTATGGGCGCTGATTTCCCACAGCGATGACCAGGAGCCGACATCGCTCCAGCCTGCGTTCATGGGCATCACCACCGCATCGGCCGTACGTTCCATTACTGCATAATCCACAGACTCTTCCGGGCAGGCGAGAAACGCCTGTTCATCAACGCGAATAAAATCGAGATCGGGATCGACGGTACTCATGGCGTTCTCGCAGGACTCAAGGATGTCGGGACGATACTTTTTCAGTTCCTCCAGGTAACGACCGGCCCGGAACAGGAACATACCGCTGTTCCAGTAGTAGTCGCCGCTTGCCACATATGCCTGTGCGGTTTCCAGATTAGGTTTTTCAACAAACTGCGCCACCTCAAAAGCCACCGCGTCAGTATTTGCTGGCGAAATCTCGCCTCGACGGATATAGCCATAGCCGGTCTCCGGCTGGTCCGGAACGATACCAAACGTCACCAGTTTACCCGCGCTGGCATACGGCATCGCATTGCGAACCGCTTCGCGAAATGCCTCTTCGTCGGCAATCATGTGATCGGCCGCCAGTACCAGCAGCAGCGGATCGTCCCCCGGACACTGATGTTTTGCCGCCAGCGCAGCCAGCGCTATCGCCGGCGCCGTGTTGCGTCCGGCAGGTTCGAGAATAATGTTCTCGGTCAGTTTGTGCAGTTGCCGTAACTGTTCCGCAACGATAAAACGGTGTTGTTCATTACAGATAACCACCGGACTTTCGCACTCCACACCGTTCAGACGGCAAATCGTCGTCTGCAACATGGTGAGATCACCTTTCAGACACAGGAACTGCTTTGGATACAGTACGCGAGACAGCGGCCATAAACGGCTCCCCGAGCCACCGGCCATCACTACCGGAAAGAGTTTGTTTTGACTCATCATGTACCCCGAATATCAGCAATAAATTGACTCAGCACGTTTTCTTTATCCAGCGTGCGTTCGGCATACTCACGTGCCACCGTGTTAACTTTTGGCATGGTTAGCGCCTGTTGAATCCCGCCAACCAGCGCATTCACTGATTCAGGCTCGACACACACCGCGATGCCTGGGTGAGCGTTACACAACTGACCCAACTCGGTCTCAGGTTCGGCGGTAATCACCGCGTTACCGCCAACGGCGAGAATATTAGTCAGTTTGGACGGCAGTACCGCATCCGCCGCGCCGCGCTTTTGTACGACCAGATGACAGTCCGCGAGCTTGAGCAGCGCAGGCAGCGCGTCATAAGATTGCAGCGGAAAGAACATTACGTTACGCAGGTCGCGTTCGCTGGCCATGGTCTCCAGCCGCGCTTTACCCCCGCCCTGCCCGACAATCGCAAACAGCCAGGGTTGCTCACTCAACTGGGTCGCCGCCTCGATAACGCTCTCCAGCCCCTGCTTTTCACCGATATTGCCCGAGTAGAGAATGATTTTTTGATCTGCGGGCAATCCCAGTTTCTGGCGCAACGCCAGGACATCGGCGTCGGTCACGTCACGAAAGCGCGCCACTTCCGACCAGTTGGGAAAGAAAATAACCTTGTGTGGCGCAACACCTTTTTCCATGGCTTTGTGCATCATGGAACGGGAAATCGTCGAAACATTATCCATGTTGTGCAAACCACTGCGTTCAAAGGCGCTGGCCAGTTTCGCCACCATACCGCGCTTACCTTTGCCCGCCATACCAAGTCCCAACATGGCATCGACTTCATAATCCTGAATGTGGAGCAGCGTGCGTGCGCCGCTGAGTTTTGCCAGCAAGCGCATACCCGGCGTACAAAACAGCGTCGGCACCACGCCGATGATGCGATCCGGCTTCCAGCGACGTTGCGCCAGCAGCGGGAAGAAACTGCTCAGGGCGAAACTGCCCAAATGCAGCAGGCGCTTGAGCGTTGAGGGTTGCTCAGGCACATACAGCGGACAACGCCAGACAGTGGCATCCCCCTCCTCGCGACGATAGCGCCAGGATGAATAGCGACCATTAACTTTCCATTGCGGATAATAAGGCGGCGCGGTGATCACCCGAACGTCATGACCTTGTTGCGCCATCCACTCCACCATTTCACCGGTGTATTTGCCGATACCGGTCAGCTCCGGCGAGTAGTTGATGCCATACACCAGGATCTTCATAGCCCAGGCACTCCGGTCTGGCTTGCCGGGCAGAAGTAAGCCCGGCTGTTGGCGTGTACGCTGTCACTGGCCAGAATTTGCGTTACCGCCAGCCAGCGGTAGGCATCATGTTGGGCATCAGGCAGTTGCAGGTCGTTTTCTGATACACACAGACGAAATCCCAACACGATGTAATGCGTTGAGAAACCATCCCCGGAAAAGTTGTCGTCATAGAAGTGCTGCCAGACACCATAAAACTCAGCGGCGGACAGCGGTAGACGCACCCCCAACTCAGCTTCAGTCAGCCGTTCAAAAGCCGCGTGGAGCGATTCATCTTTTTGCACACGACCGCCGGGAACGAACCAGTAGCCCTGCGCCGGACGATTGAGACGCTTACCGAGCAGAAACTCTCCCTCGGCATTTTCCACGATCAAATCGATAGAAATCAGCGGGGTTGAACGTACAACGGTGGCAAAATCCTCATGACGTAAAAACATGCTTACCCCCGATAACGCTGCTGGTTTTCAAGGAACCACTGCCAGGTGCTGGCAAGCCCTGCCTCAAGTGATATCTCGTGATACCAGCCCAACTGATGCAAACGCGTAACGTCGAGCAATTTACGCGGCGTCCCGTCCGGTTTACTGGCGTCAAACACCACGCGTCCCTTATAACCCACTACCTTTGCGATGGTCTGGGCCAGCTCACGGATGGTGCAGTCCACGCCGGTACCCACATTGATGTGCGACAGCATCGGCTGGGTATATTCCTGCCAGACTTCCTGAGCCAGCTCCATCACGTGGATACTGGCTGCCGCCATATCATCCACATGCAGAAACTCGCGCATCGGCGTACCGCTTCCCCACACAACCACATCCGGCGCATTTTGCTCGCAGGCTTCGTGAAAGCGGCGCAGCAGCGCCGGGATCACATGCGAATTGCTTGGATGAAAGTTGTCATGCGGCCCGTACAAATTCGTCGGCATCACCGAGCGATAATCACGGCCATACTGACGGTTATACGATTCACACAGCTTGATGCCGGCTATTTTGGCAATCGCATACGGTTCATTGGTCGGCTCCAGTTGCCCCTGCAAGAGTTCGCTTTCGGCTATTGGCTGGGTAGCATGTTTGGGATAAATACACGATGATCCGAGAAACAGCAGTTTATTCACGTTATGCAGATGCGCCTCATGAATAATGTTGCTCTCAATCATCATATTTTCGTAAATAAAATCAGCGGGATAACTGTTATTGGCTACAATTCCTCCCACTTTTGCCGCCGCCAGGTACACCTGGTCAATACGTTCAGCGGCGAAGAACTGACGCACCGCGGCTCCGTCCAGTAGGTTAAGCTCATCGCGGGTACGCAGCACCAGTTCAACATTATCTCGTTGGGCCAGCTGTCTTACGATGGCGGACCCCACCATCCCGCGATGGCCCGCCACAAAAATACGTTGTTTCTTCATCCTCAATACTCCAGCGCGATGGCGACCTCGTATCCGTGCGACTTCAGCAGGGAATGTTTCTTCGCTGCTTCAAGGTCGTTAGCGACCATTTCTGAGATCATCTGGCGCAACGTGATTTCCGGTTTCCAGCCGAGTTTTTCATGCGCTCTGGCCGGGTCGCCCAGCAGCGTTTCTACTTCTGCCGGACGGAAATAGCGCGGATCGACGGCGATTATCACATCCCCAGGTTTCACACCCGGCGCATCGTGTCCGGTCACGGAAACCACAATGCCTTTTTCATTCACGCCCTCACCTTCAAAACGCAGTTTGATACCCAGTTGCGCCGCCGCCATTTCTACAAACTGACGCACGGAATACTGCACACCGGTGGCAATGACGAAATCTTCCGGCTGATCCTGCTGTAGCATCATCCACTGCATTCTGACGTAATCTTTGGCATGCCCCCAGTCACGCAGCGAATCCATGTTGCCCAGGTACAGGCAAGACTCCAGACCCTGAGCGATGTTGGCAATGGCGCGAGTGATTTTACGGGTGACGAAAGTTTCACCACGGCGTGGAGATTCGTGGTTAAACAGAATGCCGTTACAGGCATACATACCGTAGGATTCACGGTAGTTAACGGTAATCCAGTAGGCGTAAAGCTTAGCTACCGCATAGGGCGAACGCGGGTAGAACGGCGTGGTCTCTTTCTGCGGGATTTCCTGCACCAGGCCGTACAGTTCTGAGGTGGAGGCCTGATAGAAACGGGTCTTCTTTTCCAGACCGAGGAAGCGGATAGCCTCCAGCAAACGCAACGTACCAATGGCATCGACGTCCGCGGTGTATTCCGGTGAGTCAAACGACACCGCGACATGACTCATGGCGCCCAGGTTATAGACCTCGTCCGGTTGGACCTCTTTTAAAATACGGGTCAGGTTGGATGAATCCGTCAAATCACCATAGTGCAGATGGAATTTGGGGTTGCTTGAATGTGGATCCTGGTAGATATGGTCCACACGTTCGGTGTTGAATGATGAAGCGCGACGCTTAATGCCGTGTACTTCATACCCTTTTTCCAGCAGGAATTCTGCCAGGTAAGAACCATCCTGCCCGGTTACGCCAGTGATGAGAGCGACTTTTGACATGTTATTACCTCTTCAATGATCCCCTCAGGGAGTAACTTTCTCAACGCGTTCGCGCGTGACTACTGCGGGGTTTCCCCGACAAACGACATTTGCTGGCAGCGATTTAAATACGCTGCTTCGTGCTCCAACGACGGTGCCATCGCCAATCGTCACGCCTGGCGCGACAAAGACATCTGTCGCCAGCCAGCATTTATCGCCAACCACAATCGGTGTGGCGTTAATATCAAAATATTGGCTGGCGTAATCATGACTTCCGGTGCATAAATAACTTTTCTGCGAAATCACCGCATGGGCGCCAATCGTAATATTACCTAACGTGTATAAAACCGCGTCATCGCCCACCCAGGCATAATCTCCCAGGGTTAATTTCCACGGATAAGTAATTTTTACTGAAGGTCGAATAACTACGTTTTTTCCTATTTTCGCACCGAACATTCGTAATAAAAACGCACGCCAGCGATACATTACCTGAGGTGACCAGCGAAATAGTGTTGCCTGTACCGCCCACCATAATTGCACTTTAATGACGCCGCCACCGCGAAAACCTTTCGGCACGTTAAAGCCGCTTAAGTCTTGCATAATGTGCCCTTACGTTTTGCCATATAAGGTTTTGGTTTTACCGGTTGTACGTAACCGTAAATATTCAGAAACCCCAGTAAAAAAACCTGGCATATGTAATATCTGCCGCTGCACTTTTTTTGCATCGCGGCATAATTCCAGATTATTCGTCGTTGACACCCCGCCCATCGAAAACTCGGACACCAGCCCGTCCAGTTTTTTGAAAGCGTAACCAGATTTATATAGTCTGGCAGCCAGCGCGTAATCGGACGATATTTTATATTGCAAATCATAGCGCCAGACATTCAGTCCTGAGAGCGGAAAAAAGATGGCCTGATGGCTGGCAGGCAGGCTGTGATAAATATACCAACCCGGCTTTGCCCGGCGCTTAATTTTGTTGCCATTGCCAAAATCCAGCAACGCGTCGCCGATAACCATGGCTTTATCACTCTGCGTTTTTAACTGGCGGATGAACTGAGCCGCGTCGGCATGCAGAATATCGCCGGAATTGAGGAACAGTGCAAACCGCCCGCGCGCCATCGCAATGCCTTTGTTCATCGCATCATAAATGCCGTTATCCGGCTCGCTGACAAACCGTAACTGGTGCTCTCCACCGAGTCCTTCAAGAAACGCCGACGTACCGTCAGAGGAGCCCCCATCGACAACAATCCACTCAAAACTGATATCGCCTGCCTGCGCCAGGTGTGCCAGCGAGGCGTGAGTTTTGACGATCCCTTCCAGATTGCGAAAGGCGACGGTAATAATACTGAGCAGCATGTGATTTACCTCGCGATATTCAGCGCCTTGCGCAAAATAAACGGACATACAATTAAAAAAGCGTATTCCGGACTAAATACTGACCCTGTAAAAAACAGCGACAGCGGCGTAAAAAGATATAGCTGCACCCGATAATTCTGATTATCACCAAAAGCAGTGATCATCATCTTCATGACTTTCCCCATGTACCACAGGGTTAATATCACGGCGAACCATGAAAAATAAATAATCAGCAGATACAAACCATTGTCTATCGTTTTACCCACATCCGCACCGTTAAAAATTCCGAATGACGCGACATATTCATAAAGCGAACCGAATCTTACTACACCATCAACATGCATTAGCGAATAACCGACCATTACTAACGGACCTACGATTCGATAATACGATGATGAACCCTCGGTTCCTAAATCTCCAAGGCGCGTTGCGATGTACGGAAACGCGAATATCACACCGACTAAAAACACGCTTAATGAGATTATCGCCAGCGGCAGCTTCTTTTTTATCGCATCCTTATTCAGGTACTGGAACGCCCACTCCAGGAGATAAAACAAAATAAACGTCATTACCCCTGAAAACGATCCTGATAATATTATCCCTGCCAGAATCATAGCATCGGACTTAGGCGTTTTGATACCAAACTGTTTGATACCGAGCCAAATTGAGATTAACGCCAGAGCGAAGAATGCCGGTTCAAAATAAAGTGCGGTGGTGCGTTTTCCGCCAAACTTAATAAAGTTCAGAACATAGCTGTTACTGTAAATAAGATATTTCGAAATAACTTCCATTAAACTGCTGCCGCCGCTGAGAATGATCTGTGCCATTTCAACTGCCGCTAACCCCACTACCAGCCCAACGACCAGCCAGAAAAAGCGCAGGATCTTAATGTAGTTATGCGGCGAAATGGTTTTGAAGCGAATGCTCCACACCATGCCAATAATCACCACGGTATAGACAAACAGCATCGCGGACGTGACGTACTTACTGGCATCCAGCGATTGACCGAACAGGTAGTTAAACGCCGTCAATCCTCCCCCCACGCCCAGCGCTATCATTAATTTTTTAATATTGATGCGCTCGACAAACAGCAACAGCAGAACGGGCAAGAATGTGACAATCGTTATCGGGAAGCTCTCGCCAAGCTGGGCAAGTTTGACGTTAACCAGCAGATAAAGCAGCGGTAGCAGCAGATAGCTACAGATTCTGATAGAACGAGACATATTCCTCCAGCATCTGTTGCCCACTGTATGCCACCCGGCTGCGCTGGCTGAACTCGGCAAGCGACGTGTCGAATACCGCCTGCGCGATGTCTGATTTTTTCAGTTGTACCAGCCGCAGTACATCCGCTTCACTGAACGTTTTACCGCCCGCTTTCGCCAGCACCTCCCGTGCAGCCTCGCTGTGCGTAGCAATTACCGGTACGCCGATGGAAAGCGCTTCGCACAGAATCAGCGGGTAATTATCAACGCGGGAGCTGAACACCAGTCCATCCATCTCGTTAAGCGCATTCATCAACGTTCGCTTATCGCTTTCGAAGCCATGATTGATAACGTTATCGCCAACAAAGGGCGAAAATTTGCCGAAGGTATGCAGCTCAATTTTTTCTCCCAACGCCATCAACTCCTGCACCAGCTGCTGATTGGTTTTACCGTCATAGCGCAGGTCATGAGCCACTACAGCGATTTTCGGTCTGCCGTGTGGCTCATATTTGGCGGGCAGGTCGGCAAGAATGGCTTCGGTTGCCACATCAATACCGTTGTTAATAATGCGGCAGCGCCCCACGCCATACAGGCTGTTGAACGCGTCGGCCACATGCTGGCTGGGAGAGATAAACTGGCAGCCAAGCGCTAACATGTCGCGAAACATCTGCCGTTTTCCGGGCAATTGCTGATGGGCTTTGTCAATTTTTACCGGCGGATAGTTACTCAGCGTCGGGCATTTCTGGCAGCCCGTTTTCCAGCTTTCGCAACCATCGGTGAAAGCACAGCGTCCGGTCACGCTCCAGTGATCATGCAACGTCCAGACAAAGGTGATGTCCGGTTTATGCGCCTTCACCTTTTGGCAAAAGGCCACCACCTCTTCCAGATTCAACCAGTAGCTGTGCAGCACATGAAAATGCAGCACCAGCGGGCCGGAAGTGCGGGTCACCGTACGGTATAAATTATTGAGATTGCCGAACAGATCGCGGTTAGCGAAACGAAATAGCGCAATATTCGCCACCGATGTCAGACGCGGCGTATGTTTGATAACATGCGGATAATCCCTGTGGCTGGTGCTTTTCTTGCCACCTTTGCCATAGCCGTACACAAAGCGCGACGACAGTCCTTTCTCCAGCGCACGAAGATGCAGATCTAAGGCTACGCCTGCCGCTCCACCTTCTGCGAGTCGCACATTAAATTGCAAGATATTCATTTTGTTACCTTCACTCGTGCTTTCTCGCCCACCACCAGCGTGTTGTCAGGGATGCTATCCACCACCACGCTCCCGGCGCCAATGGTCACGTTATCGCCGATAGCGACATTGCCGAGTACAGTGACGTTAGCCCCCAGCTCGACACCGTTACCGATGACCGGACAGGACAGATCTTTGTCGCCAGGATTGCCAATGGTGACACCGTGGCGCAGGGTTAAATCGTCCCCTGCCACCACGTGTTTATTGATCACCACGCCATAACCATGATGGATGGTCAAACGACGACCGATAGATGCAGCGGCCTGAATTTCATAACCAAACAGGCATTCAGTGATCAGGCGATACAGCACCAGCACCGGCGCAGCCCACAGGTTGTTCAAGATATTTTTTTTACGCCAGACGGAGCAAAAATGGGCAATCCGATAGGCCACTACCATGCAGCAGGGGCGCAGACTCCAGCCGTTCGCGCGTAAATCTTCCAGCATACTTAGCGTCCTCGCAGTCCGTCGGCCAGACGCTTACTGTTGCGAATCGAAAGCAACGTCAGCAGCGTGCGCCAGTTCATTCGTTTATTGCGGATCTGGTAGAGCGTAAACAGCTGATATTTCTTACTCGCCCGGTCAAATTTACCTTTGTGCTTGCGATAGAACTGAAAGTAGCCGGAGAATTTATGCGGTGATGAGGTAATGCGCATCTCACCATGGTTAACATGCAGGATCTGCGTCGCCTCTTTGACCTTCCACGGTTTGCCGTACGCCACCACCATCCTGAGGAAAATGTCGTAATCCTGCGCGGCTTTCAGTGTGGTATCGAACAGGCATGCTTTAAAACGCCATGCCCATGTAAACACCTGATTACCAATAATATTGCGCTTATAAAACTTTCGTCTGGAGTAAACTGACTTCGGATAGAGCGGCAGACTGGTTGGTTGCGAATACACTTCGCCTTCGCAAACATAATCATTGGCGTACAGAAACGCGTGCGTGACCAGTTGATGACGATGCTGCAGAAACACGCTCAGGCGATTCGGCGTCCATTCATCATCATCATCAATACCCGTAATATATTGCCCACTGGCCTGCATGATGGCCTGATTGCGTACCGCGCAGGCCCCGGCATTCGTCGCATTATGCGTATAGGACACGCGTGGGTCGTTGAGTTCCTCAACGAACTGCTGCAGTTGCTCATACGAGGAAGAACAGTCATCGACAATGATCATCTCCCAGTGAGGATAGTCCTGGCGCAACACCGATTTAATCGCCCGAATGGCCAGCTGTTGGCGATTCCAGGTTGGCATATAAATTGAAATTAGTGGGTTTTCTGTCGTCATTTTCGTTTCCCAAATAAAGTTGCCTGATGGCGCTACGCTTATCAGGCCAACATTCGATATGCGTTGCTGTTCGTTATCTATTTCGAATCCGACGTGTATTCGTATTCGTAATAACCGTAATCCTGATACCCACTGGCACGGCGGAAGATAGAGTTCAGGATCACCCCCTTCACCTGAATGCCGTTTTGCTCAAACCGGCTCAGGCTGGTTTCCACCTCTTTCAACGTATTAACCGCATAACGTGCCACCATCAACGTGGTGCCGACATGACGGCCAACAATCGCCGCATCGGTCACCGCCAGTATTGGCGGGGTATCTATCAGCACCAGGTCATAGTGCTCGCTGGCCCACGTAATCAGTTCGCCAAAGCGTTCACTCATCAGAAGCTCTGAAGGGTTAGGAGGGATTTGTCCGCGAGGGATCAGATCAAAATTCGCAATAGAGGTCGGTTTCGCGCAGGAGGTAATATCTCCCTTACCGACGAGGAGCTCGGACAGACCGTTGACGTTATTGGTCCCCAGCAGTTCGTGGGTATAGCCTTTGCGCATGTCGCAGTCGATCAACAGCACGCGTTTATGAGTCTGGCTAATGACCGCCGCCAGGTTAGCGCAGACAAATGTTTTACCTATCGACGGGCTGACGCCGGTCAGCATCAACACGTTGTTGCGCGCCTGCATCATGGCGAAGTGCAAACTGGTACGCAGGCTGCGGACCGCTTCTATGGCGAGATCCGTTGGATTCCCCACCGCCAGTAACTGGCTTTGTTTGTAGCGCTTCACACCTTTAATGGTCTGAACGTTATCACGCGCTTTTTGCCATTCTGAAAGCGGGATGCTGGCATACACGCTGATGCCATGCTCTTCCAGCGCCTGCGGGCTTTCAATACCGCGATTAAACAGGGAACGCAGCAATACGCCAACCACTGAAAGCATCAAACCAAGAATAATGCTACCGAGAATAATCAACGCCTTTTTCGGCTTCAGCACGCCTGGCTGGGCAATCGCGGGATCGACGATGCGTACATCTCCGACCGTACTCGCCTCGGTGATCTTCAGTTCCTGTTGCTTATTTAACAGTTGCATATAGACCTGCTGACCGGACTCCACATCGCGGGTCAGCCGGACAATTTCCTGCTGCGTTTTCGGCATTGCAGTAACACGTCCGTTCAGCTTGCTTTTCTCATCTTCCAGCGCCTGGCGTTTTTCCAGCAACGTGCGATACGCCGGGTGCGCTTTGGTGAATAACTTGGAGATTTCCGCTTCTTTAAAGGTCAGTTCGTTGAGCTGTGCATCGATATTTACCATGGAGTCCAGCACCGCTTTAGCTTCCAGCGGCAAATCCACGGAGTCTTTATCCTGGCGGAAGGCATTCAGCTTGTTTTCAGCAACGTCCAGACGGTTACGCACCTCAGGCAACTGTTTTGCCAGAAACGCCAGACTTTTAGCGGCCTCTTCTGACTTACGTTCGACGTTTTGTTGCAGATAGTTGCGGGTAATACTGTCGAGGATCTGGCGGATTTGTTCGCGGTCTTCGCCGGTAAAAGTCAGGCTCAATACGCCAGTATCTTTGCCGGTTTCTGTCACCATCAGGTTATTTTGCAGGGTGTTAATCATGCCCAGTGTGGAAAATTTGCTGACGGTAAATTGGCTTTCAGGACTGGCATGAATCGCCTCAACCAGCATCGTCACGCCACCGTGATTCAACAATTGCCCAACCTGACCACGGGCGCTAAATCCCCCATCACTGACTAATTGATAACTTTTGTCGTTCAGCACGCTTAGCGTAAAGGTCTGTTCCTTCATCGCCTTTGGCAGAGTAAAGGTGGTGACATTAACGGTTTCATTCTGGCGCCCCATCAACCGATCCCAGCCTGCGCCAAAAATCGGAAATGTATCTTTCGTCACCGCGATATCCAGATTGAGATCGTCTACCGTTTTTCCCAGTACCAGCCGTGACTGAATGAGCTGAATTTCCGCTTCCGAGGCCGGCGGTTTATTCGACAACGCCGAACCAATATCCTGTACCAGCGAATTCCCGGTATTTTGCTCAATTTGCACCAGCGCATCCGCACTGTAGATCGGCGTGGCAAACAGCGTGTAAACCGCCGCACACACGGCAAAAGCTGCGGTAATGCCGAGCACCCACCAGCGAGCCTCCACCACCGTCCCTACCAGACGACCAATATCGATTTCATCATTGCCCGTAACCGGCGCGGCAGACTGTTTTACTTTTTCTGTCATTGTTTTCCCTGCTCCGCGTTCAATGCCTGAGCCCATTGGCGGGCAGACCGTTCAAGTAATGTGTACACCGCGTCAAACGCATCCCGACTTTTACGGTACGGGTCGGGAATTTCGCGTTCGCTGTCCCAGTGACCAAAGAGCATCACTTTGCCGCGCATCTCCGGCACCATTTCACACAGGGCTGAGATATGGCGTTTTTCCATGGTCAGGATCAGGTCATACTCCCGGCACATGCGTCCCGAGATCTGCCGGGCACAATGATTTTCCAGTGACAGGTTGTGCGCCTGCGCGACGCTGATAGCACAGGGATCCGCACCTTTACCCACCAGCGCCCCGAGACCCGCAGAAGAGACCGTCAATGCCGGATGAAACTTCCTTAACAAGCGTTCCGCCGTTGGGGAACGGCAAATGTTCCCCACACAGACAACTAATATTTTGTTAAACATGACGATTACCAGTTGTGAAGGTCGCTGGCCGTGTCCGTCATATAGCGAACACCGCTAATGGTCGGCAGCAACTGATTGATCAAACGGTTCCAGCGGGCAACCGGTGCGGTCGTGACATACACCACATCGTAAGGCTGGAGTCGGAATGACGTCGCCATCACCAGCGAAGTCGCATCGGACATATCAAGCTGATAGATATTCGCGATCTTGCCGTTGTTCCCGCTTTCGCCTTTCAACGGACGAATAACGAAAATGCCGCTGGCGTTGGAGGTAGTCAGATCGATACCTTCCGCATTGCCAAGCGCTTCAGTGAGCGTCATACCGCTGAAGTCCATTTTGAGGGTGCTCTGCTTTTTCACTTCCCCCATCACGAAGACTTTCAAATCGTCATTACGCGGAACAAACAGAATGTCGCCAGGATAGAGCAGACGGTTCTGGCTCAGATCGCCATTTTGCATCAGCGCTTGCAGTGAAATACGTTGCTCCTGCCCTTTGTGAGTCAGTACAACATTGCGCCAGTCAGCCGCCTCGGTGAGACCGCCTGCGGCGTTAATGGCATCAAGAATGGTAAGCGGTACGTTGGTGATGGCCTGCTGGCCAGATTTGTTCACCTGCCCGGAGACATAAGCCTTCTGCGAGCGGAAAGCGGCGATATTAACGTCCACCTGCGGGTCAGCGATGTACTTCGCTAAGCGCCCGGTAATATCACTACGAATTTCGGCTAACGTTTTTCCCACCACGCTGACTTTGCCAATATAGGGGTAAAACATGGTGCCATCCGGCTGCACCCAGTTGCCGGTATCGCTTGAGCTACGATACTGCCCGGCCGGGGTCGTAAGTTCAGGATGATCCCAGACGGTCACATTCAGGACATCGCCCGGACCGACCCGATACTGATATCCTGCAATCTCCTGCTCCAGCGAAATGTTAGGCTGCGCAACATTCGGACGAGGACGTAATTGCTCGACCAGTCGCGGGGTCAGTGGATAAACATTCACCATCCGATTGATATCAAAATCAGCGTCCTGCTGTTTAATCACATCTTTGCCCATCGTAGACATATTGCTGCCCGGAAGCACGGTACAACCGTTTATCAAGATTACCGATACCAGGACTGGTATCAATTTAAGTTTGGAGTTCATCATTGATTATTTATCACTTTGGCAGAGTAATTATCACGTGCGTTCTAAATAGCGGCTTCGCCTGTACACATTTACCTTGCCGTTAATTGAAAAGGAATTTAACTGGCATCAATCCTAAAAATAATGGATTCATCTGCGGTCTCTTGACAGAATAATTCAGGCTTGTTTTCAGGTGGCCAGACACGCTACCGCCCCTGGCTTCATTAGCTACCAATGCACTGATTAATTTAAATTTTTATCTTCTCCTTTATTTTCATCACATTCAGAACAGCAACGCATCGGGAATAACGTCACTGGTTGATGAGGAAATATTTATCTTTTGATTATTACCGGAAGAATTGTTGCAGCTAAGTGAATAGCAGGCAAGATAACAAGCCTCAGCTCACTTGCTTTTAAGAATAATATTAAGGCTATAATTTATATATTTTTAGGATTTTATCGATATTGACAGCATTGCTAAATAAATACACCACCTGCGATATTTCCTAAATACAATTAGCTAAAGAAAATTATTTCCTGTAGTTACATTACGGCTATTTCCCGCTGGCATCCTGATATAACCACCAGAGAAATCCCTTTCCGGCATTGCATTTTCCGCCAGTTTTACCCATGATCGAATTGTGACAATTGTCATACAACTATGGGTATAGCACTTACTATGGAATGGATTGCCGATCCGTCAATCTGGGCCGGACTCGTCACGCTAATCGTGATCGAACTTGTTCTTGGCATTGATAATCTTGTTTTTATTGCCATCCTCGCGGAGAAACTCCCTCCTGCCCAGCGGGATAAGGCGCGTATTACCGGGCTCCTGCTGGCGATGGTCATGCGACTGCTGCTGCTGGCATCAATATCCTGGCTGGTGACGCTGACTACGCCACTGTTCAGCATTCGCGGCCTCAGTTTCAGCGCGCGCGATCTGATCATGCTGTTCGGCGGTTTCTTCCTGTTGTTTAAAGCCACAATGGAGCTAAACGAACGGCTGGAAGGAAAAGACAGCGACAATCCCACCCAGCGTAAAGGCGCTAAGTTCTGGGGGGTGGTCGCGCAAATAGTGGTTCTGGACGCCATATTCTCTCTGGATTCCGTTATTACAGCCGTCGGGATGGTCGACCACCTGGCGGTGATGATGGCGGCGGTGATTATTGCCATCAGCCTGATGGTGCTCGCCAGCAAGTCGTTGACTCGCTTTGTCAACAGCCACCCAACCATCGTTATTCTGTGCCTGAGCTTCCTGCTGATGATTGGTTTCAGCCTGGTCGCCGAAGGGTTCGGTTTCCACATCCCGAAAGGTTATCTGTACGCCGCTATCGGCTTCTCGGTCATGATCGAAGCCTTGAACCAGCTGGCAATCTTTAACCGTCGTCGCTTCCTGTCAGCCAATCATACCTTGCGCCAGCGCACCGCCGAGGCGGTGATGAGGTTGCTGAGCGGTCAAAAAGAAGATGCCGAACTGGATGCCGAAACCGCTGCTATGCTGGCGGATCACCAGGAAGGACAGATTTTTGCGCCTCAGGAACGGCGGATGATTGAGCGCGTACTGAATCTAAATCAGCGTACCGTCAGCAGCATCATGACCTCACGCCACGACATTGAACACGTCGATCTCAACGCACCCGAAGCAGAAATTCGCGCTTTACTGGAAAAAAACCAGCATACGCGTCTGGTCGTTACCGGGGAAGACGAGCAGGAAGAACTGCTGGGCGTAGTGCATGTCATCGACCTGCTGCAGCAGTCTCTGCGCGGTGAGCCGCTCGACTTACGCGTTCTGATTCGTCAGCCGCTGGTGTTCCCGGAAACGCTGCCGCTGCTTCCGGCGCTGGAGCAGTTCCGTAATGCCCGCACGCACTTCGCTTTTATTGCTGATGAATTTGGTTCTGTCGAAGGGATCGTGACGCTCAGTGACGTGATGGAAACCATCGCCGGTAATCTGCCAAATGAAGTAGAAGAGATTGACGCCCGCCATGATATTCAAAAAAATGCTGATGGTTCGTGGACGGCTAACGGTCACATGCCGCTGGAAGATCTGGTGCAGTACGTCCCTATTCCGTTAGATGAAAAGCGTGAATATCACACCATTGCCGGGCTTTTGATGGAATATTTACAGCGTATTCCGAAAACCGGAGAGGAAGTTCAGGTTGGCGACTACCGACTAAAAACCTTGCAGGTGGAAAACCATCGCGTGCAAAAAGTCCAGTTGATACCGCTACACAGTGAAGAAGAGATGGATTACGAGGTGTAAATCACCCGCCGGATGGCGCATCAGCCGCCATCCGGCAATTTGAATCAGAGTTTATCCAGCAACTTCTTAACATCTTTACCGTTGCGGGAGTCTTTATTGCGATCGGCCCAATCGTTCAGACGACGTTTCGCTTCATCCTGCAGATGCTTACGCAACAGCTGATCAACCTGCAAGTTATAGTTCAGCGCCTGCCACTGGCCATAAACCCTGAGAGGAACCGGCGTGGCTTTCAGGAACTTAATCAGCTTGCTTTCGCCATCCCAGCCGCCCAGCACGCGAATGTTAAACTGCGTGTCGCAATTCTGCTTCACCAGATCTAACGTCCCCTTGCCCGTCAGCGCAAGCATCGCAGACTCACCGGCCATGTTATCCAGCGTAACCTCGCCGTTATCCAGCGTCAGATCGGTTACAAAGCGATCCAGTCGGGTGACGTTATCCAGGTTTTGCTGTGATTTAACATCACCGCCGCTGCGTTCTACGGCTTGTTGTATCATCTGCTGGAAGTTCATCCCTTCCATTCGCGTATCGCTCATTTCGACATGGGCCTGGCCTTGCCAGCTATGACGAAACGCCTGGGCGTCAATATCCGAGCCGGAAAAATCTCCCGCCAGTGACAGCTTACCGGTCAGCGCGATGGGGTAGTTGAAGGCTTTCAGGATTGTGCCAATTTCTACACCTTCCAGTCGCGGATGAAAGACTGCTCGCGGCTCATCTTTTCTGGCGTCCAACGTACCGGGAAGCGAAACATGTCCACCGTCATTTTTCCCTTCCAGTTGCACGACCTTCAGTAAGCCGAACTGGTTATCTATTTTTGCCGAGACATTCTCAAACGCCATTTTACGCCACAATACCTTGTCAGCCTGTAACGTGATGTCTGCCGAGAATCCCTTGAGTCCCTGGTAAGAGACAGCATCAACCTGCGAAGCAATGACGGGACGCGCCAGCGTCGCCTGACTCTGACCTTGCTGAACCTCACCGTTTGTCGCTGCCACAGCATCGCGTTGCACCATCAGATTGTCCAGATTGAGCTGACCAAATTTCAGGTCGACGAGCCATTCGGGTTTATCTAACAACGACACCTGGGCTTGCCCGGCGAGAGAGCTGTCGTTAGCGGTCAAATGAATCTGGCTAAACGCGAGCTGTTTTTTCTCTTCCAGCCACTGCGCCTGAAGCTGCCCCTCACCTTTAATTCCCTGCGACGGTAGATCGGCCCCCTGTAGTTGCCAGCTTAACTGCTCAATATTAGCGGACAAATTATGCGGGTAGTCGGAGGCATCGACGGTGCCGTTTAAGGATAACGCAAGGTCACGCTGATCGCGGTTCACGCGCCCGGAGAAATCAAACGTACCACGGTGTTGGCTATCCTGTTCCATCTCCAGACGAATATCGCGAACCGTAACCTGCTCGTCGTCTTCATGCTGGAATACCAGAACGCTGTCGGCCACGCGCAGACTAGCGATATCAAACGACCATCCTTTGTCTTCCGCCAGATCGGGCAATGTATTGTCTTTGGGAGCAACGGGCGCATCTTGTCCACGCACCGCCTCAGTTTGCGGGGTCAGTTGAATCACAGCCCCCTTGAGCATCACCTGCTTCACGCTGAGCTGATGACTCAACAACGGCCACAACGCGACGTCGAGACGCATATTGTCGGCACGAATCAGGGGTTCACTGGCACCTTCTGCGGTTAACACCATGCGTCCCGAGAGGATGCTCAGCTGAGGCCATACGTGCCAACGCAGAGGACCATCCAACTGCAGCTGATATCCGCTACGCACAGCAACCTGCTTGACCATATACGCACGGAAATCATTCGGATTCACCAACAGTACTAACGCAGAAAAACCGGCCACCAGCACAACCAGCAGGATCATCAGCGTTGTCAGAAATCGTCTCATGCTATCCCCAATGGACTGAAAACATTCAGTCTTTATCGATCCGGCTGGCAACAGCGCCCTGCTGATCGCGATACTTTGCATCCTGACGACGGTTGTAAGGTCGCGCAGCCGGACCGGAAAGCGGTTCGAAACTCAACGCGCCAATCGGCATGCCTGGGCGCAGGGCCAGCGGTAATTTTCCGGAGTTGTAGAATTCCAGTACGATGCACCCTGACCAGCCCGGATCGATACGGTGTGCGGTAACGTGTACCATCAGTCCCAGACGCGCTAATGAAGAACGTCCATCTAACCAACCGACGAGATCGGAAGGCAACGTCACGGATTCGAACGTCACCGCCAGCGCAAGTTCACCCGGATGCAGGAAAAATGCCTCGCCGTCCTTGAGGACGATTTCATCGCTCATTACACGATCCAGCGCGGCGCTGACTTCATCTTTCGGTCCACTCAAATCGATATACGCCGCCGTATGACCGCGGAACGTACGGAATTTGTTACCAAGACGCACATCTACCGTGGCGCCATTGATTCGCTCGACAGGAGGGCGTGGAGTGATCGACAGGCGACCTTCATCCAACCAGGCTTCAATATCTCGGTCACATAAACGCATGGCACTTTCTCCTTTCGTGCTTCAACCCCTTAATGCCAGGTGCGTTAAGGGTGAACCAGGTTATCACTGAACGGTACACAATTCGCTGAACTTATTCAAAGAACTGGCTGATTTTAGCCTTCAGAATATCGATGGCGATGCGGTTTTTACCCCCGCGCGGCACGATGATGTCGGCGTATTGTTTTGAAGGCTCAATAAATTGCAGGAACATTGGACGTACGGTTTTTTGGTATTGCGCCATCACCGAATCCATAGAACGACCACGCTCGTTCACATCCCGTTTAATACGGCGCATCAGGCAAATATCCAGCGGCGTATCAACAAAAATAGAGAAGTTCATCTCGTCACGCAAACGCGCGTCTGTCAGCAGCAGAATGCCCTCCAGGATGATCACTTTCTTGGGTTCGATATGAATAGTGTCTTGCGTGCGCGTATGCTCAACATAGCTGTAAACGGGGAGTTCAATGGCGCTTCCGCGTTTAAGCGTTTGTAGATGTTGAAACAACAGGCTGTGATCCATCGCGTTCGGATGGTCGTAGTTGGTTTTTACACGTTCTTCCATCGACAGATGGCTTTGATCTTTGTAATAGCTGTCTTCGGGAATAACGCCAATATGTTCGTCACCGACTTGTTCACGTAATTCGCGATAAAGCGTGCTGGCAATAAGACTCTTGCCGGAAGCCGATGCGCCGGCGATGCCGATAATGACGCACTGATGGGACTGATCAGTCATAAATTTAGCGACCTGATTAACCTGGATGTAAGGAAGGGCGGCGTCGAAACGCCAAACGCGGCAATTATAGGGATTTCAGCGGCGCGATGCCAGTCCAGCCTGCACCAATGCTTTCCTTGTCGCAAATTAAAATGATCAGTTTTAAAGCAGGTGCTAAATTTATCTATCAGCCTTAGGAATTAATAGCTTGAGAGTGTTAATTTATGAGCAGCTGGCGTATAAATTGTAAATTGTTTGTACTAGCATAATCGCAGATTAAACATGATGTATCCGGCATATCTCCCGGACGACATCGGCTATTTGGGTAGAGTGGTAATGAGTAAACAATCCCAACATGTTTTAGTTACCTTACCTCATCCTCTACTGCGCATGGCCAGTTTAGGTCTGGTGGCTTTCATTTTTACGCTATTCTCGCTGGAACTGTCACGTTTCGGTGCGCAGCTGGCCCCGCTTTGGTTCCCAACGTCAATCATGATGGTGGCTTTTTACCGTCATGCGGGAAAGATGTGGCCGGGAATCGCGCTGGCTTGTTCATTTGGTAATATCGGCGCGTCCTTACTCTTCTTCCCCGGTGAATCGCTGAGCTTCACCTATACGGCTATCAACATTATTGAGGCTGTCGTTGGCGCAATGCTATTGCGAAAACTGCTGCCCTGGTACAACCCCTTACAAAATCTTAACGACTGGGCGCGCCTGGCATTTGGCAGCGCCGTGGTTCCTCCCGTGTTGGGCGGCTTGTTACTGTGGTTATTGCTGCCAAAGGAAACCTCGTTAAATACCCTCCTTATTTGGGTGCTGTCAGAATCCATCGGCGCGCTGGCGCTGGTGCCGCTAGGTTTGCTGTTTAAGCCCCATTATCTGCTTCGCCACCGCAACCCGCGGTTACTGCTGGAAACCGTCATCACACTTCTGGTGACCTTAACGTTCAGTTGGTTGTCCATGATGTATCTTCCATGGCCTTTTACCTGCGTTATCGTCCTGTTGATGTGGAGCGCTGTTCGTCTACCGCGAATGGAGGCATTTTTAATTTTCCTCAGCACTGTGATGATGGTCTCGATGATGTTGGCCGCAGACCCTTCTCTGCTCTACATCCCCAAACCCAACTTGATGACCAGCCTGCCGTGGCTGCCGTTTTTGATGATCCTGCTGCCGGCCAATATGATGACGATGGTGATGTACGCGTTTCGGGCTGAACGCAAACATATCTCTGAAAGCGAAACGCGCTTTCGCAATGCCATGGAATATTCCGCGATTGGCATGGCGCTGGTAGGGACGGAGGGGCAATGGCTCCAGGCGAATAAAGCGTTGTGCCAGTTTCTGGGCTACAGCCAGGATGAGCTACGTTCGCTAACCTTCCAGCAATTAACCTGGCCGGAAGATCTGAATAATGATCTCGAACAGCTGGATATGCTGGCACGTGGGGAAATCAACAGCTACTCCATGGAAAAACGCTATTACACGCGTTCCGGTGATGTCGTCTGGGCCTTGCTGGCCGTTTCGTTGGTGCGTCATAGCGACAATACCCCCCTCTACTTTATTGCACAGGTTGAGGATATTAACGATCTGAAGCATACCGAGTGGATTAACAAACGGCTGATGGAGCGCATTACCCTCGCCAATGAAGCCGGGGGAATTGGCATCTGGGAATGGGAGCTGCAGCCTGACGTAATCAGTTGGGATAAACGCATGTTTGATCTCTATGACGTCCCCGCGCATATCAAACCCAGCTGGCAAGTCTGGTATGACTGCGTTGTGCCCGAAGATCGTGAACATGCTAAAAATGTCATTCGCGATTCGCTGGCCGCTCGTGCTCCCTTTAAGCTCGAGTTTCGTATTGCGGTCAAAGATGGCGTGCGGCACATCCGCTCACTGGCAAACCGGGTACTGAATAAAGACGGTGAAGTTGAACGCTTTCTTGGCATCAATATGGATATGACCGAGGTGAAGCAGCTTAACGAAGCGCTGTATCAGGAAAAAGAACGGCTGCACATTACGCTGGATTCGATTGGCGAAGCGGTGATTTGTATTGATGTCGATATGAACGTGACCTTTATGAATCCAGTCGCAGAGAAGATGAGCGGCTGGCAGCAGGAAAGTGCGATCGGCATTCCGCTGCTGACGGTACTGCGTATTACCTTTGGCGATAACGGTCCGCTGATGGAAAATATCTACAGTGCTGACATGTCGCGCACTGCCATCGAGCAGGAAGTCGTTCTGCATTGTCGCAACGGCAGCAGTTATGATATTCAGTACAGCATCACCCCCCTCAGCACTCTCGATGGCGGCAGTATTGGCTCGGTGCTGGTGATTCAGGATGTCACCGAGTCACGTAAAATGCTGCGCCAACTTAGCTACAGCGCCTCGCATGATGATCTGACGCAATTGGCAAACCGGGTCAGCTTCGAAAATCATCTCAAACAGTTACTGCATACGGTTCACGACACGCACCAACGGCATGCTTTGGTTTTTATCGATCTGGATCGCTTTAAAGCGGTGAATGATCGCGCAGGCCATGCCGCGGGCGATGCCCTGCTGCGTGAACTCTCTTCACTTATGCTGAGCATGCTGCGTTCCAGCGACATGCTGGCGCGCCTTGGCGGCGACGAGTTTGGTCTGTTGCTGCCGGATTGTAATATCGAAAGCGCCCGCTTTATCTCAGGTCGCATCATCAGCGCCATCAACGATTATCATTTCATGTGGGAAGGCCGCTTGCACCGCATTGGCGCCAGTGCGGGGATTACGCTCATTGATGAAAAAAACCATGTCGCCAGCGACGTCATGTCTCAGGCGGATATTGCCTGTTATGCGGCGAAGAACAGTGGACGTGGGCGAGTCTGCGTGTATGAACCCCAGCAAAGCGAGGCTCATGCTGCGCGAAGCCAACTGTCATTGGATGAACAAAGACACACCATTACCCACAACCCAATGTTAATCATCGCCAGGGGCGTGGCCTCCCCGCGTATACCAGAGACGTTTAGCTTCTGGCTCCTCTCGCTGCGTTTAGGGACAGCTGAAGGGGAGATTATTGAAGAACACGCTTTCCGTGCCGGGCTGGTCGATCCTACATTAAATCAGGCGCTTGACCGCCGGGTATTCACCGAGTTCTTCCAGAGTGCTGCCCCGGCCGTCGCCAGTAAGGGACTCAGCATTGCCCTGCCCCTTTCCGCCGCCGGACTGCTGAATACAGAACTTGTTGACGAACTGCTGGGGCAATTGCAAAGAAGTCCGTTACCACCACGACTGCTGCACCTGACCGTTCCGTCTAACGTGATAAAAACAAACCCAACGCAGGCTATATCCACATTACATCGACTGCGTCAGTGCGGATGTCGAATTATTTTAAGTCATGTCGGTCGCGATTTAGAGCTGTTTGACAACCTGAAGTATCGCATGGTTGATTACCTTCTGCTCGACAGCGAGCTAAGCGCCAGCACCCACGGTAACGTGATTGACGAAATGTGGGTGTCCATTATCCAGGGCCATGCTCAGCGTCTGGACATTAAAACCATCGCCGGTCCGGTGCAGTTGCCGCTGATCATGGATGCGCTTTCTGGCATCGGGATTGATATGATTTATGGCGATATCATTGCCGACGCCCAACCGCTGGATCTGCTACTGAATACCAGTAATTTCGCCATCAACTGACGGCTGCCAACCATCCGTATACCAGATATGTAATAACGCATAGGAGCGCCAGGGTTTCCAGCGCTCTGCATACCGCCGTATCTGGGCGGGCGTCATGCCGGCAAAACGTTGTTTAATCAGATAGTCATCCGGCAGAAAAACATCTTTCGCCTGCCAGCCCCGCAGCGCAAAGTAGTTGGCGGTCCAGCGCCCTATTCCGGGGAACGTTTGCAGATGTTTGACGCCTTGCTCGATATCGGCAGGCGCTTGTGTCGCAAGCGTTCCATCCAGCGTCGCGCGAGCCAGATGAATTAACGCTTCAGCGCGTTTGAGCGGCATCCCTAACGCTTTCAGGTGTAATGGTTCGGCATCAGCGAGCGCTTCAGGGGTAGGGAAACACACATACTCTGGGGCATCCTCCAGCGTTTGCCCATAAGTATGCGCCACTTTCGCCGTCAGTTTCGCCGCCATAGCCACGCTGACTAACTGCCCTAAAATCGCTCGTACTCCTTGTTCAAAAGCATCGACACTGCCCGGCAAACGCAGTCCCGGACGCGCTGCCCCAAGGCTTCCCAGCGCGCTGACGATTTGCTGCGGGCAACAGGTAAGATCGAATAAACGCGTCATTTTAGCCAGACACTCTGCGGCAACCGGCTGTAGCCCCTGACTCAACGTCACGTGTAGTTGATGGGTGTGTAGGTCCGGTATCACGCGCACCAGACCACGATGATTCCCGACGGACAGGCTTCTGACATAACGCAGATCCCCCACGGTTTCTACCCCTTCCACCGCACGGGCGGCCAGGAACCCTAGCATCCAGGGCCAGTCGTAAGGCGGTTGCCAACTCAGCGTGAACATTGCATTTTCCTTTTCCAGCAAACCTACAGCATAAACGGTATTCAAACGATACGCCTTGCTTTCATATTCCAGTTGTCGGGACGTCAACATTTCGTTAAAGTCACGCCCCTTCTTCACTGGCATGGGGATTTTTACGGTGTTTATTGGTTTTGACTACGGTACGGCAAACTGTTCAGTGGCCGTTATGCGAGACGGGCAGCCACAGTTGCTCAAAATGGAAAATAACAGCACGCTTCTGCCCTCAATGCTTTGTGCGCCAACGCGCGAAGCGGTCAGCGAATGGCTGTATCGGCATCACGACGTTCCAACCACGGATGATGAAACGCAGGCGTTATTGCGCCGTGCGATGCGCTATAACCGCGAAGAAGATATCGAGGTTAATGCCAACAGCGTGCAGTTCGGTCTGGCTTCGCTGGGTCACTATATTGACGATCCGGAAGAGGTGTACTTCGTTAAATCACCAAAATCCTTTCTCGGTGCCAGCGGTCTGAAACCGCAGCAGGTTGCGCTGTTTGAGGATCTGGTCTGTGCCATGATGCTGCATATTCGTAATCAGGCACAAAGCCAGTTGCCGGAAGCCATCACCCAGGCCGTTATTGGTCGCCCAATCAACTTCCAGGGTTTAGGTGGCGATGACGCCAATATTCAGGCGCAAGGTATCCTTGAACGTGCGGCAAAACGCGCTGGTTTTCAGGATGTCGTCTTTCAGTACGAACCGGTAGCAGCTGGTCTGGATTACGAAGCCACGCTGCAGGAAGAAAAACGCGTATTGGTCGTGGACATCGGCGGGGGTACGACTGACTGTTCATTGTTGCTGATGGGACCGCAATGGCATCAACGCGCCGATCGCGAAAACAGCCTGCTGGGGCACAGCGGCTGCCGCGTAGGCGGGAACGATCTGGATATTGCGCTGGCCTTTAAACACTTGATGCCGCTCCTCGGCATGGGTGGAGAAACGGAAAAAGGCATCGCCTTACCTATTCTGCCCTGGTGGAACGCGGTCGCGATTAACGATGTCCCCGCGCAAAGTGAGTTCTACAGTAGTGCCAACGGACGCTTGTTAAACGATCTTGTACGTGACGCCCGGGAAGCCGATAAAGTCGCGCTGTTGCTCAAAGTCTGGCGCGAGCGTCTGAGCTACCGCCTGGTGCGCAGCGCAGAAGAGAGCAAAATCGCGCTGTCCGACCAGAACATAGTTACGGCGGCAATACCGTTTATCAGCGAAACGCTGGCCACCGATATCAGTCAACACGGACTGGAAACCGCACTTAATCAGCCCCTGGCGCGCATTCTCGAGCAGGTGCAACTGGCGCTGGAAAACGCGCAAGAAAAGCCGAACGTGATTTACCTGACCGGCGGCAGCGCGCGTTCACCGCTGATCAAAAAAGCTCTCGCAGAGCAGCTTCCGGGGATCCCAATTGCCGGTGGCGATGATTTCGGTTCCGTTACCGCTGGACTGGCCCGCTGGGCTGAGGTTGTTTTCCGCTAAGCCGCTCGCAAGCTGAAAGGTGTGCATATTGACATCACCGTTGCTGTGGCTTATTTTCAGGAGTGAGGGTTAGGGAAGGTTTCCCCTCCCCCTGGTGTCTTAGTAAGCCGGTAAGCTAATGACTAAGAGTATCACCAGTATGATGACGTACTTCATCATAACCCTTTCCTTATTTTGGCCCCTTCCTCGGGAGGGGCTTTCCCGTTCCAGCGTCCCGCTGAAATCTCTGGCTTACCTCCTTTTTGCCTTGAACGCACTCTAACGCACTATTTCTTGTTCGCCGTTTTCAGCGCTAAATGTTGCGTAACGCCTCGCAAAGCCGCATCAGCATTCAGACGAATCCCGACAGTGTTTCATAATTCCTCCATTTTTCTCCCTTGTTCGCTGGCTAAACTAGTATCATTCCGCGAATCGTTTCAGGATGAGAAACCCATAACAATGAAAGGCAGTAACAAATCCCGCTGGGTGATAGCAACTGTGATCGTCGTGACCGCCATCGCCGCATTCTGGTTCTGGCAAAGCCGCAGTGAACCCCAGGGCACCGCACCCGGCGCGACCAAACCAGCACAGCACTCGCCAGGAGCTGGGCGTCGTGGTATGCGTTCCGGGCCGTTGGCTCCCGTTCAGGCCGCCACCGCCACCGAGGAAGCCGTTCCACGTTATCTGACGGGGCTGGGCACTATTACTGCCGCCAATACCGCTACGGTGCGAAGCCGGGTAGATGGCCAGCTCATCGCGTTACACTTCGCGGAAGGGCAACAGGTAAAAGCCGGCGACTTGCTGGCAGAGATAGACCCCAGCCAATTTAAAGTTGCTCTGGCTCAGGCGCAGGGGCAACTGGCAAAAGATAAAGCCACGCTGGCGAATGCCCGTCGCGATCTTGCGCGTTATCAGCAGTTGGTAAAAACCAATCTGGTCTCCCGCCAGGAGCTGGATGCCCAACAGGCGCTGGTAAATGAGACGTTAGGGACAATCAAAGCGGATGAAGCCAGCGTCGCCAGCGCCCAATTGCAGCTCGACTGGAGCCGTATAACCGCGCCTGTCGATGGACGGGTCGGTCTGAAACAGGTGGATGTTGGCAACCAGATTTCCAGCGGTGATACCACCGGCATCGTCGTCATTACACAAACCCACCCCATCGACTTGATATTCACCTTACCCGAAAACGACATTGCCACCGTGTTGCGGGCGCAAAAATCGGGGAACCCGCTAAAGGTCGAAGCCTGGGACCGTACTAATTCGCAAAAACTCAGCGAAGGTCTCCTGCTGAGCCTCGACAATCAAATCGACGCAACCACCGGAACCATCAAAGTTAAGGCCCGGTTTAACAATCAGGATGATGCCTTATTCCCGAACCAGTTCGTTAACGCCCGCATGCTGGTCGACACGGAACAAAATGCCGTTGTCATCCCCACTGCTGCCCTGCAAATGGGTAATGAAGGTCACTTTGTCTGGGTGCTGAACAGCGACAATAACGTCAGTAAACACCTGGTTAAACCAGGTATCCAGGATAGCCAGAAAGTGGTGATTACCGCCGGACTGTCCGTGGGCGATCGCGTAGTGACCGACGGTATTGACCGCCTGACGGAAGGGGCCAAAGTTGAAGTCGTAGAGGCGCACGACACCTCTGTAACAGACGAAAAAACTACGCCGCGCGGCTACGGAAAAAAAGGAGCTAACTCCTGATGCAGGTGTTACCTCCTGGCAACTCAGGCGGCCCATCGCGCCTGTTTATTCTGCGCCCCGTCGCCACCACGCTGCTGATGGTCGCCATTTTATTGGCAGGTATTATTGGTTATCGCTTCCTGCCGATCGCCGCTTTACCAGAAGTGGATTACCCCACAATTCAGGTCGTAACGCTCTACCCCGGCGCCAGCCCGGACGTTATGACTTCGGCGGTAACCGCGCCGCTTGAGCGTCAGTTTGGACAAATGTCCGGCTTAAAACAGATGTCCTCGCAAAGCTCCGGCGGCGCTTCGGTCGTCACGTTGCAGTTTCAACTGACGCTCCCGTTGGATGTCGCCGAGCAGGAAGTTCAGGCTGCCATTAATGCCGCCACAAATTTATTACCGGGCGATCTGCCCAACCCGCCGGTTTACAGCAAGGTAAACCCGGCGGATCCACCGATCATGACGCTGGCTGTCACCTCCAGCGCGATGCCGATGACGCAGGTGGAAGATATGGTCGAAACCCGCGTCGCCCAGAAAATCTCTCAGGTTTCCGGCGTGGGTCTGGTGACGCTTTCCGGTGGGCAACGTCCGGCTGTCCGCGTGAAGCTTAATGCGCAGGCCATTGCCGCGCTCGGTCTGACCAGCGAAACCATCCGTACGGCCATTACCGGCGCCAACGTCAACTCGGCTAAAGGCAGTCTTGATGGCCCAACGCGCGCCGTCACGCTCTCAGCTAACGACCAGATGCAGTCTGCGGATGAATATCGTCAGCTTATTATTGCCTATAAAAACGGCGCGCCGGTTCGTCTGGGCGATGTCGCGAGCGTTGAGCAAGGGGCAGAAAATAGCTGGCTGGGCGCATGGGCCAATAAGCAACAAGCCATTGTGATGAATGTTCAGCGCCAGCCGGGGGCAAACATCATTTCCACTGCTGACAGCATCCGCCAAATGTTGCCGCAGCTCACTGAAAGCCTGCCTAAATCAGTAAAGGTCAGCGTGCTTTCCGATCGTACAACCAATATTCGTGCATCCGTAGCCGACACCCAGTTTGAGCTGATGCTGGCGATTGCGCTGGTTGTTATGATTATCTACCTGTTTCTGCGCAATATCCCGGCAACGATTATACCCGCGGTCGCCGTGCCGCTGTCGCTAATTGGCACCTTCGCGGTAATGGTTTTTCTTGATTTCTCTATCAATAACCTGACCTTAATGGCGCTAACCATCGCCACCGGCTTTGTGGTGGATGACGCCATCGTGGTGATTGAGAACATTTCACGTTATATCGAAAAAGGCGAAAAACCGCTGACCGCCGCCCTGAAAGGTGCGGGCGAGATTGGTTTTACCATCATCTCTCTGACTTTTTCGCTGATCGCCGTGCTGATCCCACTGTTGTTTATGGGCGATATTGTCGGGCGATTGTTCCGCGAGTTTGCCGTAACGCTGGCCGTGGCGATCCTGATTTCTGCGGTAGTGTCGCTCACCCTCACGCCGATGATGTGCGCCCGCATGCTCAGTCAGGCATCGTTACGTAAACAGAACCGCTTCTCGCGCGCCTCGGAACGGATGTTTGATCGCGTTATCGCCGCGTACGGTCACTGGCTGGCAAAGGTACTCAACCATCCGTGGCTGACGCTCAGCGTGGCGCTTGGCACGCTGGCGCTAAGCGTCATGCTGTGGGTCTTTATTCCAAAAGGCTTCTTCCCGATACAGGATAACGGCATCATCCAGGGCACGCTGCAGGCACCGCAGTCCAGCTCGTTTGCCAGCATGGCCCAGCGTCAGCGTCAGGTCTCAGATGTCATCCTGCAAGATCCGGCGGTTGAGAGCCTGACCGCTTTTGTTGGCGTGGACGGCACCAATCCGGCATTAAACAGCGCACGTATGCAAATCAACCTTAAGCCACTGGATGAACGCGACGATCGCGTGCAGAAAGTGATCGCGCGGTTACAAGAGGCAGTAAACAACGTTCCCGGCGTCGACCTCTATCTTCAGCCTACGCAAGACCTGACGATTGATACTCAGGTCAGCCGGACGCAATATCAATTCACGCTGCAAGCAACCTCCCTGGATGCGCTCAGCACCTGGGTTCCCCAACTGTTGGAAAAGCTACAACAGCTACCGCAGGTGTCTGATGTCAGCAGTGACTGGCAGGACAAAGGGCTGGTAGCCTATGTGAACGTCAATCGCGACAGCGCCAGCCGTTTAGGTATCAGCATGGCAGATGTCGATAACGCCCTGTACAACGCCTTCGGCCAACGCCTGATTTCAACCATCTATACGCAGGCAAACCAGTATCGCGTCGTGTTAGAACATGACACCGACACGACGCCAGGGCTTGCGGCTATGGAGACTATTCGTCTGACCAGTAGCGACGGCGGCGTGGTGCCGCTCAGCGCTATCGCCAGCATTGAACAGCGTTTTGCCCCGCTGTCGATTAACCATCTCGATCAGTTTCCGGTGACAACCATCTCGTTCAATGTGCCAGACGACTATTCATTGGGCGATGCGGTACAGGCGATTCTGGATGCCGAAAAAACGCTTAACCTGCCAGCGAACATTACCACCCAGTTTCAGGGCAGTACGTTGGCCTTCCAGGCCGCGCTGGGTAACACTATCTGGCTGATTGTGGCGGCGGTTGTCGCGATGTATATCGTACTCGGCGTGCTGTATGAAAGCTTTATTCACCCGATTACCATTCTCTCCACGCTGCCCACGGCGGGCGTTGGCGCACTGCTGGCGTTAATGATTGCCGGCAGCGAACTGGACGTCATTGCGATTATCGGCATTATTTTGCTCATCGGTATCGTCAAGAAAAACGCCATCATGATGATCGACTTTGCCCTGGCCGCAGAGCGCGAACAGGGTATGGCGCCGCGTGAAGCTATCTTCCAGGCCTGTCTGCTGCGTTTTCGCCCGATCCTGATGACCACGCTGGCGGCGCTGCTGGGCGCATTGCCCCTGATGTTAAGCACCGGCGTGGGCGCAGAGTTACGCCGTCCATTAGGGATTGGCATGGTCGGCGGTCTACTGGTAAGCCAGGTATTAACCCTGTTCACCACCCCAGTGATTTATCTGCTGTTTGACCGTTTATCGCTGTATGTGAAAAGCCGCTTCCCACGTCAGGAAGAGGAAGCGTAAATGAAATTTTTCGCGCTTTTCATTCATCGTCCGGTGGCGACTATTCTCATTTCTGTGGCCATCACTCTGTGCGGCATACTGGGCTTTCGTCTGCTACCGGTGGCCCCGCTGCCGCAGGTGGATTTCCCGGTGATTATGGTCAGCGCCTCATTACCCGGCGCGTCTCCCGAAACGATGGCCTCCTCTGTCGCCACCCCGCTGGAACGCTCTCTGGGCCACATCGCGGGCGTGAACGAAATGACTTCAAGCAGTTCGCTTGGCAGCACACGCATTATTCTCGAATTTAAATTCGACCGAGACATCAACGGCGCTGCGCGAGACGTTCAGGCCGCAATCAACGCCGCACAAAGCCTGCTGCCTAGCGGAATGCCCAGTCGCCCAACGTACCGCAAAGCTAACCCTTCCGACGCGCCGATCATGATCCTGACGCTCACTTCTGATACGTATTCCCAGGGTGAACTGTACGATTTTGCGTCGACCCAACTGGCGCAAACCATCGCGCAAATCGACGGCGTGGGTGACGTGGACGTGGGAGGAAGTTCTCTGCCTGCCGTGCGCGTAGGACTCAACCCGCAAGCGCTGTTTAACCAGGGCGTATCGCTGGACGACGTGCGTAGCGCAATCGACAACGCCAACGTGCGTAAGCCGCAGGGAGCTATTGAGAGTGAAACCCATCGTTGGCAGGTACAAACCAACGATGAGCTGAAAACAGCAGCCGAATACCAACCGATTATCATCCACTACAATAACGGCGCTGCGGTGCGGTTAGGTGACGTTGCGTCTGTGAGCGACTCGGTACAGGACGTGCGCAACGCGGGGATGACCAATGCCAAACCAGCCATTCTGCTGATGATCCGCAAGCTGCCGGAAGCCAATATCATTCAGACTGTAGACAGCATTCGGGCTAAATTGCCGGAATTACAAACGCTGGTCCCGGCCGCCATCGATCTGCAAATCGCCCAGGACCGCTCGCCGACCATTCGCGCCTCGCTGGAGGAAGTTGAACAGACGCTGATTATCTCCGTGGCGCTGGTTATCCTGGTGGTCTTTGTCTTTCTGCGTTCCGGACGTGCAACACTCATCCCCGCCGTCGCGGTTCCGGTCTCGCTAATCGGCACATTTGCCGCCATGTATTTGTGCGGATTCAGCCTGAACAACCTGTCGTTAATGGCGCTAACCATTGCCACGGGTTTTGTCGTCGATGACGCCATCGTGGTACTGGAAAACATAGCCCGCCACCTCGAGGCGGGAATGAAACCACTTCAGGCCGCGCTACAGGGCACGCGCGAGGTGGGCTTTACGGTTCTCTCCATGAGCCTGTCGCTGGTCGCGGTATTCCTACCGCTGTTGCTGATGGGCGGCCTGCCGGGGCGATTGCTGCGTGAATTTGCCGTCACGCTGTCGGTGGCAATCGGCATTTCCCTGCTGGTGTCACTGACATTAACGCCAATGATGTGTGGCTGGATGCTCAAATCCAGCGCCCCGCGCGAACAAACGCGTAAGCGGGGATTTGGTCGCGTGTTAGTGGCGCTGCAACAGGGTTACGGCACATCGCTTAAATGGGTACTGCGCCATACGCGACTGGTGGGCGTGGTACTACTCGGCACCATTGCGCTAAACATTTGGCTCTACATTTCCATCCCAAAAACCTTCTTCCCTGAGCAGGATACAGGCGTATTGATGGGCGGGATCCAGGCTGACCAAAGCATCTCTTTCCAGGCGATGCGCGGCAAACTGCAAGACTTTATGCAGATCATCCGCGACGATCCGGCGGTGAATAACGTCACTGGCTTCACCGGTGGTTCCCGGGTCAATAGCGGGATGATGTTTATTACCCTCAAACCACGCGATGAACGCCGTGAAAGCGCTCAACAGGTGATCGACCGCCTGCGCGTCGCGCTGGCCAAAGAGCCGGGCGCGAATCTGTTTCTGATGGCGGTGCAGGATATTCGCGTCGGTGGACGCCAGGCCAACGCCAGCTATCAGTACACACTGCTGTCCGACGATCTGGCGGCGCTACGTGAATGGGAACCTAAAATTCGCAAGGCGTTAGCCGCCCTGCCCCAACTGGCGGATGTCAACTCCGATCAACAGGACAATGGCGCGGAGATGAATCTGATTTACGATCGCGACATCATGTCGCGTCTGGGAATCGATGTTGCCGCCGCCAACAGCCTGTTGAATAACGCTTTCGGACAACGGCAGATTTCGACAATTTATCAACCGATGAACCAGTACAAAGTGGTGATGGAGGTTGATCGACGTTACACCCAGGACATCAGCGCGCTGGACAAAATGTTCGTCATCAACAATGACGGTAAGGCGATCCCGTTATCGTACTTTGCCAAATGGCAACCGGCGAATGCCCCGCTGTCGGTGAATCATCAGGGCTTGTCCGCCGCGTCAACGGTGTCGTTTAACCTGCCGACAGGCTCTTCACTTTCTGAAGCGACGGAGGCCATCAACAGAACGATGACCCAGCTTGGCGTTCCCTCGACGGTTCGCGGCAGTTTTGCCGGTACGGCACAGGTCTTTCAGGACACCATGAACTCGCAGGTGATCCTGATTATCGCCGCCATCGCAACGGTCTACATCGTGTTGGGCATGTTGTATGAAAGTTATGTTCACCCGCTGACTATTCTTTCCACACTGCCTTCGGCGGGCGTTGGGGCTTTACTGGCGCTGGAGCTGTTCAATGCCCCGTTCAGCCTAATCGCCCTGATAGGGATCATGCTATTAATTGGCATTGTGAAGAAAAACGCCATCATGATGGTCGATTTTGCGTTGGAAGCGCAGAGAAACGGTAAGTTGCCACCGGAGGAAGCCATTTTCCAGGCTTGCCTGTTACGCTTTCGCCCAATAATGATGACCACGCTGGCTGCGCTGTTTGGCGCGCTGCCGCTTGTGTTATCCGCAGGTGATGGCTCCGAACTGCGCCAGCCTTTGGGGATCACCATTGTCGGCGGGCTGGTGGTTAGTCAACTCCTGACGCTGTACACCACACCCGTGGTGTATCTCTTTTTCGACCGTCTGCGTCTGCGTTTTTCACGTAAAAATAGCAAACCGGTAGCAGAGTTATGACAGAACTTCCCGACAGCACCCGCTGGCAACTTTGGATTGTGGCATTCGGCTTTTTTATGCAGTCGCTGGATACCACCATCGTCAATACCGCGCTTCCTTCGATGGCCGCCAGCCTCGGAGAAAGCCCGTTACATATGCATATGGTCATTGTGTCATATGTATTAACCGTTGCCGTAATGCTGCCCGCCAGCGGATGGCTGGCGGACAAAGTTGGCGTGCGCAATATCTTCTTCACCGCCATCATCCTGTTTACGCTTGGCTCGCTGTTTTGCGCCTGGTCCGGCACGCTCAACGAGCTGGTGATGGCCCGCGTCTTACAAGGCGTTGGTGGCGCGATGATGGTGCCGGTTGGCAGACTAACGGTGATGAAAATCGTCCCGCGTGAGCAATATATGGCGGCGATGACGTTTGTCACGTTACCCGGCCAGATTGGCCCATTGCTGGGTCCGGCGTTAGGCGGCGTTCTGGTTGAGTATGCCTCCTGGCACTGGATATTTTTGCTGAACATTCCGGTTGGCATTGTCGGCGCGATAGCAACGTTAATGCTGATGCCCAACTACACCATGCAAACGCGACGCTTCGATCTTTCGGGATTCGCGATGCTGGCGGTCGGCATGGCGGTGCTAACGCTGGCGCTCGATGGCAGTAAAGGAACCGGCATCTCCGGTATCACGCTGGCGGTGCTGGTTATCTGCGGGACGTTGGCTATTGCGCTATATTTGAAACACGCCCATCGTAATCCACGCGCGCTGTTTAGTCTGAATCTGTTTCACACACCAACCTTCTCGTTAGGTCTGCTCGGCAGTTTTGCCGGACGTATCGGCAGCGGTATGCTGCCGTTTATGACGCCAGTGTTTTTACAGATTGGCCTCGGTTTTTCGCCTTTTCATGCCGGGCTGATGATGGTCCCGATGGTGCTCGGCAGTATGGGCATGAAGCGCATTGTGGTGCAGGTCGTTAACCGCTTTGGCTACCGTCGTGTACTGGTCGCCACCACGCTTGGCCTGTCGCTGGTCAGCCTGTTGCTGATGACCACCGCGCTGCTCGGCTGGTATTACGCCCTGCCCTTTGTGCTGTTCTTACAGGGAATGGTCAACTCAACGCGTTTTTCATCCATGAATACCCTGACGCTAAAAGATCTGCCAGACGATCTTGCCAGCAGCGGCAACAGCCTGCTGTCGATGATCATGCAATTGTCGATGAGTATCGGGGTGACTATCGCTGGCCTGTTGCTAGGTATGTTTGGTCAGCAGCATATCGCTATCGACAGCGGCAGTACGCATACCGTCTTTATGTACACCTGGCTGTGCATTGCATTCATTATTGCGCTGCCCGCCATTATTTTTGCCCGCGTGCCGAACGACACGCAAACTAACGCGGTGATCTCACGGCGCAAAAGGAGCACCTGATGAAGTTCTGGCGGCCCGGTATCACCGGCAAACTGTTTCTGGCGATTTTCGCCACCTGCATTGTGTTGCTGATCAGTATGCACTGGGCCGTACGCATTAGCTTCGAACGTGGTTTTATTGACTATATCAAACACGGTAACGAGCAGCGTCTGCAAATGCTCAGCGACGCGTTGAGCGAGCAGTATGAGCAGCATGGCAACTGGCGGTTCTTACGCAATAACGATCGCTTTGTTTTTCAGATCCTGCGCTCTTTTGAACACGACAACGACGATGATAAACCCGGTCCCGGCATGCCGCCGCACGGCTGGCGTACCCAGTTTTGGGTTGTTGATCAAAACGCTCGCGTGTTGGTCGGTCCGCGCGCTCCGGTCCCTCACGACGGTATGCGCCATCCTATCCGCGTCAACGGTAGCGAAGTGGGCGCCGTGATTGCCTCTCCCGTAGAGCGTTTAACGCGTAATACGGATATCAATTTCGACATGCAGCAAAGACGCTCCAGTTGGCTTATCGTCGCGCTTTCTACGATCTTGGCAGCGCTGGCAACGTTTACGCTGGCACGCAGCCTGTTGGCCCCGGTCAAACGACTGGTGGAAGGCACGCATAAACTGGCGGCAGGCGATTTCACCACCCGCGTTGCGCCGACCAGTACCGATGAACTGGGCAAACTGGCGCAAGACTTCAACCAGCTTGCCAGTACGCTGGAAAAAAACCAGCAGATGCGGCGCGACTTTATGGCCGATATTTCTCACGAACTGCGTACGCCGTTGGCGGTGCTACGCGGCGAGCTGGAAGCTATTCAGGATGGCGTACGCCAGTTTACCCCCGACTCCGTGACCTCTTTACAGGCCGAAGTCGCAACGCTCACCAAACTGGTGGACGATCTTCATCAGCTCTCCATGTCCGATGAAGGCGCGCTGGCCTACCAGAAAACATCGCTGGATCTTATTCCCCTGCTGGAAGTGGCAAGCGGTGCATTTCGTGAACGCTTTGCCAGCCGGGGACTGACGATACAACTTTCTCTCCCGGACAGTATGACGGTATTTGGCGACAGGGATCGTCTGATGCAGCTGTTCAACAATCTGCTGGAAAACAGCTTGCGCTACACCGACAACGGCGGCGGGCTGCATATCAGCGCTGAACAACGTGAACGAATGGTGTTATTAACCTTCGCTGATTCCGCTCCCGGCGTGAGTGAAGAGCAGTTGCAGAAGCTGTTTGAACGGTTTTATCGCACTGAAGGCTCGCGTAACCGAGCCAGCGGTGGTTCCGGCTTGGGGCTGGCGATTTGCGTCAATATTGTACAGGCGCATAATGGCCTGATCCGCGCCGCTCATTCGCCTTTTGGCGGGGTTAGCATTACAGTAGAGCTACCGCTCGAACGCGATTTACAGAGAGATGTATGACTGAGTTACCCATTGATGAAAACACGCCGCGTATTCTGATCGTGGAAGACGAGCCCAAGCTGGGACAACTGCTTATCGATTATCTGCGTGCAGCAAGTTACGCGCCTACGCTCATCAGCCATGGCGATTTGGTGCTGCCTTACGTGCGTCAAACGCCGCCCGATCTGATCTTGTTGGATCTGATGCTGCCCGGTACCGATGGCCTGACACTGTGTCGGGAAATTCGCCGTTTCTCTGAAGTTCCCATCATGATGGTAACCGCAAAAATCGAAGAGATTGACCGTCTGCTGGGACTGGAGATTGGTGCGGATGATTATATTTGTAAACCCTACAGCCCGCGCGAAGTCGTTGCTCGCGTGAAGACGATCCTGCGCCGTTGCAAGCCACAGCGCGAACTGCAACAAATGGATGCAGACAACCCGTTGATCGTCGACGAAGGTCGTTTTCAGGCGTCGTGGCGGGGGAAAATGCTCGACTTAACGCCTGCGGAATTTCGCTTACTCAAAACGCTGTCACACGAGCCGGGAAAAGTGTTCTCCCGCGAGCAGTTGCTCAATCATCTGTATGACGACTACCGCGTCGTTACCGACCGCACCATCGACAGCCACATTAAGAACCTGCGACGTAAGCTGGAGTCGCTGGATGCGGAGCAGTCCTTTATTCGCGCGGTGTATGGCGTAGGGTATCGCTGGGAAGCCGATGCGTGCCGAATTGCGTAATCAGCGATAGTCCAAATGATATCGGGTAAGGAGAAGCAGCCACCAGCACAATGACTTTACCTGCCCGCCCCTCAGCGCTACAATGCCCGCCCTTAATATGGGGGCACTCCCCTAACCGCCTCATTAAGTGAGGCGAGTCTGACCTGTCATCAGAACGAGATAATTATGTTTAAACCGGAACTCCTTTCCCCGGCGGGAACGCTGAAAAATATGCGTTACGCTTTCGCCTATGGCGCAGATGCTGTGTATGCGGGCCAACCGCGTTATTCACTGCGCGTACGCAACAACGAATTCAACCACGAAAACCTGCAGCTC
The DNA here is from genome assembly GCF_005281355.1 of Citrobacter sp. wls615. NCBI lineage: Bacteria > Pseudomonadati > Pseudomonadota > Gammaproteobacteria > Enterobacterales > Enterobacteriaceae > Citrobacter > Citrobacter sp. wls615. The sequence goes on along the minus strand of NZ_SZXM01000060.1, from coordinate 76,352 downwards.
GGCATTAATGAAGCCCATGAACTGGGTAAAAAATTCTATGTGGTGGTTAACATCGCCCCGCACAATGCCAAGCTGAAAACCTTCATTCGTGATCTGAAACCGGTGGTGGAAATGGGGCCGGATGCGCTGATCATGTCGGACCCGGGTCTGATTATGCTGGTGCGCGAGAACTTCCCTGACATGGATATTCACCTGTCGGTGCAGGCTAATGCCGTTAACTGGGCGACGGTCAAATTCTGGAAGCAGATGGGGCTGACCCGCGTGATCTTGTCTCGCGAACTGTCGCTGGAAGAAATTGAAGAGATCCGTACCCAGGTGCCCGATATGGAGATTGAGATCTTCGTTCACGGTGCATTGTGCATGGCCTATTCCGGGCGCTGCCTGCTCTCTGGTTACATCAACAAGCGCGACCCGAACCAGGGCACCTGTACCAATGCCTGCCGCTGGGAATACAACGTGCAGGAAGGGAAAGAAGACGTGGTAGGCAATATCGTACATAAGTACGAGCCGATCCCGGTACAAAACGTCGAACCCACATTGGGTATTGGCGCGCCGACAGATAAAGTCTTTATGATTGAAGAAGCCCAGCGACCAGGTGAGTACATGACCGCGTTCGAAGACGAACACGGCACTTACATCATGAACTCGAAAGATTTGCGTGCCATTGCCCACGTTGAGCGTCTGACGCAAATGGGCGTGCATTCGCTGAAGATCGAAGGCCGTACCAAGTCATACTATTACTGCGCGCGTACCGCGCAGGTTTATCGCAAAGCAATTGATGATGCCGCTGCCGGCAAACCGTTCGACCCGCAACTGCTGGAAACGCTGGAAGGTCTGGCGCATCGCGGTTACACCGAAGGGTTCCTGCGCCGCCATACGCATGACGACTATCAGAACTACGAATACGGCTTCTCTGTGTCAGAGCGTCAGCAGTTTGTTGGCGAATTTACCGGCGAACGTAAAGGCGAACTGGCAGCCGTGCTGGTAAAAAATAAATTTACCGTCGGCGACAGCCTGGAATTGATGACCCCACAGGGCAATATCAACTTTACCCTTGAGCAGATGGAAAACGCGAAAGGCGAAGCCATGCCGGTTGCTCCGGGCGATGGCTACACCGTGTGGATGCCGGTACCTGAGGATATCGATCTGAATTATGCCTTGTTAATGCGTAATTTTGCCGGTGAGTCCACACGCAACCCGCATGCTAAGTAGTTAATTACGGTTATTTTTCAGCGTTCGGAAGATTCTTAGAAATCGATCACATACCGTTTCGTTCATTAAGGGTATTATCCCACCCGCTGAAAAACATAACCCATAAATGCTAGCTGTACCAGGAACCACCTCCTTAGCCTGCGTAATCTCCCTTACGCAGGCTTATTTTTTGCCTGCCGGTTAAACACGCCGGGTTCTCCCAATTCAAATCACTACAGTCAGGCGAAAAAAAACCGGGCATTACGCCCGGCTCATGAGGTGATTAGAACTTAATGTGCAGCTTCTGGCTTGTGCTTTTGCGCACTCTGGAAACCATAGGTCAGCTCATTTTTCTCTTTATCCAATTCAACGGTTACCTGACCACCATCCACAAGCGAACCGAACAGCAGTTCGTTGGCCAATGGTTTTTTCAGGTTGTCCTGAACAACACGCGTCATCGGACGTGCGCCCATTGCGCGGTCATAGCCTTTCTCAGCCAGCCAGTTACGTGCTTCCTGGCTTACTTCCAGCGAGACGCCTTTCTGATCCAGCTGTACCTGCAACTCGACAATAAACTTATCAACAACCTGATGTATCACCTCAGTAGAGAGGTGATCGAACCAGATAATGTTGTCGAGACGGTTACGGAATTCCGGCGTAAACACTTTTTTGATTTCGCCCATCGCATCAGTGCTATTGTCCTGATGAATAAGCCCAATCGATTTACGTTCGGTCTCACGTACCCCGGCGTTGGTGGTCATGACCAGCACCACGTTACGGAAGTCCGCCTTACGGCCATTATTGTCGGTCAGCGTACCGTTATCCATTACCTGCAGCAGCAGGTTAAAGACATCCGGGTGCGCTTTTTCGATTTCATCCAACAGCAGGACCGCATGCGGGTGTTTAATGACCGCGTCGGTCAGCAAACCGCCCTGGTCATAACCGACATATCCCGGAGGCGCACCAATCAGACGGCTGACGGTGTGACGTTCCATATACTCGGACATATCAAAACGCAGCAGCTCAATGCCGAGCGCTTTGGACAGCTGCACCGTGACTTCGGTCTTACCAACGCCAGTCGGTCCGGCAAACAGGAATGAACCGACAGGTTTATGCTCATGTCCAAGACCGGCACGGCTCATTTTGATCGCTTCAGTCAGTGCCTCAATGGCTTTATCCTGTCCGAATACCAGCATTTTCAGACGGTTACCCAGATTTTTCAGCGTATCACGATCGCTCTGCGACACGCTCTTCTCCGGGATACGCGCAATGCGGGCCACCACGGACTCAATATCGGCTACGTTAACAGTTTTCTTGCGCTTGCTGACCGGTAACAGACGCGCACGTGCGCCCGCTTCATCGATCACGTCAATGGCTTTATCCGGCAGATGACGATCGTTGATATATTTCACCGCCAGTTCAACCGCGGCACGCACCGCTTTAGCGGTGTAGCGAACGTCATGGTGCGCTTCGTATTTCGGTTTCAGACCGTTGATGATCTGTACGGTCTCTTCTACCGACGGCTCAGTGATATCAATTTTCTGGAAACGGCGCGCTAACGCCCGGTCCTTCTCAAAAATATTGCTGAATTCCTGATAGGTTGTGGAGCCTATTACACGGATTTTACCGCTGGAGAGCAGAGGCTTGATTAAGTTAGCCGCATCCACCTGGCCGCCCGAGGCCGCACCCGCACCGATAATGGTGTGGATCTCATCAATAAACAGGATGCTGTTGGTATCCTGTTCCAGCTGTTTCAACAACGTCTTAAAGCGTTTTTCAAAATCGCCGCGATATTTGGTGCCCGCCAGCAGCGACCCGATATCCAGAGAGTAAAGGGTGCAGTCCGCCATGACTTCCGGCACGTCGCCCTGGACAATACGCCAGGCAAGGCCTTCGGCAATCGCGGTTTTACCGACGCCAGATTCCCCCACCAACAGCGGGTTGTTTTTTCTGCGACGGCACAGTACCTGAATGGCGCGCTCCAGCTCTTTGTCCCGGCCAATGAGCGGATCAATTCCACCCACACGGGCAAGCTGGTTAAGGTTAGTCGTGAAGTTCTCCATACGGTCCTCCCCGCCAGCTTGCTCTTCGTTATTTGGCTGATTCCCGGAGTCAGAAGACTGACTTGGTTCGTCTTTGCGCGTGCCATGAGAAATAAAATTCACCACGTCCAGACGACTCACTTCATGCTTACGCAGCAGATAGGCCGCCTGAGATTCCTGCTCGCTAAAGATAGCTACCAGAACATTTGCGCCGGTAACTTCATTGCGCCCGGAGGACTGAACATGGAAGACCGCACGTTGCAGTACACGCTGAAAACTCAACGTTGGCTGCGTGTCGCGCTCTTCTTCACTGGCAGGCAATACGGGTGTGGTTTGTTCAATGAAGGCTTCGAGTTCCTGACGGAGCGCCACCAGATCCACAGAACACGCTTCCAGCGCTTCGCGGGCCGATGGGTTACTGAGCAACGCCAGTAACAAGTGCTCGACGGTCATAAACTCATGTCGGTGCTCGCGCGCTCTGGCGAAAGCCATGTTTAAACTGAGTTCCAGTTCTTGATTGAGCATAGGCACCTCCCCCAATATTTATGCCTGCATTCAGGCTTTTTCCAGCGTACACAGCAACGGATGCTCGTTCTCCCTCGCATATTTGTTCACCATCGATACTTTGGTTTCAGCCACTTCGGCAGTAAACACGCCGCAAATAGCTTTACCTTGATAGTGAACTGCAAGCATCAGTTGCGTTGCACGTTCTACATCATAAGAAAAGAATTTTTGTAACACGTCAATAACAAACTCCATCGGAGTGTAATCATCATTGATTAATATCACTTTATACATAGATGGCGGTTTTAGCGCGTCGCGCAATTTGTCTTCCGCCAGCAGATCGAAATCCAGCCAGTCGTTCGTCTTACTCATTGTCAGTCGTCATCTTCAGTTACGGTTTCCGGCAGAAAATGTTGCCGCTGACAAGCAGCCTATGCACACACTCAATCTACCTCAAGTATTAGATAACTATCATCTATTAGTGTCATCCGCGACATCTGTCACAGAACCGACAATAGCGTTAACTGCTTCAAATTTTGATGCATTTTTACCCTATTCCATCCGTCTGACGCTTGACGCCCCGCCTGATTTCTCTAAATTGTAGTTTCGAGAGTTGGCGAGGTTTTGAACAGCCCCCACTCCGCAACCGGTTCATTCCATCTTACTTATATAAGATCTACGAAGGATGTCGAAGTATGGAAACGGGTACTGTTAAGTGGTTCAACAACGCCAAAGGGTTTGGTTTCATCTGCCCCGAAGGCGGCGGCGAAGACATTTTCGCCCATTACTCCACCATTCAGATGGATGGTTACAGAACGCTAAAAGCCGGACAGTCTGTCCAGTTTGATGTCCACCAGGGGCCAAAAGGCAACCATGCCAGTGTCATCGTGCCTGTCATTGAAGCAGAAGCCGTCGCATAACCCTTCTGTCTCATTGTGTACATCCCGCAGTCAAAATGCCAGCCCTTGCGGCTGGCATTTTTATCTCGACAGTATTACTCCCGCGCCAGCGCATCTACCGGATCGAGCCGGGCCGCATTACGCGCCGGTAACCAGCCAAACAAAATGCCGGTAGCGGTTGAGCACAGGAATGCCGTGAGCAGCGCAACGGGTGAGAAGCCAATTTCCCAGCCGGGCAGGAATAACTGTAGCGTAAAGGCGATCAGCATCGACAACGTGATACCCAACGCGCCGCCAACCAGACATACCAGCACCGCTTCAATGAGGAACTGTTGCAGCACATCACTGGCGCGCGCGCCAACCGCCATACGAATGCCAATCTCGCGCGTTCGTTCGGTTACCGAAACCAGCATAATATTCATCACGCCGATTCCACCTACCACCAGCGAAATGACCGCCACCAGCGTCAGGAAGAGTTGTAATGTACGTGTGGTCTTTTCGGCGGTTTTCAAGACGCCGTCCATATTCCAGGTAAAGAAATCTTTCTTCCCATGGCGTAACGACAACAGGCGGGTAAGCTGCTGTTCAGCCTGAGCACTATCAAAACCGTCCTTCACCCGCACGGTGATTGAGTTCAGCCACGATTGCCCCATAATTCGCCCGGACATGGTGCTGTAAGGCAGCCAGACCCGCAGGATCTTACTACTGCCGAACATCGACTGTTTCTCCTCTGCAACGCCAATCACCGTAGCAGGCATATTTCCCACCAAAATGACTTCGCCCACCACCTTCGCTTTATTGGGGAACAACTGACGTCGGGTATTACTGTCGAGCACCACCACCTGCGCCCGACCTGCAAGCTGCTCAGCGTTAAAGGTGGTCCCTTCGCTAAACGTCATGCCATAGACATTGAAATAGTCGCCGCTAACGCCGTTCGCACTGGCAGCCACGTCAATATTACCGTAGCGTAGCCGCAGGTTCTTCGACACCGCAGGCGTCACCGAACTTACCCAGGGCTGTTTCTGCAGCGCGGTTAAATCGTCATATTTCAGCGCCTGTTGATACTGCGGATCGTCATCGCCGAAATCTTTGCCGGGATAGATATCAATGGTATTGGTACCGATAGCGCGAATGTCTGCCAGCACCAACTGTTTTGCCGCATCCCCCACCACCACAATCGAAACCACCGAAGCAATACCGATGATGATCCCTAGCATGGTCAGCAGCGTACGCATCTTATTCGCAGCCATTGCCAGCCAGGCCATGGTGAGCGCTTCGCGAAAACCACTGATAAACTGACTCCAGCCCGACACTGTTTTCACTGTCGGCACGGAGATTTCGCGTCCGCCAGGAGATTTGTGCGGCGGCGGGTTGCGTACAATCTCTCCGTCGCGAATTTCAATTACGCGCTCGGCCTGCGCGGCCACCTGCGGGTCGTGCGTAACGATAATCACCGTATGTCCGCGATCGCGAAGCTGATGCAAAATCGCCATCACCTCTTCGCCAGAATGGCTATCCAACGCCCCGGTGGGTTCGTCGGCAAGAATCACCTGCCCACCGTTCATCAACGCACGCGCAATGCTGACCCGCTGCTGCTGGCCACCGGAAAGCTGGGATGGCTGATAATCAACCCTGTCGCCCAGCCCCAGCCGCTGGAGTAATTCCTGCGCACGAGCCAGACGTTGCTTACGTTCTGTCCCGGCATAGACCGCTGGCACCTCAACGTTTTGCGCGGCGGTCAAATGCGACAGCAAATGATAACGCTGGAAGATAAAACCAAAATGCTCGCGTCGCAGTTGCGCTAACGCATCGCTATCGAGGGTGGAGACATCGCGCCCGGCCACCCGATACGTGCCGCTGGTAGGCTTATCGAGACAGCCGAGAATGTTCATCAGCGTCGATTTACCCGAACCAGACGCGCCGACAATCGCCACCATTTCACCGGCCTGAATGCTCAAGGAAACGTCCTTTAACACCTCGACCTGCCCTTCGCCTGACGGGTAACTACGGCGGATATTGCTCAGCTCAAGCAATGCCGTCATTTCGCTGCCCCAGGATTGCCCTCGCCAGTAATGACTTCATCTCCCTCTTCCAGCCCCTTCACAATCTCCACATCGGTGTCATTGCGCGCGCCGATCACCACCTCACGCTCGCGGGTTTCACCGTTACGCAGCAGCCTGACGTTATAGCGATTATTGCCAATAGGATCGCCCAGCGCCGATAGCGGGATGGTCAGGACATTTTTGACATCCGTGAGCTGAATATGGACCTGTGCGGTCATATCCAGACGCAGGATCCCTTTCGGGTTAGGCACTTCAAAGCGGGCATAGTAGAAAATCGCGTCATTCACTTTTTCCGGCGTCGGCAGGACATCTTTCAGCGTACCTTCGTAGCGCGTCTGCGGATCGCCGAGGACAGTGAACCAGGCTTTTTGTCCGGGATGCAGGTGAATAACATCCGCCTCGGAAACCTGCGCTTTCACCAGCATGGTACTCATGTCTGCTAACGTCAGAATGTTAGGTGCCTGCTGGGCGGCAATAACGGTTTGTCCTTGCAGAGTGGTTATTTGCGTAACCTCACCCGCCATTGGCGCTACAATGCGGGTGTAATCAAGGTTGGTCCTGGCTGTATCAAGAGAGGCTTGATTACGCTTAATCTGTGCATCAATGGTGCCAATTTGCGCCTGTTTGACCGCCATCTCGGTAGCCGCGGTATCGAGATCCTGTTGTGAAACCGCCTGGGTTTTCGCCAACTGCTGCTGACGGGAAAGCGTCACTCGCGCCAGCTTCCACTCGGCTTCAGCCTGTAAACGCTGGGCGCGTAATTCCATCAGCGTCGCTTCAACCTCTTTGATCTGGTTTTGCGCCTGTTCAGGATCGATAACGCCAAGCAGTTGATCTTTTTTTACTTTATCGCCAATCGCGACCGACAGCGTTTTTAACTGCCCACTGACCTGCGCCCCGACGTCAACTTTACGCAGCGCATCCAGTTTTCCGGTAGCCAGTACACTCTGCTGGAGATCGCCGGGACGAACAATTAACGTTTGATACTGAGGTAAAGGCGCATTAAGCGTACGCCATAGCGCAATTATCGCCACAATAAGGATGATGGCGAAGATAAAATAGCGTTTTTTGATTTTTCCCTTGAGCTTCATAAATGTCCCAATTTCCCCCAATACGTCCATCAGAGTGGAGTGTTAAACGTCAACGTTAAATAAATAGCCGTTGAAAAGCGCAAGAATAACAGAGTTATTGATGAATGGTTAAGATCCACTGTGCTGAAATTAATGCCAGGGTATCAATCGGATTTATATTATGAGTCAACTAACTGAAAGCGCTTTTCTTTCCACCAAACCCATCACCAGCCTTGGCCTTTTTTACAGCCTGAGCCGCGGTCAGTTACGGCCTGCACAGTGTTGGGATAAACGGAGCTTTCGGCGTAAGTTTATCTGGCGTTCATTACTGATACCTCGCCTTACCCGGGAATGGATGACTGAACTGGCGCAGTGGCCGGAGCTTGAAAACGTGCTCACCCGTCAACCCCGGCTACCCGTTCGTCTGCATCGTCCTTACCTTGCCGCCAACTTCGATCGTAGAATGCGATTAAATGCGGTGCGTTTTCATTACCATGTTATCCGCAATGCATTCTTACCTGGTGAATTTAACGCCTTATTAAGTCATGACGGCTTACAGTTGGCGCAAATTGAAGGTAAAGATAACGAGAAATTTACCGTGACCATGATGATGTTTCCGGTACTCGATAAAGAGGGTGAAAGTACTATTCTGGTGCGAAATGGCGAGGGTGACGAACTGACTAAAATGACATTTACCTTCTGCGAATATAATGGGAAAAGTACATTATTTATCGGCGGCATGCAGGGTAATTCACAACTTCCGCACGAAGCAACACAAAAAGCGACCAAATCCTGCCACGGAATATTCCCCAAACGCCTTGTTATGGAAGCCATTTGTCGTTTGGCAGAACAATTGAATATCGAAAAGGTAATGGCTGTCAGTAATGAACAGCATATCTTTCGCAGTCCGCGTTACCACGATCAAAACAAAGTGATTCTTTCCGACTACAACGCATTTTGGGCGTCGCTTGGCGGCGAGTGCGACAGCCGCGGGTACTATCATATTCCGCGTGCGCTGGCTCGAAAAAGCGAAGCGGAGATTGCCAGTAAAAAACGCGCAGAATACCGCCGTCGCTATCAGCTACTGGACAGCATCCACGCGCAGCTGTCGTCAATGTTTCGTCACTAATCCGCTCTGCCGCGTGCCAGCCACAGCACGCGGGAAAACATTTTACGCAGCAACGTAGGGACGGCGTCCACGCCACGCCGCCCTGCTTCCATCGCCACCTCGATCGCCAGATCCGGTTTTGACGACCGATGAATCGCCTTGGAGATAATTTTGCGCATATTCATTGGCACATTTTCCGGGATCTGCGCAACACGATGAAAGACATCGGCGAACCCCTGGCGATACATAAAGTGTTCCATATCCAGCGCGGGGAGCATGGTTAAATGATCGCGCTCCTCCTCTCGGTCGTTATTCAATAAACCGCGCACCGTGGCGGCATACTTTTTCCCGGCTTCATCGCCATCGACCAGCACGTGCCATTCAATTCCCATCCGGCGGGCAAACTTAACCAGTGGTTTGAGACCTGACTGAGCAAATTCAATGACTTTAATACCTTCCGCATCAAAGTGATGTCCGCACTGGCGGGCCAGCTCGTTAATGACCCAGGTTTCCGTTTCGCCTTCCACCAGCAGCCAGCAGCGGGCAAACAGCGAAGATGCACGATTGAAACGAATATGGAAAGCGATACGCCGACCGTCCTCCGCGCTGATCCCACCCGGTCCCAGCCGCCAGGCGGCTACCCGGGATGATTCACGTACCAGACGGACAACATGTTCCACCGGCGTGAGAGACAGCAACTCACCGGAGTTGGTGGTCGCCACCCGCTGGAGAGGAAGTAGATTCAGCAAGTGCCAGGCAACCGACAACATGATGGGATGTAAACGCGTTTCCGGGTCTTCTATCAGCAATAAAGGCCGGGCATCTTTATCAAGCCTTAACGTGCCTTTGGCCTGCAACAGCGTCGAGAACAGTCCCAACAGAATAACGCGATGCGTTCGTCCGCCGGGCTTATCAATCATGCGATTAATGATATCCAGATAGCGCCAGCTACGTTGTTCGTTATTGGAGCGGCGACGCATCAGGCGATAGCGGGACTGACCAGAACCCTGCTCAGAAAAATAGTGCTCCAATAGCTGCACCATGGCCGACAGCCCCTGACGAATCTGCCCATCAGTGAGGTTTTGTGGTCGGGTAGCCAGTTCACGCGCCAGAAAATCCAGCTGGCGGGCGGTCACTTCAACATCCGCCGAATCCGGTACCGTACCGTTACGAATGCGTCGCATAAAACGCGCATCACGCAGACGCAACACAGGCATCAGACGCACGAGATGCCGCGCCAGGTCGTTAATGTCGTCGAGATCTAACGGATGACCATCGCCATCAAGAAAACTACGTAGCGTCAGGACAGTCCCGTCATCCGCACACTCGCCCTCCAGACGATAGAATATACGGTGATAACTATCGTTACACGGCGTCCAGCAGGCTTCCAGAGGACGGTACCGACGAACCCGATGACGACCCGGTTGAGATTCTCGAAACGTCAGGATAATGTGCAAATGATGTTCCCGGCCCTGTATATCGCCCGGCGGGAACCAAAAATCCTCACGGTCAAAATGGTACAAATCAGACTCCGGCGACAGCAGCAAGGTTAAAGCATCCAGCAGACTGGACTTACCCCACGCGTTCTCCCCAATCAGCACGTTACTCTGCTCAAGCATCAACGACAGGCGGTTAATACCACGAAATCCAACAATCTCAACGCGTTCGAGAATCATATAGCCTCCGGAAATGCTAACTTTTTCCTTCAAGTTATCAGGAGTATAACGTTAACTGGGCGCTCAGAGCACCCGATATCATCAGGAGGTTAATCGCAGAAACCCAAAAAATTAAGAATATTCTTCTTATGTTTCCCTGTGATTATAATTTCTAAGCTCAATCATCATTTTTAGCTAATTGAACTATGCTTCATTCATCGAATATTCAAAAAGGAATCACGACATATTGCCTTAAATCAAATTTTTTCATCAATTTAACTGGCGAAGGGATGATGTTTTTTTCTAAAATACCCGCTCTTTCATCATCGTCCCTTTAAGCGATGAATTACCGGGCAAGGAACACAAACCCGGAACTTTTAATTGAGGTGGTTATGTTCAGGAAATTAGCAGCCGAATTCTTCGGTACGTTTTGGCTCGTCTTTGGTGGGTGCGGTAGCGCAGTACTGGCCGCAGCATTCCCGGAATTGGGAATTGGATTTGCCGGTGTCGCATTGGCATTTGGTCTGACCGTATTAACTATGGCCTATGCCGTAGGCCATATTTCAGGTGGACATTTTAACCCGGCAGTAACCTTCGGTTTATGGGCTGGCGGTCGCTTCCCGGCGAAAGACGTTATTGGATATGTTATTGCGCAGGTTGTGGGCGGTATTGTTGCAGCAGCGGCTCTGTATCTTATTGCCAGCGGTAAAGCAGGTTTTGATGCAACCGCCAGCGGTTTTGCCTCGAACGGCTTTGGTGATCATTCACCAGGCGGTTATTCCATGCTTTCTGCTGTTGTAATTGAAATTATTCTTACCGCTGGCTTCTTATTAGTGATCCACGGCGCGACCGACAAACATGCTCCGGCAGGTTTTGCACCTATTGCGATTGGTCTGGCGTTAACATTAATCCACTTGATCAGCATTCCAGTCACTAATACCTCCGTAAACCCGGCACGTAGTACTGCAGTTGCCATCTTCCAGGGCGGCTGGGCATTGCAACAATTGTGGTTCTTCTGGGTTATGCCGATTATCGGTGGGGTTCTCGGCGGTCTTATTTACCGCACTCTGCTGGAAAAACGTGATTAATCGATAACAAAAAGGCCTGGCGAAAGTCAGGTCTTTTTTTTCCTCTCTATATTTCCTTTTATTTGCAACTTTACTCCCCTCTTTGCATTGAGTAGTGTGTGCTGGCGCATTTCGTCTTACATCTCAGCAAGGATCGGGCTTTCATGTTTTCAGGGCTGTTAATCATTCTGGTTCCCCTTATTGTGGGCTACCTTATTCCACTTCGGCATATGGGCGCATTAAAACTCATCAATCGCCTGTTGAGTTGGATCGTCTACCTTATTCTCTTTTTTATGGGCATCAGCCTGGCGTTTCTGGATAATCTCGCCAGCAACCTGTTAGCCATACTTCATTATTCTGCTGTCAGCGTGACGGTCATTTTGCTGTGTAATATCGCCGCGCTATTCTGGCTGGAGCGTTCACTGCCCTGGCGGCATAACCACCAGCAAGAGAAACTCCCGTCGCGAATCGCGATGGCGTTTGAGTCGCTCCAGCTTTGCGGGGTTGTTGTGGTGGGTTTCCTGCTGGGTCTCACCGGTCTTTCCTTTTTGCAGCACGCCACCGAAGCCAGCGAATATACATTAATCTTTTTACTGTTCCTGGTGGGGATTCAGCTTCGCAACAGCGGCATGACCCTCAAGCAAATCTTGTTGAATCGCCGGGGCATGATTGTGGCCGTCGTCGTCGTCGCCAGTTCGATGCTGGCGGGGGTTATCAATGCGTTGATCCTCGGCCTGCCGGTAAAAACCGCGCTGGCGATGGCGTCAGGTTTTGGCTGGTATTCGCTGTCCGGTATTCTGTTAACCGAGTCGTTCGGGCCGGTGATTGGGAGTGCCGCCTTTTTTAATGACCTGGCGCGTGAACTGATTGCCATTATGTTGATTCCCGGCATGGTGGGTCGCAGTCGCTCTACCGCGTTGGGGCTATGCGGGGCCACATCGATGGATTTCACCCTGCCAGTTTTACAACGCAGCGGCGGACTGGAAATGGTTCCGGCAGCCATCGTGCACGGTTTTATCCTGAGTCTGTTAGTCCCTCTGCTGATGGCATTTTTCTCCGCCTGACCCTCACTCAAATACCTCTCTGGCGGTAGTCAGCTACCGCCAAAATTGCGCTAAATCAATCTCCTTGCAAGTTGTAGCAGAAATCCCTTTTATCCCTGCGCGCACAGGCATAACCTTAAACATGTATATTAAATATAACTTTAAAAGGTGTGACCATGTTTTGTGTGCAATGTGAACAAACCATCCGTACTCCGGCAGGGAACGGCTGCTCTTACGCGCAGGGTATGTGCGGTAAAACGGCTGAAACTTCCGATTTGCAGGATCTGCTGATTGCTTCCCTACAAGGTCTGTCTGCATGGGCTGTTAAAGCGCGTGAATACGGCATCATCGACCATGAAATTGATAACTTTGCCCCGCGCGCGTTCTTCTCTACCCTGACCAACGTTAACTTCGACTCCCCGCGTATTGTCGGCTATGCCCGCGAAGCGATTGCCCTGCGTGAAGCACTGAAAGCGCAATGTCTGAACATTGATGCGAACGCAGCGGTCGACAACCCGATGGCGGACCTGCAACTGGTCAGCGACGATCTGGGCGACCTGCAACGTCAGGCAGCGGAATTTACCCCGAACAAAGACAAAGCGACGATTGGCGAGAATATTCTCGGCCTGCGCCTGCTGTGCCTGTACGGTCTGAAAGGTGCGGCGGCCTATATGGAACACGCGCACGTTCTCGGCCAGTACGACAACGACATCTATGCTCAGTACCACAAAATCATGGCGTGGCTGGGAACCTGGCCTTCCGACATGAACGCTCTGCTGGAGTGTTCTATGGAAATCGGCCAGATGAACTTCAAAGTAATGAGCATCCTGGACGCCGGTGAAACCACCAAATACGGTCACCCGACGCCGACTCAGGTCAATGTTAAAGCAACCGTTGGTAAATGCATCCTGATCTCCGGTCACGACCTGAAAGATCTCTACAACCTGTTGGAGCAGACCGAAGGTACCGGCGTTAACGTCTATACCCACGGCGAAATGCTGCCAGCACACGGCTACCCGGAACTGCGCAAGTTCAAACATCTGATTGGTAACTACGGCAGCGGCTGGCAGAACCAGCAGGTTGAGTTCGCTCGCTTCCCAGGCCCAATCGTGATGACATCTAACTGCATCATCGACCCAACAGTGGGTGCTTACGACGACCGTATCTGGACCCGTAGCATCGTCGGCTGGCCGGGCGTGAGCCACCTCGAAGGCGACAACTTCGGTCCGGTTATTGCTCAGGCGCAGCAGATGGCTGGCTTCCCGTACAGCGAAATCCCGCACCTGATCACCGTAGGTTTCGGTCGTCAGACGCTGCTGGGCGCTGCTGATACCTTAATCGACCTGGTCAGCCGTGAAAAACTGCGTCACATCTTCCTGGTCGGCGGCTGCGACGGCGCGCGCGGCGAACGTAACTACTTCACCGACTTCGCCACCAGCGTACCAGACGATTGCCTGATCCTGACCCTGGCGTGCGGTAAATACCGTTTCAACAAACTGGAGTTCGGCGATATCGAGGGTCTGCCGCGTCTGGTCGATGCCGGTCAGTGTAACGATGCTTACTCTGCCATCATCCTGGCGGTCACTCTGGCAGAGAAGCTGGGCTGCGGCGTAAACGATCTGCCGCTGTCTCTGGTGCTCTCCTGGTTTGAACAGAAAGCGATTGTGATTCTGCTGACCCTGCTGTCGCTGGGCGTGAAAAACATCGTCACTGGCCCGACTGCGCCTGGCTTCTTTACGCCGGATCTGCTGGCTGTGCTCAACGAAAAATTCGGCCTGCGTTCCGTGACCACCGTTGAAGAAGACATGAAGCAGCTGCTGAGCGCGTAAGGAGTAAAGAATGACAATGCCAACTCATCAGTGCCCATGGCGGATGCAGGTGCATCACATCCATCAGGAAACGCCGGATGTATGGACAATTTCGTTGCTGTGCCACGACTATTATCCGTACCGCGCCGGGCAGTATGCACTGGTCAGCGTACGTAATTCAGCGGAGACCCTGCGTGCTTACACCATTTCATCCACACCGGGAGTAAGCGAGTTCATCACGCTGACTGTTCGCCGGATTGACGATGGTGCAGGCTCACAGTGGCTGACCCGCGACGTGAAGCGCGGCGACTATATCTGGCTGTCCGATGCCATGGGTGAATTTACCTGTGAAGATAAGGCGGAAGATAAGTTCCTGATGCTGGCTGCCGGTTGCGGCGTTACGCCAATCATGTCAATGCGTCGCTGGTTGGCAAAGTACCGCCCACAGGCCGATGTGCAGGTGATCTTTAACGTTCGTTCACCGCAAGATGTTATTTTTGCCGACGAATGGCGCGAATATCCGGTGACCTTAGTCGCTGAAAACAATGCCACCCACGGTTTTGTTTCTGGCCGACTGACGACCGATCTGCTGAAAAGCGTGCCGGATCTGGTCTCTCGTACCGTGATGACCTGCGGCCCGGCGCCGTATATGGATCTGGTCGAAAAAGAAGTCAAAGCGCTGGGCGTGACGCGCTTCTTTAAAGAGCAGTTCTTCACGCCGGTTGCCGAGGCCGCCACCAGCGGTCTGAAGTTCACCAAGCTGCAACCGGCAAAAGAGTTTTACGCGCCGGTGGGCAGTACGCTGCTGGAAGCGCTGGAAAGCAATAAAGTGCCGGTCGTTGCCGCATGTCGTGCGGGCGTTTGCGGCTGCTGCAAAACCAAAGTGGTTGACGGTAACTACACGGTCAGCAGCACCATGACGCTTACCGACGCAGAAATTGCCGAAGGTTACGTGCTGGCCTGCTCCTGTCATCCGCAGGGCGATTTAGTACTCGCTTAAACTCCTTCTTAGCTGCTCCAGGCCGGATAAAGCGTTTACGCCATATCCGGCCTTTTTTTACCGCCAGGCCGAATTCCCTGCCACCGAGAAACGCCCCGCCCCTAAAAACGCGACAGCCAGCGCGCCGATAAAAAAGTACACCATACTCTCAATCGCCCATGCGCCAGTTTTATCCAGTGACCAGGTTTCGCCCATCCCGACCATCAGCCATGCCACCACCATCGTAAAGGCCAGCCCCAACGCCGCCGGACGGGTCAGGATCCCAAGGATAATCAGGCAAGGCGCAACGACTTCCCCCAACAGAACGCCGTAAGCAATAAAGCCCGGAAAACCTTTCGCTACCAGCATGCCGCTGATGCCATCAATACCGGAGAACAATTTATGTAAGCCATGAAATAGCATCAATCCACCAACGGCGATGCGTAACAGAAACTTGCCAAAGTCTTCATGAGTCAGCGTTCGGTTAACTGCATTTAATAGTTTAGTAACCATTTGAATTCATTCCTTGTTTCACCATGCCAGATATCAAACTACGCGTTATCTGCTCGAAATGTAAGCTGCCGAAAATAAGGGGGAAATGAGAAGCATAACTATCATCTTCATCTAAACTTGTAACCGGTATCACATTAAAGGAGATGGAAAACCATGAAACAAACGGTTGCCGCTTTTATTGCTAAAACCCTCGAACAAGCTGGCGTTAAACGCATTTGGGGCGTAACGGGTGATTCATTAAATGGCCTCAGTGACAGTCTCAATCGCATGGGAACGATTGACTGGATGCCGACCCGTCATGAAGAAGTTGCCGCCTTCGCCGCTGGCGCAGAAGCGCAACTAACCGGCGAACTGGCCGTCTGTGCCGGTTCATGTGGACCGGGCAACCTGCACCTGATCAATGGTCTGTTTGATTGCCACCGCAACCATGTTCCGGTCCTGGCGATTGCCGCACATATCCCTTCCAGTGAGATCGGCAGCGGTTACTTTCAGGAGACCCACCCGCAAGAGTTGTTCCGCGAATGTAGCCACTATTGCGAGCTGGTTTCCAGCCCTGAACAGATCCCGCAGGTTCTCGCCATTGCAATGCGTAAAGCTGTATTAAATCGTGGCGTCTCGGTGGTGGTATTACCCGGCGACGTCGCGCTGAAGCCCGCGCCGGAAAGCGCCAGCACGCACTGGTATCATGCGCCACTCCCGGTCGTCACCCCGGAAGAAGAAGAACTCAGAAAACTGGCGCAACTACTGCGTTATTCCAGCAATATCGCCCTGATGTGCGGCAGCGGCTGTGCCGGTGCGCATCAAGAACTGGTAGAGTTTGCGGCAAAAATCAAAGCGCCGATTGTCCACGCCCTGCGGGGTAAAGAGCACGTCGAATACGACAACCCGTACGACGTCGGTATGACCGGGCTGATTGGCTTTTCATCCGGATTCCACACCATGATGAATGCCGACACGCTGATCCTGCTCGGCACCCAGTTTCCCTATCGCCCGTTCTACCCTACCGACGCCCAAATTATTCAGATTGATATCAATCCGGCGAGCATCGGCGCGCACAGTAAAGTTGATATGGCGCTGGTGGGCAATATTAAATCCACTCTCCGCGCCCTGTTGCCGTTGGTGGAGGAAAAAACCGAGCGGAAGTTTTTAGACAAAGCGCTGGAGCACTATCGTGAGGCGCGCAAGGGTCTGGATGATTTAGCCAAACCGAGCGATAAAGCCATTCATCCGCAGTATCTGGCGCAGCAGATCAGCCATTTTGCCGCTGACGACGCTATCTTTACCTGCGATGTTGGTACCCCAACGGTTTGGGCTGCACGCTATCTGAAAATGAACGGCAAACGTCGCCTTCTCGGGTCGTTTAATCACGGGTCGATGGCGAACGCTATGCCACAGGCACTCGGCGCACAAGCGACCGAACCGGGACGCCAGGTCATCGCCATGTGCGGTGACGGTGGTTTTAGCATGCTGATGGGCGATTTTCTGTCGGTTGTCCAGATGAAGCTGCCAGTAAAGATTATCGTCTTCAACAACAGCGTACTGGGATTTGTGGCGATGGAGATGAAGGCTGGCGGTTATCTGACCGACGGCACGGAGCTGCACGACACCAACTTCGCGCGGATTGCCGAAGCCTGCGGCATTACGGGCATTCGTGTGGAGAAATCCTCAGAGGTCGATGAGGCACTGCAAAGGGCGATGTCGATTGACGGTCCGGTACTGGTCGATGTGGTGGTGGCGAAAGAAGAGTTAGCCATCCCGCCGCAGATCAAACTCGAACAAGCGAAAGGTTTTAGCCTGTATATGTTGCGCGCAATCATCAGTGGACGCGGTGATGAAGTGATGGAACTGGCGAAAACTAACTGGCTCAGGTAAAACAGAGGGCATTACCTCACTAAAAAAGGAATGCCCGTGATTGATTTACGCAGTGATACCGTAACCCGGCCGAGCCGCGCCATGCTGGAAGAGATGATGGCGGCCCCGGTCGGGGACGACGTATACGGAGATGACCCTACCGTTAACGCTCTCCAGCAATACGCTGCTGAGCTTTCTGGCAAAGAAGCTGCTATTTTCTTACCTACCGGCACTCAGGCTAACCTGGTTGCGCTGCTCAGCCACTGCCAGCGCGGTGAAGAGTATATCGCAGGCCAGGGCGCACATAACTATCTCTACGAAGCGGGTGGCGCTGCGGTGCTCGGCAGCATCCAGCCGCAGCCTATCGATGCCGCGCCGGATGGCACCTTACCGCTGGACAAAGTGGCGGCAAAAATCAAAGCGGATGATATCCATTTTGCCCGCACACGTCTGCTTAGTCTGGAAAACACCCACAACGGCAAAGTGCTGCCACGCGAGTATCTGAAAGATGCCTGGGAATTCACTCGTGAGCGCAATCTGGCTCTGCACGTTGATGGCGCGCGTATTTTTAACGCCGTCGTTGCTTACGGCTGTGAGCTGAAAGAGATCACGCAATACTGCGACTCGTTCACCATTTGTCTCTCCAAAGGTCTGGGGACGCCGGTAGGCTCACTGCTGGTCGGTAGTCACGACTACATCAAACGTGCTATCCGCTGGCGTAAAATGACCGGCGGCGGAATGCGTCAGGCCGGGATTCTGGCTGCGGCCGGACTGTATGCGTTGAAAAATAACGTGGCGCGTTTACAGGAAGACCATGACAATGCGGCCTGGATGGCGGAACAGCTGCGCGAAGCAGGCGCAGACGTCATGCGTCACGATACCAACATGCTGTTTGTCCGCGTTGGCGAAGAGCACGCTGCTGCGCTGGGCGAGTATATGAAGGCGCAAGGCGTACTGATTAACGCCTCCCCAATTGTACGCCTGGTGATGCATCTGGACGTATCGCGTGAACAACTTGCCGAAGTCGCCGCCTACTGGCGCGCTTTTTTAACTCGCTAAGGAGATGGGCGTGCCGCAACGGATTTTGGTTCTTGGCGCCAGTGGCTACATTGGTCAGCATCTGGTACAGGCGCTCAGCCAGCAAGGGCACCAGGTGCTGGCTGCGGCACGCCGTATTGAACGTCTGGAAAAACTGCAACTGGCTAACGTCAGTTGCCACAAAGTCGACTTAACCTGGCCTGATAACCTGACGCCGCTGCTGACGGATGTTGATACGGTTTATTATCTGGTCCATGGCATGGGTGAAGGCGGTGATTTTATCGCTCATGAGCGCCAGGTCGCGATGAACGTGCGTGATGCGCTACGTAGCATTCCCGTCAAACAGCTTATTTTCCTGAGCTCATTACAGGCTCCGCGGCATGAACAATCCGATCATCTGCGTGCACGGCAGATAACCGCGGACATCCTGCGCGAAGCGGGCGTGCCGATGACCGAATTACGAGCAGGCATTATCGTCGGGGCGGGTTCCGCCGCTTTTGAAGTGATGCGCGATATGGTCTACAACCTGCCGGTACTTACGCCTCCGCGCTGGGTACGTTCGCGTACCACGCCCATCGCGCTGGAAAATTTGATGTACTATCTGGTGGCGCTGTTGGACCATCCCACAAGCCATCACCGCATACTCGAAGCCGCAGGGCCGCAGATATTAAGCTATCAGGAACAGTTCGAACATTTTATGGCCGTCAGCGGCAAGCACCGCTTGTTGATCCCTATCCCCTTTCCGACCAGTTGGATTTCGGTGTGGTTTTTGAATGTTATTACGTCGGTACCGCCCACTACGGCAAAGGCGCTGATACAAGGCTTAAAGCATGACTTGCTGGCCGATGACGCTGAGCTACGCGCGCTGATCCCACAAAAGCTGATCGCCTTTGATGACGCAGTGCGCAGCACGCTGAAAGAAGAAGAGAAGCTGGTTAACTCCAGCGACTGGGGGTATGACGCTCAGGCATTCGCCCGCTGGCGTCCCGAATATGGCTATTTTGCCAAACAGGCTGGCTTTAGCGTCGACACCTCCGCCAGCCTGAAAGCGCTGTGGCAAGTGGTGAACCGTCTCGGCGGGAAAGAGGGCTATTTCTTTGGCAATTTTTTGTGGAAGACGCGCGCCGCGCTGGACCTGCTGGTCGGCCATAAGCTGGCAAAAGGTCGCCCGGATAACCCGTTGTTGCAGGTTGGCGATGCCGTGGATAGCTGGAAAGTGATCATCGTTGAGCCAGAAAAACAGCTCACACTGCTGTTTGGCATGAAAGCGCCGGGATTAGGCCGTTTAAGCTTTACACTGGAAGATAAAGGCGATCATCGGCGCATCGATGTACGAGCCTGGTGGCATCCGCACGGCATGCCCGGTCTCTTCTACTGGTTGTTGATGATCCCGGCTCATCTGTTCATTTTCAGAGGGATGGCGAAGCGTATCGCCAAACTTGCAGAACAAATCACAGACTAATGACAAAAAGAGACTGTATTCTTTCACGTTTCCCATTGCATACAGTCGTATTTCACGGAAGAATGCGCACGATGTTTTTTAAACACAGTGGATTGATATGAAGGTACTGGTTACCGGAGCCACCAGCGGCTTAGGCCGAAATGCGGTTGAGTTTCTATGCAGCAAAGGCGTCAGCGTCAGAGCCACCGGTCGCAACGAAGCGATGGGCAAGCTGCTGGAGAAAATGGGCGCAGAATTTGTGCATGCGGATTTGACCGAACTGGTCTCTTCGCAGGCAAAAGTCATGCTCGCAGGTATCGACACGCTGTGGCACTGCTCCAGTTTTACCTCACCATGGGGAACGCAGGAAGCCTTCGATCTGGCCAACGTTCGTGCTACCCGCCGTCTGGGCGAATGGGCCGTTGCCTGGGGCGTACGTAACTTTATCCATATCTCCTCTCCGTCGCTCTATTTTGACTATCACCACCATCGGGATATCAAAGAAGACTTCCGACCACATCGCTTCGCCAATGAATTCGCCCGCAGTAAAGCGGCTGGTGAAGATGTGATTGCGCTGCTCGCACAGGCTAACCCGCAGACCCGCTTCACAGTATTGCGCCCGCAAAGTCTGTTCGGACCTCACGATAAAGTTTTTATCCCCCGTCTGGCCCACATGATGTACCACTACGGCAGCATCCTGTTGCCGCACGGTGGAAGTGCGCTGGTGGATATGACCTATTATGAGAACGCGGTACACGCGATGTGGCTGGTAAGCCAGGAAGCCTGCGATAAGCTGCCGTCAGGCCGCGCATACAACATTACTAACGGCGAGCATCGAACGCTGCGCAGTATCGTGCAGAAGCTGATCGACGAGTTGAATATTGATTGCCGAATCCGCTCGGTGCCATACCCGATGCTGGACATGATTGCCCGCAGCATGGAGCGTCTGGGCAATAAATCGGCGAAAGAACCAAAGCTTACGCACTACGGCGTATCGAAGCTGAATTTTGACTTTACTCTGGATACCAGCCGCGCACAGGAAGAGTTAGGTTATCAGCCCATCGTCACGCTGGATGAAGGGATTGAGCGTACCGCAGCCTGGCTGCGCGACCACGGTAAGCTACCGCGTTAACCCTGCCCGTATTTCTCCAGTAACGCTTCGGCAATCGCCTGAGTTTCTGCGTCCGCCACGCCGTTCCACAACGTCGGGCGGAAGTGCATCTGGAATGCCATAATCACCCGCTGCTGTTCACGCGGCGTCATATCAGGTTTTACCTCATAGCCATAGCGCGACAGCAGATCGAGTAACGATGCAGTGTCTACCGGCATAGACGGCGCTCTCCCATTGAGATAAAACGCCACGCGGTGAGCATCAGGCCATGCGCCAATCCCCTGTGCTGCCAGTTGTTTCCACGGAAACAATGGGCCTGGATCGTCCTTACGCTGCGGTGCGACGTCCGCATGGGCCACCACGTTTTGCGGCTTGATATCGTAGCGAGCAATAATGTCCTTCGCCAGTGGGATCAACGCCTGAATCTGCGCTGGCTCAAACGGGGCAAAATATTTCGTTCCCGCCGATTTTTGCCAGCCGCGGTTTTCCAGCTCAATGCCAATCGAGGTATCGTTAATCCGCGTAGCGCCGCACCAGAAGCTAATCCCGGCATGCCAGGCCAGATCTTTTTCCGGCACCAGTTGCCAGATACGCGGCTTGCCGTGGTAGAGCGGTGGCACAGCCGGGATCAGATAGTGCGAACTGACGTTTTTATCGGTCAGCGTAGCCAGAGAAGCGTCAAAATCATCGGCCGTGTAATGGATAACCAGTACTTTAATGCGCGGATAAGCGGCCTGCGCCTGACGGCGGGTATCCAACTGATATCCGTCTTTATCGACAATCCCTTTTTCGCCAGCACAGCCCACCAGCAGCAGCGTCAATGCCAGCAGCCACAACAGATGCTTCATCGGCGAGTTTTCACCGCAGTGCCGCTGACGCTCACCATCAACATGCTGCCATCTTTACCCACGGTTTCGTAATCAATGTCGATACCGACGACCGCATCAGCACCCAGCGCTTTCGCCTGTTCACCCAGCTCCTGAAAAGCAATTTCGCGCGCTTTGCGCAACTCTTTTTCATATGCGCCGGAGCGACCGCCGACAATATCGCGAATGCCAGCGAAGAAATCACGGAAGATATTCGCGCCTAAAATGGCTTCACCCGTAACCACACCGCAGTATTCCACGATGCTCTGCCCTTCAAGCGTTGGGGTAGTTGAAAACTGCATGGTTAATCTCCTTTTTGCGCTAAGAGCACGATCTCAAAAGCATTATCGAACCGATCCACTATCATTGAAAGGATATATTCTATCAACGTAGAACACTAATAGTAGAAAGCTAATAAGGAAATCATTATGCGCTACTCGAAACTCTCTCTGCTGGTTCCATGTGCACTACTTCTCAGCGCCTGTACTACCGTGACTCCGGCCTATAAAGATAACGGCACGCGGAGCGGTGCATGCGTAGAAGGCGGGCCAGACAGCGTGGCTCAACAATTCTATGATTACCGTATTCAGCATCGAAACAATGACATTACCGCCCTTCGTCCATACCTCAGCGACAATCTGGCTAAACTGCTGACCGATGCCAGCCGTGATAACGCGCATCGCGATCTGTTTAACAGCGATCCGTTCTCCAGCCGCTCTACGTTACCGGATAGCGCCAGCGTCGCCAGCGCATCGACTATTCCGAATAGTGATGCACGCAACATTCCGCTGCGCATAGAGCTGAAACAGGGTGACCAAAGCTGGCGTGACGAAGTGCTGATGATCCGCGAAGGCCAGTGCTGGGTAGTAGACGACGTCCGCTATCTGGGCGGCAGCGTACACGCGCCAGCCGGGACGCTGCGCCAGTCTGTGGAAAACCGCTAGTCGCCCCCATTCACCCGCCTGTTTCATAAACCCCATAAATTGTCTGGCATTCTGCATAGAATGCCGACAATTATTCTTGCCCGCTGGTGGCCCCGCTATTTTGTGCTATGTTTAGATAAGAATGCGGTTTGCATTTAACTTTTAACGCATAAATATTGCATAACTATTCTGTCAAAGGTAGTATCTGCGGCTTCAATAGCTATCAGACTGCCAGCATACGAGTGTCAATGAGTATTCAATTAAACGGCATTAACTGCTTCTACGGCGCACATCAGGCGCTGTTCGATATCACGCTGGATTGCCCTCAGGGTGAAACACTGGTGTTACTTGGCCCTAGTGGAGCCGGGAAAAGCTCGCTACTGCGCGTACTCAACCTGCTTGAGATGCCGCGCTCGGGCACGCTCTCTATTGCGGGTAACCGTTTCGACTTCACGAAAACGCCGTCAGATAAAGCTATTCGCGATCTGCGCCAGAACGTGGGTATGGTTTTTCAGCAATATAATCTTTGGCCGCACCTCACAGTTGTACAGAATCTGATTGAAGCGCCCTGCCGTGTGCTCGGTCTGACAAAAGAGCAGGCAATGGCGCGCGCCGAGAAACTGCTCGAACGTCTGCGTCTGAAGCCCTACAGCGATCGTTATCCGCTGCATCTCTCCGGCGGCCAGCAGCAGCGTGTGGCAATTGCCCGCGCGTTGATGATGGAACCACAGGTACTGCTGTTTGACGAACCGACCGCCGCGCTTGATCCGGAAATTACCGCGCAAATCGTCAGCATCATTCGTGAGCTGGCGGAAACCAACATTACTCAGGTGATCGTCACCCACGAAGTGGAAGTTGCTCGTAAAACGGCCAGTCGTGTGGTGTATATGGAAAACGGTCATATCGTCGAGTTTGGGGATGCGAGCTGCTTTGCCAACCCGCAAACCGAAGCGTTTAAAAACTATCTTTCTCACTAAGATTCGGGACAATACAATGAAAAAAGTTCTGATTGCCGCGCTAATCGCAGGTTTTAGCCTTTCCGCTACCGCAGCCCAAACCATTCGTTTCGCTACCGAAGCGTCTTATCCTCCGTTTGAATCTATCGATGCGAATAACAAGATCGTAGGTTTTGACGTTGATCTGGCGAACGCGCTGTGTAAAGAGATCGATGCTACCTGTACGTTTACCAATCAGGCATTCGACAGCCTGATCCCAAGCCTGAAATTCCGTCGTTTTGACGCAGTGATGGCAGGTATGGACATCACGCCTGAGCGTGAAAAACAGGTCCTGTTTACCACCCCTTACTACGACAACTCTGCGCTGTTTGTTGGCCAGCAGGGTAAATACACCAGCATTGATCAGCTGAAAGGCAAAAAAGTTGGCGTACAAAACGGGACTACGCACCAGAAATTCATCATGGATAAGCATCCGGAAGTGACCACCGTACCATATGACAGCTATCAGAATGCCAAACTCGATCTGCAAAACGGTCGCATTGACGGTGTATTCGGTGATACCGCAGTGATAACCGAGTGGCTGAAAGACAATCCAAAACTGGCCGCGGTTGGCGACAAAGTGACGGATAAAGATTACTTCGGTACGGGTCTGGGCATCGCGGTGCGTCAGGGCAACACTGAGCTGCAGCAGAAATTTAACGCTGCACTGGAAAAAGTGAAGAAAGATGGGACTTACGAGACCATCTACAACAAATGGTTCCAGAAGTAATATTTGATGAATGAATTTTTTCCGTTAGCAAGCGCCGCCGGGATGACCGTCGGCCTTGCGGTTTGTGCGCTAATCATTGGCCTCGCGCTCGCCATGTTTTTTGCCGTCTGGGAGTCCGTAAAATGGCGTCCGGTGGCATGGGCAGGTTCAGCGCTGGTTACCATTCTGCGCGGGTTACCAGAAATTCTGGTGGTTCTGTTTATCTATTTCGGCTCCTCGCAACTGCTGCTGACGCTGGCCGATGGTTTTACGATTAATCTCGGGTTTGTAGACATCCCGGTACAGATGCAGATCGAAAACTTCGACGTCAGTCCGTTCCTGTGCGGTGTGATTGCGCTGTCTTTGCTGTACGCCGCCTATGCGTCGCAAACACTGCGTGGCGCGCTGAAGGCCGTGCCACTCGGACAATGGGAATCGGGTCAGGCGTTGGGTTTATCTAAAACCGCGATCTTCTTTCGCCTGGTGATGCCGCAGATGTGGCGTCACGCTCTGCCGGGACTGGGTAACCAGTGGCTGGTATTGCTGAAAGATACCGCGCTGGTCAGCCTGATCAGCGTGAACGATCTGATGCTGCAAACCAAAAGCATTGCCACGCGTACCCAGGAGCCATTTACCTGGTACATTGTGGCGGCGGCTATTTACCTGGTGATTACGCTGGTGAGTCAGTACATTCTCAAACGCATTGACCTGCGCGCGACACGTTTTGAGCGGAGACCAGGCTGATGCTCGAGTATTTACCTGAATTGTTAAAAGGGCTGCATACCAGCCTGACGCTGACGGTCGCCTCCATCGTGGTTGCTCTGGTGCTGGCACTGATTTTCACCGTCATCCTGACGCTAAAAACGCCGGTACTGGTCTGGCTGGTCCGCGCCTATATCACGCTGTTTACCGGTACGCCGTTGCTGGTGCAAATCTTCCTGATCTACTACGGGCCAGGACAGTTCCCGACGCTGCAGGAGTATCCGGTACTGTGGCATCTGCTCTCCGAACCGTGGCTGTGCGCGTTAATTGCGCTGTCGTTAAACAGTGCGGCTTACACCACGCAACTGTTCTACGGCGCTATCCGCGCCATCCCGGAAGGCCAGTGGCAGTCATGCGGTGCATTGGGGATGAGCAAAAAGGATACGCTGGCGATTCTGTTGCCATATGCCTTTAAACGCGCCCTCTCCTCGTATTCCAACGAAGTGGTACTGGTGTTTAAAAGTACCTCACTGGCTTACACCATCACGCTGATGGAAGTCATGGGCTATAGTCAGTTGCTGTATGGTCGCACTTATGACGTCATGGTCTTCGGCGCGGCGGGCGTGATTTACCTGATCGTCAACGGTTTGCTGACGCTGATGATGCGCTTAATCGAACGTAAAGCGCTGGCGTTTGAACATCGAAATTAAGCCGATAACTGCATAAAGCGAAAAACAAAAGACGGGCAAGTCTAACAACCGCCCGTCTTTTTTTATACCAATAAAATACTTAATCAATTTTATTGCATATAAATTCATTAAGTGGCATTGTTACTTCACGCCGCAGACACGGTAAATCATCATAAGATTGACAGACGGGAGTTCCACCATGAAAAAGTTAGTACTGGCCGCATTACTGGCTACTTTCGCCGCTGGCGCCTCAGCCGCTGATAAAATTAGCTTTGGTGTATCAGCGACTTATCCGCCATTTGAATCGCTGGACGCGAGCAACAAAATTGTCGGTTTTGACATTGACCTGGCAACGGCGCTGTGCAAACAAATGCAGGCGGAATGTACGTTTACCAATCATGCTTTCGACAGCCTGATCCCCGCGCTGAAATTCAAAAAATATGATGCAGTGATTTCCGGAATGGATATCACGCCTGAGCGTAGCAAACAGGTTGCGTTCACTCAGCCTTACTATGCTAACTCCGCGCTGGTTATTGCCAAGAAAGACGCCTATAAAACCTTTGCCGATCTGAAAGGAAAACGCATCGGTATGGAAAACGGCACCACGCACCAGAAATACCTGCAGGACAAACATCCTGAAGTGAAAACCGTGGCCTATGACAGCTATCAGAATGCGATTATCGACCTGAAAAATGGCCGTATTGATGGCGTATTTGGCGATACCGCCGTCGTTAACGAGTGGCTGAAAACTAACCCGCAATTAGGCGTGGCTACCGACAAAGTGACCGACCCACAATACTTCGGTACCGGTCTTGGCATTGCGGTTCGCCCGGATAACAAAGCCCTGCTGGAAAAACTGAATAACGCGCTGGCCGCCATCAAAGCGGACGGCACCTACCAAAAAATCAGCGATCAGTGGTTCCCGCAGTAATTTCCGCTCAATCTGAAAAGCCGCAACCGCGGCTTTTTTTTATCTCTTCGTCTGCGCTTTCAGTCAGTTCTTACGCCATAAATGCATTCATGGCATACACTAGTTAAAACGATAAAGAATGAGGCATAAGGATGATAGCGTTTCCTGCCAGCTTGCTGATCCTCAATGGAAAAAGTGCTGATAATCTTCCCCTACGTGACGCCATTGCAAATCTGCGTGATGAGGGTGTGGAAATCCATGTTCGCGTCACCTGGGAAAAAGGCGACGCTCAACGTTACGTGGATGAAGCGCGTCGATTAGGCGTTGCAACGGTGATTGCCGGCGGCGGCGACGGCACGATCAACGAAGTCTCTACAGCGCTAATCCAGTCGCAGGGTGGCAATATTCCCGCCCTGGGTATTTTACCGTTGGGAACGGCGAATGACTTTGCCACCAGCGTGGGTATACCCGACGACCTTGATAAAGCGTTAAAGCTGGCTATTGCCGCAAATGCCGCTGAAATTGATATGGTACAGGTCAATGATAAAACCTGTTTTATCAATATGGCGACCGGCGGCTTCGGTACACGCATCACCACCGAAACGCCAGAAAAACTCAAAGCCGCGCTGGGCGGCGTATCGTATTTTATTCACGGTTTAATGCGCATGGATACGCTCAAGCCCGACGTCTGCGACATCCGTGGAGAAGATTTTCACTGGCAGGGCAAAGCGCTGGTGATTGGGATTGGTAATGGCCGCCAGGCCGGTGGTGGACAACAGCTTTGCCCGACGGCGCTGATTAACGACGGTCTGCTGCAACTGCGCATTTTCACCGGCGAGGAGTTGCTGCCTGGGCTGCTTTCAGCGTTAACGCAATCTGAAGACAACCCTAATATCATTGATGGCGCTTCATCGTGGTTTGATATCCGCGCCCCACACGAAATTACCTTTAATCTTGATGGCGAACCGCTCAGCGGACAGGAATTTCATATTGAAATCCTGCCCGCGGCGCTACGTTGCAGACTGCCGCCGGGTTGCCCGTTGTTGCGCTAACAAAACGGCACCCCGCCGGAATCAGGCAATGGTGACTTTGCTGTCCAGATAAACATCCTGCACGGCGTTAATCAGCTTAACGCCGTCGGCCATGGTTTTCTTGAAAGCTTTGCGTCCAAGGATCAGCCCCATACCGCCAGCACGTTTATTAATGACCGCCGTACGTACCGCATCGCTCAGATCGGTTTCTCCACCGGCAGCGCCGCCAGAGTTAATTAATCCGGCGCGCCCCATATAGCAGTTCGCCAACTGATAGCGTACCAGGTCAATCGGGTTATCGCTGGTCAGCTTGCTGTAGACGCGATCGTCGGTGTAGCCAAAGTTAACGGCTTTGTATCCGCCGTTATTTTCCGCCATTTTCTGCTTCACAATATCCGCCCCAATGGTGGCTGCCAGATGGTTAGCCTGACCGGTGAGATCGGCGGAGACGTGATAATCCACGCCGTCTTTCTTAAACGCGGAGTTACGCAGATAAGCCCACAGTACGGTGACCATACCCAGTTCATGGGCACGCTCAAACGCGGCAGAAATCTCTTCAATCTGACGGCGAGACTCCTCAGAACCGAAATAGATTGTCGCCCCGACCGCAACCGCGCCCATATTGAACGCCTGCTCGACGCTGGCGTATAGCGTCTGGTCAAACGTATTGGGATAACTGAGCGTTTCGTTGTGGTTAATCTTCACAAGGAACGGAATGCGGTGCGCGTAACGGCGGGAAACAGAAGCCAGCACGCCATAAGTCGATGCCACGCAGTTACACCCTGCTTCGATTGCCAGTTCCACGATATTCTTTGGATCAAAGTACAACGGGTTAGCCGCAAACGATGCCCCGGCGGAATGCTCCACGCCCTGGTCCACCGGAAGAATCGACAGGTACCCTGTTCCGGCCAGACGGCCCGTGTTATACAGCGTCTGCATATTACGCAGTACGGCTGGCGGACGGTTGTTATCAACCATTACGCGATCGACGTAATCATGTCCTGGCAGGTAAAGTTGGTCAGAAGGAATGGTCATACAACGATGCTGTAAAAGGCTGTCGGCATCTTTGCCAAGCAACTGCGCAATATCAGTCATAGCTATGCTCCCGTAAGTTCCGATTAATAATCGGAATGTGAATTATCCTGACCCGCCTTTTTGCGGGCAGCAATAAGCCTGGTACCGACTGCGCTTTTTTTCCATCTTTAGCGCACTTTTCAGCGATTTCCGCTGGAACGATTCAGGAAGAAATAGTGTTAAGGCGGTCAAATTTAGACCACAAAGGTATTTTAAAGGTATTATCTGGTGGTACTATCAACGCGTACCTTACCTGTCATGAAGGATTTAAAGATGAAAACTACAGTTAAGCTGTCGTTCATGATGTTTGTTGAGTGGTTTATCTGGGGCGCCTGGTTTGTCCCACTTTGGCTGTGGCTCAGCAAAAGTGGCTTTACCGCGGGTGAAATTGGTTGGTCTTACGCCTGTACCGCCATTGCCGCGATCCTGTCGCCGATTCTGGTTGGCTCTATCACTGACCGCTTCTTCTCAGCGCAAAAAGTCCTCGCCGTGTTGATGTTTGTCGGCGCTATCCTGATGTACTTCGCCGCGCAGCAAACCACCTTCAGCGGATTCTTCCCGCTGTTACTGGCCTATTCACTGACCTACATGCCGACAATTGCGTTAACCAACAGTATCGCTTTTGCCAACGTACCGGACGTTGAGCGTGATTTCCCACGCATTCGCGTGATGGGCACCATTGGCTGGATTGCGTCTGGTTTGGCCTGCGGCTTCTTGCCGCAAATGCTCGGCTATAGCGATATTTCCCCCACCAATATTCCCCTGCTTGTCACGGCCGGAAGTTCCGCGCTGTTAGGCGTTTTTGCGTTCTTTTTACCGGATACGCCGCCGAAAAGTACCGGCAAGATGGATTTCAAAGTCATGCTGGGGCTGGATGCGCTGATCCTGCTGCGGGATAAGAACTTCCTCGTCTTTTTCTGTTGCTCATTCCTGTTTGCCATGCCGCTGGCGTTTTATTACATCTTCGCCAACGGTTATCTGACAGAAGTTGGGATGAAAAATGCCACCGGTTGGATGACGCTGGGCCAGTTCTCTGAAATCTTCTTTATGCTGGCGCTGCCGTTCTTCACCAAACGCTTTGGCATTAAAAAGGTATTATTGCTTGGTCTTATTACTGCGGCTATCCGCTACGGATTCTTCGTTTACGGCGGTGCGGAAGAATATTTCACTTATGCCCTGCTGTTTCTCGGCATTCTGCTACACGGCGTCAGTTATGACTTCTACTACGTTACGGCCTATATCTATGTCGATAAAAAAGCGCCGGTACACATGCGCACCGCAGCACAAGGGCTTATCACGCTCTGCTGTCAGGGATTCGGCAGCCTGCTGGGTTATCGCCTGGGCGGCGTAATGATGGAAAAAATGTTTGCCTATAAGGAACCGGTTAATGGTCTCACCTTCAACTGGGCGGGCATGTGGGGATTTGGCGCGATCATGATCGCCGTCATCGCCGTGCTGTTTATGATTTTCTTTCGCGAATCAGACAAAGAAATTACCGCCATTAAGGTGGACGATCGCGATGTAGCGTTGAAACAAGGGGAAGTGAAATGAAAGCAGAACGTATTCTCGGTGCTCTTTATGGGCAGGCGTTAGGGGATGCGATGGGCATGCCGTCGGAACTGTGGCCAAGAACCCGGGTAAAAGCACACTTCGGTTGGATCGACCGTTTCTTGCCTGGACCTGCGGAAAATAATGCCGCCTGCTATTTTAACCAGGCGGAATTTACCGATGACACATCCATGGCCTTGTGTCTGGCTGATGCCCTGCTTGAATGTGACGGAAAGATAGTCCCAGACGTTATTGGCCGCAATATTCTGGCCTGGGCCGAACGTTTCGATGCTTTTAATAAAAACGTGCTTGGTCCAACGTCAAAAATTGCGCTAAATGCCATTCGCAACGGTAAACCAGTTGCCGAACTGGAAAATAATGGCGTCACTAACGGGGCGGCAATGCGCGTTTCGCCGCTGGGATGTCTGCTGCCCGCGCGCGATCTCGATACCTTTATTGATGACGTGGCACTGGCCTCCAGCCCGACGCATAAATCGGATCTGGCTATCGCCGGCGCAGTCGTCATCGCATGGGCGGTGTCGCGTGCTATCGACGGAGGAAAATGGTCGGAGATTGTTGACGCGCTACCTGCCATTGCCCGACATGCGCAGCAAAAACGGATCACCACCTTTAGCGCCTCGCTCTCTGCCCGTCTTGAACTGGCGCTGAAAATCGTCCGTCATACCGATGGCATTGAGTCCGCCAGCGAGCAGTTGTACCAGGTCGTTGGGGCCGGGACCAGCACCATTGAGTCCGTGTCCTGCGCCATCGCGATGGTCGAACTGGCGCAGACCGATCCTAACCGCTGCGCCATTCTGTGCGCGAATCTTGGCGGCGATACCGACACCATCGGGGCAATGGCGACCGCTATTTGCGGTGCGTTGCACGGCGTAAGCGCGATTGACCCGGCATTGAAACAGGAACTGGATGCGGTAAATCAGTTAGATTTTACCCGCTATGCCAATGGATTACTACGACTGCGCGGGCAACGGGAGGCGTTATGAACAGCACCACGCGTCTGCAACACCTTCTCCCGCAGTTAGGTTCACACAGGCCGGTCACGGTGGTGGGGGCGGCGGTCATTGATGTGATTGCCGATGCGTATGCCCTCCCCTGGCGCGGATGTGATATCGAGCTTAAACAGCAAGGCGTTAACATTGGCGGCTGCGCGCTCAATATTGCCGTGGCGCTCAGGCGTTTAGAGATCAACGCCAGCAATGCGCTACCGCTGGGTCAGGGGGTATGGGCCGATATTATCCGCAACCGGATGGCAAAAGAGGGATTGCACAGCCTGATCGACAACGCGGAAGGCGATAACGGCTGGTGTCTGGCGCTGGTGGAACCGGATGGCGAACGTACCTTTATGTCTTTTAGCGGCGTCGAAAACCAGTGGAACGCCGACTGGCTGGCGCGTCTGAACATCCCGCGTAACAGCCTGGTCTATCTGTCAGGCTATCAGTTAGCCTCTCCATGTGGCGAGCTGCTGGTACAGTGGCTGGAAGGTCTGGAAGACGTGACGCCATTTATCGATTTTGGTCCGCGAATCGGCGATATTTCAGACGACTTAATGGCGCGAATCATGGCCTGCCGCCCACTGGTATCACTCAATCGACAGGAGGCCGAAATTGCCGCCGAGCGGTTTGCATTAAGCCAGGATGTAGAAGGTTTTGGCGTTGAGTGGGTGCGCCGTTTCGCCGCGCCGGTGGTGATACGCCACGATAAAGACGGCGCGTGGTATTTCAGCGCGCAAACATCCGGTTGCGTGCCAGCATTTAAGACCACCGTCGTTGATGCCATTGGCGCGGGCGACAGCCACGCCGGTGGCATGCTGGCCGGACTGGCGTCAGGCTGGCCGCTGGCTGATGCGGTACTGCTGGGCAATGCGGTGGCTTCCTGGGTAGTCGGGCATCGCGGCGGCGATTGTGCCCCCTCGCGAGAGGCGTTACTCCTCGCACACAAAGACGTATAGATCGCTTCGGCAATAGCTGATGCTGTATTCAATGGGCCGTTGCTGCTGGTCAAGCGCTACCTGCTTGATCACCAGCACCGGCACTTTGCTGTCCATTTGAATGTGTGCCTGGAACTCCGCGTCTGGCATCCGGGCGCTGACGCGTGAGCGCGTACACTGCGGGAAGATATGCTGGCTGCGGAAATACTCATACAGCGAAACGCCGATGGCATCCACATCATGGATTAGTTGGGCCGGTACCCATGACTCTTCAATGGAAACGGCGTCTTCATCGACATAGCGAATACGTTTGAGCAGGAAGACCTCACTCCCGACGGCAACAGCCAACTGCTGCGCCACCTCTTCCGGACAAGGCACAATGCGCTTGTTGACCCACAGCGTATCCGGTTTTTTGCCGCGTAAAACAACCTGCTGCGAAAAACCCCGCGCTTCTTTGAGCGAATACTCGAAGATGTTGTTGATCTGCGTCCCGTAACCGCGGGCGCGTGTCACCACGCCTTCTTGCTCCAGAGCCTGCATCGCCTTGCGTACCGTAATTCGCGACACGCCGGTCAACTGACTGAGATCGCGCTCGCCGGGCAGGATATTGCCATGCTCAAGGATCCCGCTGCGCACAGCGTTTTTCACCGTTTGCGCAAATTTCATATACAGCGGCGTGTTATCTGCCGCTGCAATGCGTTCATTCAGTTGCGCGATAAGCTGGGTATGCGCTTGTTCCATTTATCTTTTTCCTGCAGCCGTTTCTGCAGTCAGTATACTCATTACCACCACGCGTGGAAATGATGCACCGGACCAATTCCCTCGCCCACTTCCAGCGTGTCGGCTTGTGCCAGCGCCGCCGAAAGCCACAGTTTGGCCTCCTGTACCGTATCGGCCCAGTTGTTATGCCGTGGACGCAGCGCCGCCAGCGCTGCGGAAAGAGTACAACCGGTACCGTGGGTATTTTTGGTCATCACCCTTGGCGCAGTAAAACGCTGTTCGCCATCACGGGTAAACAGCCAGTCCGGGCTTTGCGCATCCTCCAGATGACCGCCTTTCATCAGCACCGCCTCACAGCCCAGCGCTCGCAGCGCCCTTCCCTGTTCTAACATCTCCTGCTCAGTTTGCGCATGCGATGCGCCGAGCAATGCCGCTGCCTCCGGCAAATTTGGGGTGATAATTGAAACCTGCGGCAACAAACGGGTACGCAGCGTTTCTACCGCCGCAGGCGACAGTAACGGATCGCCACTTTTCGCCAGCATCACCGTATCCAGCACCACATTTTGCACCCGATGGCGGTGCAAACGTTCGGCGACCGCTTCAACAATATCCGCTTCCGCCAGCATGCCGATTTTGGTGGTATCGATACGTACATCGCTGAACACCGAGTCCAGTTGTGCGGCAACAAAGTCAGGTTCAATGCGATACACCGACTGCACCCCGCGCGTATTTTGCGCCACCAACGCCGTGATCACCGAACAGCCGTAAGCGCCAAGCGCGGAGAAAGTTTTTAAATCGGCCTGAATACCCGCGCCACCGCTGGGATCGGTTCCGGCAATCGTTAATGCGTTAATCCGTTTCATGCTTGCTCCTGCGCGTTCAGGTTATAGAGGGCGTCGAGAAATGCCGGGACAAAACTGCCCGGTCCGGTCGATTGTTGCGTGGCGATTTGTCCGGCCTGTTTCATCCAGCTACAGGCGGAAGCGACGTTATCAAGCCGGTCGCCGGGCAAGGCACAGCTGGCCGCAACGACCGCAGATAGCGCGCATCCTGTGCCGACTACGCGCGTCATCAATATATCGCCGCCATTCACGCAGACGGTACGCTGACCATCGGTAACATAGTCCACTTCGCCGGTCACCACGACAATGGTTCCAACCCGACGAGCCAGCGCCTGAGCAGCACCAAGCGCAGCGGCTGGCGTATCGGTCGTGTCCACGCCACGGCCCCCACTGTTCATTCCCGCTAGCGCCAGTATTTCTGAGGCATTACCGCGAATTACGGCTGGCTGTAGCGACAGTAAATCCAGACAAAATCGGCGGCGAAAATCGAGTGCGCCCACGGCAACGGGATCGAGCGCCCAGGGAGTTCTGGCAAGGTGTGCCTGCTCAACGGCAGCGCGCATCGCCGTGGCCCGCTCTCGGGTTAGCGTGCCGACGTTAACCAGCAACGCGCTGGCGATAGCCGCAAACTGGCTGGCTTCCTCGGGCTCAATCACCATCGCAGGTGATGCGCCTAACGCCAACAGCGTATTGGCGGTAAAGTTTTGCACGACCTCATTGGTCATACAGTGTACAAGGGGGGAAAGCGTTCTAAATTGGTGTAAGGCGTGGGCCGCGAGCGCGCGGCTGTGCAGGTCAGGCTGCATGGTTCAGCTCCTGCCCGCGCGAAGAAGGGACACGAGCAGTGTCAGACTTCCCTACGCTGGCATTATCCAGATCAGGTGGTACGGGTATTTCTCAGCCTTCACAAGAAGGGCACCCCGAGTCATGTAGATTGAATCTCTATACTTTTTGCCAGCTTAGGGGAAGTTGCTTGCTGGCGCAAGCCCACCCTTCCGGTTATCGCTTCTTCGCGCTGTACCCCACCTTGTACCTCAGTTTGTACCCCACTAAATTCACAACCATTGATCAAATACCGACCAACAAAACCAGTGTTATCACCTATGAATCACGTAAAAGAAGTCACTTGAGCAGCATAAAATACCGCACAATTTACCAACTGTGAATTTAACCAGTAAACTGCGTTTTCATTGTTGCAAAGCGAAGCGGTGAGAATTACCATTAACACTACATGTTGTGTTTATTCATAAATCAGATACAACATGTGCAAAAATTCACTTCCTGAATAGGTGTTGAGAATGGCTAATAATTCAAAGCAAACATCAAGCAAAGTCGCATCAGTAGCAGCACAAACCTTGAACAACCCTAACGCATCTGGAATCCAAAAGAGCCTTGCTGGTTCAGCACTGTCTCAAAAGGGTTCTTCGAACCAAACAAGCGGTGCAATGGAACACAAAGCATCTGCTGCCCTCAACAACCCTCGCTCAAGTGAATTGACCAAAGAACTTGCCGCCTCTGTTCTGGCTCAGTCCAACAAAGGGCGTAAATGATAAAAAGGGGCGCAAGCCCCTTTTTTAACCTTCTTGTTTGTCGAGGAGATGTATTGCTTTCCAACATAAAAACATTGTGGCAATACTTGCCCCCTCGCCAATACTTTTTCCACATGCCACAGCAAATGCTTTATTCTGGATTTCTTCCCAATCAAATTTGAAAGCATTCAATTCTTCAAGAGTAACCTTGTAATCATGCTTATGCGCATAGTTATTTCTAACTTTGTTAATCGCTTTGAATGCAGAATAGTATTTATTATTGAGCAAGCCCATAGCAAAGGCCAAATCTACTTTTAAATCATAAGAACGGGTAGACCTGAAAAATGCCTTAGGCTCAACAAGGTTTCTTGAAATTAATGTTTCAAGAACTTTCTCAATAAATAGATGCCCCTTTAAGATGGGAGATAATTCCTCTTCTTCAAATACGAGGCGATCCATAACATGCTGATCAAGTTCATCAGAGGATAAATCATCAAAGTTCAAGATCGATTCCTTTAATTGAAATTTGGCTTAAGTGTTTTATCATAACCTTGATTCAGTATCATACTCATCCACCTGTAGAGGATTGACCGCTTAAAGCTGACAGCGTGAGCGATTGCATAAAGCTGGCTTGTGAAGCTCTCGCCTGGAAATCAATGTAATCGCTTAATCTTGAGCTATCGCTTGCAATGGTGAGCGGTACGGATGCCTCAAGATTTAGATTGAATGTAGGGTTCACCGTGTACACTGGCGCATTGCCGCTGCTAAGTGACATTGCAGAACCGCGAAGAGAATCACCATTTAGGCTGTATTGATTTGCCGCTGTTCCAGCATTACCACTACCAACGCCCAACCAATCCATGATAGCAGGCCCCACTGAGCGAGTATCAAAGCCTGTCTTATCCTGAATCCAATCCGCAGTAGCATTCGCAGAACCACCCACAGCACCATCATAGAGAGCCTGGGCCGCTGGCTTATCGCTATCAGTGAACCACTGAGGGAAACGAGAGCGAAGCCCTGCATTAAGATCGGAGATTACGCCGGAGATTTCCCCCACAAACCCGGTGATTTCTTTAGAAAGATTGCCTAAACCCTCTCCGAGCATTCCAGCTGATTCGGTGATCACTTTGGTGTTCTTCACGAGGTCATCACCGCCATCAGCAAAACCTTTCATGAATCCAGTAAAGAGGCTGTTATCAACGCCATTCATCAGATTACCCATTGCAACGGTTAGATCGCCGTAAGCATAGGTTTGTTTGATCTGTTCATCGTTAAGGGTTTGACCACTCTCTACAAGGGTTTTCAACGTCTTGCTAAACTGCGCACCATTATTCAGGAATAGATCGGTGTAGTGTGCAAGGTCATCCCCGTAATCCTCGATCAGGTGCCCGATGGACGCTTGAGACATTCCACGGCGCTGACCTTCGTTAACAGTGGCTTGAATGAAATCTAACGGGTTATCCTGGTACTGAGTGATCTGCTTCTTGTTCCAGCCGAACAGGTTCATAACGTTGTCTATAGCTCCGTTACCACCTTTCCATTTACCAGATTTCTGATCAAATGCGGAGTTTGTAACCGATTCTCCCAAGCGTTCGCGCACATCTTTGAAGTTGTCTGTCACCTTGTCTACTGATGCGCTATCTATACCATGTTGCTGTCCGTAAGCTACAAGGGCTTTAACAGCATTTGGATTAGTTTTAACCAGAGCTGACTTTCTAACTAACTCAAGGTTTTCATTACCTTTGTCACGAATACGAGACAGGACACCTGCCCCGCCAGCAAATGCAGCAGTGGCCCCGATTAAGCCCACTCCACCGCCGATGATGCCGTTTATACCTCTTTCTTTAATGCCCTTTGCAGCCCCTGCATAGTCTGTTTTCTTAGCATGGCGTATTGCCGCCGCCTGAGCCTGAGTGGAAGCTGTCACCTTAGCTTGTAACGCTGCTTCACGACGCATAAGAGCTATGCGTTCGCGTAGCTCATAGTTCATCTTCTGGCTACTAATCTGACCGTTACGGAAAAGCTCTGTCTGTTCCTTAGCGAAGCGGGAAAACTGGTATTGCTTCGCAGGATCAATGCCGTATTTCCCGGCTATGCCTTTCATCTGTAGATTAGCACTGCGGAATTTCAGATCGGCTGTTTCATTACGTTTGGCAATCTTCGCCGCTTCCCTGGCTTGCGCTTTCCCTGCCTTTTCTGCCTGGCGTTGCTGTTTTAAATCACTGGGCGTTTTAGGAGGGGTGGATTTTGAATCCGCTATTTGTTCCCGCGCTTTAGCTCTTCGTTGCTTTTGAGCCTGGAAACGAATCTTCGGATTCTCCAGCTTTTTAAAATGGCGTTGAAGGTCATCGGCGGCTTTTTTAGCCTCCGCAATACTGCTTTTATCTACGGTGAAAGTAACGGTGTTAACAATCTTACTTGTGTTAATCTCAAGCATCAGCACCGCCTTTCTGATCTAAAAAATGATGAATCGCTTGCTCTACAGTTTCACCACGAAAAATACGTTGTCTCACGCCGTTATAGTCAACATCTAATAGTCTGCAAATAGCAGCAACATTTAATAAGCCTTCGGCATCAGAGGCCGATAATTGAACATGCAGCCCTCTTGCAGATTTCAAAATTAATTGCATCTATCTTTCCTCATTCTGGAATAGAAAATAAAAAGGGGCAAGGGCTGGCGCATTTGCTTTGCGTGTTCCAGTTCCCTACGCCCCTGATTGAAAAGCTCTTCTGTTATTTCCAGACGGGAAGAACTACCGTCTACGCTCATTATTCTGAGACAGTACCGAAAATGATCGCTTGAGGCACATTAACAATCGGCAGATAGCTACACTCTGTAGCCACTTCTGGGAAGCCCCAACGCTGATCAACAATTACATACTGGTGATACAGATCCGCGCCTTTGCCTTGTGTCGCATGGCGAACACCAACACCAGAGTGAAGAACATAAGCGTTAGATTCAGGAGTCATTACAGGAATACTCACAAAGCCATCAACCCCGATTTTGTCAGTGATGAGGCTATAGCCTGTCACGTCAATCACGGTTACGCCGTTTAGCGTCCAGGTTTCAAAAGCAGGGTTTGCACCTTTAGTGCGGGTGTAGAAGTTATCGCCCTGCTCCAGAGGGAGCGTATACACCATGAAATCTTTCACGGATGGGTGATAGCGAAGCGCTACGGCAGCTTTACAAGAAGCCAGGATCACTACGCCCTGTTTAGCCTGTGCAAGTGCTGATCCCAGTTTCACATTCTGGATTCGTCCGATCTCGCTTAGTTGCTGGAATACGTTAGCGTCTGCGCTAATGTCCATCGTGTAGGTGGTTTTGCTATCACCTGCAAGGAAATCTAAATTGCCCTGTCCGGCGTATTGTGACTGCACACGAAGCCCTAATAGTGCTTCTACAAGGTCAACCTCTACCGTGTTACTCACCTGTGCATACTGCGCATCGCTGAAATCGTTAATAGCGAGGGTAATTTGATCAGCAGTGTCTACGGTTCCACGCACTTTATACTGCTCAAGGTCACGAGAGGTGACAGAGTTTAAAGAGTTAGTGTATTTAAGCTGATAGAGGGCATTGGTAAATTCTGGGCGTTCTGCACTGTTCCAATCGCTTTGAGCGTAGGGCATTTTCTCTGGTGCAACGAGATTTTTCACATCTGTGACTTTCTCAAGAGCGATTGAGTTAACGTCGTGATTCTCAATTTTGAATAACCCAAGATTAGTTACAATCTGGTTTAGTTGAGTAGAGAATGTAAACGGGCTGGCAAAGTCATACATGTTGCCAGAAAATAAATCTGAATAAGCCATTCTTATTATTATCCTTAATTAGGTGGTGCGTAGAGCTACGGTGTCGTAGTCTGTGAAAGTGAAGCCAAGAGTCGCTAATTGCGCTTGAGCCAGAGATTTATTCAGGCTTCCAAATTCAACGCCAACCAGGGCTAAAATAGTATGCTCTGGAGAAGCTACAATAAACGCCTTATCACCAGCGCTTGCAGGTTCTACGACAACATACGCAATGTCACCAGGGGTGGCAGCTTTCGCGCCTGATGTGCTAACGAGATCACCTATGATAAGATCGGCAGGAATACCGGGTTCCACACGGATCAGCTTATCCTGCATAATTGCATCACTTGCGTGAGCGATGATTTTATAACGGGCGTGACTGTTATTCCCGTTCAGAGTTTGAAATGTTCCAAATTGCATTGGTTATTTTCCTTTTGCTAATAGTTTTAATCGTTCCTCAAGCCCTGATGATGGGTGAGGGGTATTTGATTTTGTGATCGTGGCTGTAGGCCAGAATTTCTCTGTAGCCTGTCGAATCTCTTCGACACTTACGCCTAATACATGCGCCGCCTGTTTCATCATCTTTTCAGTGAGGACAAGTGAAGAGGATTTGTGAGTGATCACGCGGTCATAGTTCATCAGAAACATGAAGAAGTTTCCTTATCGTAACTTTTTTGTTTATAGGAGATAAAAAAGAAAGCGCCAGGTGGCGCTTCTTTGGGGAGGCTGGCAATCTTAGGAGGAAATCCAGCCCAGACTATTAAACGTGTTTACACGTTGGCAATAATAGTCAGTGGAATCTCATTAAATACTCAACCTTTCGGGAAGCTCAATAATTAATAAGAGGGGTGCTTACATTACTGTAAGCTACAGGCAAACCATTATTCAAACACCTGATCATGTAGATCATGAAACAGTTTCCCATTCATTTAAATAATGTCGTCTGACAACTACACGTTGTTATAAACAAAGTAATAGCTGTAAAGAGCGGAATTGCTCTTCTATAAAATCACTTGTTGTGAATTGTTGCTTTCAAAGGGAAGGTGTTCTCCACCGGATACCCCCTATTTATTGAGAAGAGGCAATAAATAAAGCAGTGGAGAATCCTTGCTAGAAACAAACGAAACGTAGCAATAAAGAACACAACCAAAAATCAAGAGGAATGATTTTAGAGAAGAGGGCTATCCCTACAAGTGGAGAAATAGCCATCTATGGGAGAAGTGATTCGAATACTTACCCTATAACTCCATTATGACATAAAAAGCACAATTTGTCAATCAATTACTCAACATTTATGTTATAGCGCATTCCTCTGCAATGCCAGAGGATTTGAATTCTTCAATAGTTTCACCCACTTGCTCTTTAACATCCTGAATGCTTGCTACAAGTTCGTTAAGCTCTTCCAGCAATGCCGGATCATCCTGTAGCCCTTCAACCTGCATACAAGCTGTAGAGATGCTCCCTAACTCGCTACAAGCCGTCATCATAAGCGCCACCACCTGCATCAGGCTTTGTGGGGTTTTGTCTTGCTGCATAGTGTTTACGGCTTCCAGGAGTGGGGCGTGATGTTCATAGTGGAATTGGTGCAGGACGTCTGTTAGCCATTCAGGGTGATTATTCTGCATCTTGCATACGCTCCTTAATACCTTTGATAGCCTGAATCCCTGCCAGGAATGGCGCGGCTTCTGTAGCCAGTACATCAACGATAAGTTCGATCTCTTCTATTTTATTTTCTTTTTCGAGAGAGAGGGCTTGTTCGAATAGGTATTCTACGTATTCAACACGTTCTTTAAAATGTGGGTGTTGTGTGATTTCTTCAATCATAGTTGTCATTCTCCGTTAAAAATAAGCCGTCAAGTTCTCTCACTCCGGCTACGGTGTTATTTATCTGGTTATAAGTGATGTAATGCTCAAGGGATGAGAAGCCCAGGCATTGCCATTTCTTCAAATTTGAATCATCCCAACTATAAACTTTGCGTTTACGTGGTTTGTAATACAATCCGCTCGAACTTTCGAGAAGATCATTTAACGCGGCCCACTCTT
Source organism: Citrobacter sp. wls615 (assembly GCF_005281355.1). Classification (NCBI taxonomy): domain Bacteria; kingdom Pseudomonadati; phylum Pseudomonadota; class Gammaproteobacteria; order Enterobacterales; family Enterobacteriaceae; genus Citrobacter; species Citrobacter sp. wls615. The sequence continues at coordinate 34,657 of NZ_SZXM01000060.1, read as the reverse complement.
CCACAGAGGGCGGTGTTGAATGTACTTCTTCAATGTGTTCTATTAATTCCCCTGGGATTTCCTCAAGAGATTTAATGTAGAGGCGGGATGATTTGATTCTGTTTACGTTCTCTCGCTCAAGGCGGGTGATAGTATTACGTTCTTTTTTACTCATTGCACCTCGTGTTAATTGTTAGAGGTGATGAAAGAGACATTGTGAGACACATCAAAATCATAATCGTTGCTCTTACGAGTGAGCGTAATAACATTGGCTTGTTGCATCAGAGATAGCCAATACCTAACACCGGATTCACTGTAGCCCAGAGCGCTTGATAATTGTCTAATGCTGGAACGGAATTTTCCATTCTCACGGTGCAGAGATGCCAAGTGATTATAAAGACGTTGGCAAACAGTGTTACATTCGATTTGATGATGTGTGGCTTCGTTCAATAGGTATAGTTTGTTCATTGTTCCCCTTGGTTAAAATGGTATCCCGAATCGTCCATAGAAGTGTGGATAACGATTTTCAAATCTCATCTCTAACTTATCTTCGAATCTGGAAGGTAGTTTCTTATGGTTACTTTGCATTACACGACGAGCATAATTTATAAATGTATCTCCCCTGTTTTGCTGTCGTAAACTGTCAGGCTTTGACAGCAGTTCGCACACTGAATCAATAATCACATCATCATCCGGCTTTTCCTCTGCGGTCTTCACTGGTTCAGAGGCTGGCGTAGGTGCTGGAGCACTTTCATGCACTTCAAGGGGAGTAGGCTGTAGTTCTGGAGATTCTTCTCGTGGAATCTCTAATACTTGATAAAGATTAGAAGTCCCAGGGCGCGGATCTTTAATAATCAATCCCATTTCAAGCAGTTTCTTAACTCGTTCCTCTGCAGCTCTTGGCGTTATTCCAAACACATCACCTATTTTTGCATAAGAAGGAAATGCGCGGTCAAATCCCCTTAGATAGCAATAGAGATTTTTAGAACCATCAGTAAATTTATGCCCGTTGACGTGGCTTATTTTCAGAATCCACATAGGAACCCTGACAAATTGATCATCATTTGTTGTCATTTGAAATTTTATCCTTAATTGTAATCGCGCTCACGGCGCTACTATGGTGATAATTGGATCACTTGCCCTTGTTAAGATTGGTTGCCTCTTTATTCAGAACATTGAGGATGTATTCTGTAACTGTCACTCTTTGATTTCTCGCCTCTTTAAATAAGGCCTGGAACGTTTCATCAGGAATGTGTAAGCAAGTGCGCGGTTGTTTCTTCGCATTTATAATGTCGCTCATGTGGTTTTCTCCTTCTGGCTTATTTGTCAGTTTCTTTCTCTGCTGCTCTAATTAGATCGAAGCGTCGTAGCACTTCATTAAAGAACTCTTCACGCTCTTTATAGCCGTGCTTACGATTAGTGTTGCGTATAGCTTTAATTTGGAAGCGGGTGACTTCACCGTTAACAAGCTGTGACACCGTAGTGTCAATGTCGAAGTATTTAATAACGGTTCTCCTTAGTTGAGATAAAATAAAAACACCTTGCAGCCTGACGGCTCAAAGTGCATTGCGATTTGGAATTTTTGGGAGGCTGAACACCTCAGAGATAGAAGGTAAGAATCTTTTTCTTAGCTCCTGATACTAATCTAACACGAAACAAGATAAAAGTCAATAATTATTTTTACCCATTTAAGATCATAGCATACTCACCAAAAGAGATCAAGTTCTACCAATTACCATAAAACGCGCTGTATCGAGCTATGCGAGGTTTGCATACACATGCGCTACATAGGTATTCCCTGCCCTGCTTAAAACGCTCTATGAGGCTGCTGTGAAGCATAACGGCATACGGGCGCACCTCTGGCACTTACTCCCGAAACCAATAGCACAACTACAGAGGGATAACGGTAGTTATCAGGATTGTAGTTAGTTGGTATTGGATTGAGGCTTAGTGAACTTGCACGAGGTACGGGGGTAAGTGAACTTTAGCCACTGGCGAAGCACACGATTATTACGCGCACAGCGCAACGGTACTTTGCCTACGGCATAAAATCATTCGTGCCTGACGTTCGTCAGAAACGAAGTTTGCACGAGTCAAGAAGATACAGAGTTACGCTTGTGCTTGTTCCTGAGCGGTACGGGGTCGAACCGTCAGCCCGTCAAGGGTGGCGTAGGTGAGATTTCCCGTAGAGTACCGACCAGGAACAGCGTAAAAAGATCATAAGTTCTGATCTAATAAAGTAATTTAATAAGTGATCTAATAGCTAACAGAATTCTGTTACCCCCTCCCCCAAAATTCTGTGGGGGTGTCTAACAGTTTTCTGTGGGGGTAGGGTCACAGTATTTTGTAGGGGTACTGGTGCATAGAAAGTCCAAAGGGTAACAGAATTCTGTAGGGGTGCTTGTTTCTCACTTTACCCGACGGTAAATCGTCGCCCTGCTCACTCCGATTTATCCATGCAATAACCCTGGTGTAATTCCCATCAAACTGGCCCGTAATCCGCTGGTAATTGGCAGGTAAAGAAACGCCATTGATACAAGAAAAATTTAGCCTAAGTTAAATTTCAACTTTAATTTTAAAATCACTTAACCTTGTTAAAGCCTTACCCCGTGCGGCTCACAGCGATCATTGTCCACTATGAGCACTTTCATGATAGGTGCAATTTGTCGAACGAGTTTTCACGAAATGAAACGCCGCTGATTTTTTCATGCCAAAATCCACCATTTCATTAGCATTCTAATCATTTCATTACACAATCAGTTTCAAGTGAATAAACTCTGCATACTCCGTGCATACTGGCAGGTTAGCGCCACCCTCGCCTAATACCCTCACATTTTCCAACATAAAATCAATGAAATAGACAACAACCACACACAACCATCTGTAGTGTGATGTTCCAGTGTTACCAACCTTTTTTGTGCCGATCTAATGGTTTGGCAACGTCTAAACACATGTTCATAAACGCCAACCAATTGATTTTGTTGATGATATTTTGGAATTGTGCAATTTTCGATCTGGGTGTGCCTAATCTTTGCGTTAAACACTGGACATAATCGCGCCATCCACCACACATAACACAGATCAATTTTTGATCATTTATCTTGTAACTCACTGAAATTGATCATAATGTTTATTTCATCGGTTTAGATCTGTGACCTTGAAGGAGAGTAAATTGAACAGAGCAGTAGTGTTAGACGAACAGCAAGCTAAAGCGATCAGAGAGTGGCTAAACGCTCATAACAAGAGCCTGATAGCTGACGTTACATTAATGATGCAAGCCGCCGTACTGCGTGTGGGGGATGCCGTCGCGTTACGCTTCGACGAAGTGATCAACGGTGAGATAGACATAGAAGAACAGAAGACAGGTAAGCGTAAAGCCCTCACCCTTCCTGCTCCAGTGATGCAGATGATCGCACGTCGCCGTGCTGAGTATCCCCATGATGTGCATGTGTTCAGAAGCCAGCGTAACCGCTCGATGAACAAGCAAACGCCTGTACGACGCGAGGAAGTGAGCAAACAGATTGCAGAAGCCGCTAAAGCTATCGGGATTCATGGCACAGTATCGGCACACAGTTTTCGAAAGGCGGGAGGTAATGCAATTTACAAGCGCTCTGCAAACAACATCGCGTTAGCTATGACCGTGCTCAATCACAGCAACATCACCGACACCAGGCGCTATCTGGACTTAGACAAGCAAGCCGTTAGCCGTGTGATCAATGAGATGGACTTATAAGGGGTATAAATGAAACACCCTGTGCTAACGCTGACACTATTGCCAGCCCTGGCCCTCGCAGGGATCACATTAACTTTGACAGACGAACGGGAGACAGACAACGCGAAGTTTTGCGTTTACAGCAATGCCAATTATACAGAGACAGTGACGATCAGACCGTCCGAACACTGCAAACACACACGCACCTTTTGACAATGAAGACTAATTGCTCTTTAGTCGATTTCGCCATAGAAATTACTATTACTTAACAAACCAAATTAATCTTTCAATGGAATTAGTTTTTTACCTGTATCTTCAAAAAAGTTGTATTCATCCCAATAAACTGTATACCAACGCATTATCCCATTTGGATTTCGGTCAAGAATGCTTTTTAAATAAGACTTTGTTTTTTTCTCTTGAGGATAATCAGAGGAATAAATTACGATGCAACGAGCATTTAATCCTCCACCGCCTCTCATAAAAAATGATAGATCTTTAAAAGTTAATGAATTGAAATGAGCACAATTCTCCACATCATTATCTAATTTCACCACCATTGACTTTATTTTATCGTATAAGGAAACCATTTCATTAAACAACTTATTATTTGCTAGGTTAGCATTTCTTTCATTAATCGTTTTTAAATAAAGTTCATCTTTTATAATTCCTATTGGATACCTAGCTTGCTGTACTATGTCTTGAGACAAAAGATCCAATAAATTTAAATCATAATCTGATAAAGATAGTTCTAAATCTTTAATCATAGATAGCAAATCATGGCTGTAAAACTTAAATTTTTGAGAGATTGTATTTTCAGTAGCGCCATAATTCATAAGTAGAACTGCTGATTTTAATAGCAATTCAAAAGCATAACCTAATAAAAGACGACTGCTTTTATCTGTTGCAGTCGCTATGTCTATCAATTCATAAATAGACTTATCATTTTTATTAGCATCAGAGAATTTCCTTTTACTCTCATCTCCTTGACTACGTAGTATCTTTGCAGATAGATAAAGACTTTTTGACTCTTTAATCCATTCATCTCGTTTAAAAATCCCTTTCCCATTTTTATTTGTTACAACTGAATTAGCCATTTATTACTATTCCTCAGAAGTAATGAATTCAATTTCATAATACATACTAATAATGCTTGTAATAACAAAAATTAACTTTACAACATCAACACGAGTTGCATAGTATTGTTGTCTTCCATGGGCAAATGCGTGCCTATTCAACGAATCAAAACTTTCAAAATCAATCTTGATAAAATACTTATCTAAGAATTGTTTAATTAAATAGATACTCTGCACAAACTGATAAGGAATTTCACTATCATTTTCAATGAATTGACCGTTCTCATCGTTTTCAATCCAAACTTTTCGTGCCAAACCCATACTATACTTCACATTACTTAAGTCACCATCATTTGAAAGATCAGCCAAATACCTTTCAAGTATTGCAAACAATGAAGGAATACAAATTTGATAAAATCCTTGCCTGTATGCTTGAATTACCTCTAATAACATCTTGTGGATAAAAGGATTCTGTTCCTCTTCAAGATCTATTATTTTGAAAAATACGCTTTCAAAATTAATTTCAAAAAAACTCATGAACCCTAATTCAATTTCTTTATCTGATAATTCTGATGACGGGCATTGAAAGTAATCATAACAATCAAAAGCTAATGGGGGAACCCATCCATTTTTAGATAACCGATTGATAAAATCCCATGAGAGATAGTCATCTTTCTCTAATCGCTCAAGAATACTTTCCATTATCGAATGGAATTTTTCAACAGTTAATTTATTTAGTAACACCTCAAACCTCATAAATTAGAAGTCTACAGATAAATCATCATCCATGAAAAAACTAACAAATACAAGAACATAACCAAAATTTATCATTCCCAGTTTAAACCATCGATCACATAGCAAATGCTTTGCAGTGGGAATGTATGTAAATAGCGTTTAGTAATCCCGCCACTTTTCTCGTGACCAACCGTTTGTTGTAGATGCAGAATGTTCTTTACCCATCCAGCCATCGCAGTAGAACAAACAGAATGACGAATACTGTGCAAAAGTCGTCTTTGCCCGTAATCATCGAGATACGCAATACCAAGCTGATCACGGAGATCTGAAAACATTTTTCCTATCTTCGTCATGTTCGTTCCTGCAACTTCTGAGAAAATCCGCTCCTTCCATTGGCGATCAACGTAGTCCATAAATCCCCATTCGATCAATTTCGAGTGGATCACTACTTGTCTGGTAGCATTTTCAGTTTTCCCCTGCCCTCCTTCTGCAATAAGGAAGTAATGCCGTTGGCTGTCTTCATCGAATTTTATCTGTGACTTCTCCAGTTTGGCAATCTCGCCTCTTCTGGCTCCGGTGTATGCCAGCAGCAATGTGATCCACTTTTGCCAGTTGTCAGGCTGTTTTAGCGCCCACCCCACAAACTTTTTCATCTCTGCTGTGCTGTAAGCACCGAACCTCGCTTTTGAAGGTGCTGCCACTACTCCATCAGTTGGGGACTTCTGCAAAACGTCTTTGCTTTCAGTGAGAAAAGTTTTAAACAAGGATTTGTAGATTTTGAGGTGCTTATGAATAGCTTCAACACCCACGAGATCATCCGGTGGCACATCATCACATTCTATCAGTTGCTGGATGGTCATTGATCGATAAGGCTGTACAACGCGCTTAGGGAGGTTCTCAACAACTTCCATCACCTGCTTAATGTCCTGCTTTGTGATCATCGTTACATCAGTTTCGCCTCCCAAGACAGTTAGCAACACTTCCATGTAACGCTCATTTGCCATTGAGATCGATTTCGTCCAGTTGCGCCCTTTTTCATCTTTGTACATCGCCCATGTATCCGAAAGGGTTAGCATCCTTTCCGATACAACTTGTGCCACTGGCTCAACGATTTCAGTAGGTACAACAATCGGCTGACTGAGTAACTGCGGAACTTTCACTGTCTTACGTTCTGACACAATCAGGTTTGACACAAAAGCATCAAACATCGGGATCGGTGTAGCTAATGATTTAACAAAAGGAATGTGCGGAATAACACCAACCATCAAAGCAGATGCTTCACGATAACTATCAGTGAGAAGGGATTTTTTATACATCCTGCCATTTGAAAGCCGGATTTGCAGATAGTAATTGCCGTTTCGTTGAAACGTGTATGGAAGAGTTCTGTACCTCATGATTAAGCCCTTTTTGTACCTCAAGTGCATTCAGCACGGACAAAAAGAGATGCAATCTCATGATAAGTAGGCCAAATTTTGGCCCCCTACGCTGGCATTATCCAGATCAGGTGGTACGGGTATTTCTCAGCCTTCACCAGGAAGGGCACCCCGAGTCGTTGAAACACAAACGTAATATGCTGGTTTCAGCAACAGGATACTGTCTGTGTCTGATGATGTAAATCGGCACGGCACGCTGATGCTTCGCCGCTAAACCTCTGGTCACAGTTGCCTGATTTCTGTACTTTCATTTACACTTTTTACGAAATTACTGGAGTGATAACAAAATAGTGCTTGTCAGATGTCCTGTTAGCCAGGAATCATACATGACTGATTTTGATGACCCGAACAGGTAGAGAGGATGGGTATGAAGAAGAAAATGTTGCTGGGCGCGCTGTTGCTCGTAACCAGCACTGTCTGGGCCGCGCCTACAGCTACTGCTGCCGCAAAGGGTATTGATCAATATGAGCTAAAAAGTTTTATTGCTGACTTCACCCATTTCAAACCCGGTGACAAAGTTCCACCACTGTATCTCACCGAAGAATACACCATAAAACAGTGGAATCTGCGCAACCTGCCCGCACCGACGGCAGGTACCCACTGGACCTATATGGGCGGCGCGTATGTGCTGGTCAATGATGCCGATGCTAAGATCATTAAAGCCTACGATGGCGAGATTTTTTATCATCGATAATGGTATTTAATTAAAATGAAGAACACGTACTGTCCAAGAGGCAATTCGTGTTCTAAATTTCATGAAAAATCAATCATATGTAATAGTAAAAACAACCTTGCTTTGCACTTTCCCTGTTCGTAACGGTTCATTATTAATTCGTGCATACCTGGCACTAACTATAAAATTATAATATTTATCAACCGCCCCCATCTTTTCTATTCTTTTTAAAACAGATCCGTTTTTTAAGGGGACACTGGTATCTGAACCACTGTAGATATTAAATCCCACTCCTTGCGCACCATCAGGTAAAGTGTTTTTCAGGGTAAGTCCATCATCCGACCAATCGCCAGAAGAAACTTTAAGTGTTACAGGATTTGTTGCTACACTATACACACCGTTACATTCTAGCTTGAGAGTATCAGAAACATTTTCTCCATATCTACCAGCCTGTAAATCTTTCATAGAAATATTCGGTAAAGTAATAGCATAATCAGACTGTAAAAACTTACAGGTTGTCGGTTTATGCGTTATATTGAAGGTTATTTTTTGCGAAAATGAAGCATTCAGACCTAGTAAACATGCTAAAATATTTGTCAAACTACAGCTGGAATTTGATGAAAATATAATCGCATCATCAATAGTAAAGGTGCTGGTGTTAGAAAACCGCTGTTTTACATTACCAGGAGCGTCGACATATTCAACCTTAAGTTGAATATCTTTTGTATTAAACAGATCTGCTGCTGAATAATCACGACTGGGAAATACTGAACCTGGCGTAGGTATTGGCGATTCCCCCCCGACAGAAGCATTTAATTTAATATATATAGATTTCCCGCCTGAAGAATTTTGCAATTCAACTATATAATCTTGTAGGCTATTGGCTATATAAATTTTATCTCCAGAGCTATAACAACTAAAACTCCCATCAAAATTCGTATTGAAATTTTTAGTCTCCCCTTGGTCCGTTAATGTGAAACTAATGTTAGCATCTTTTTCTTGCGTTCCCGAGCAAGTTGCGTAAGACATCATTGGAAATAATAAAACCAACATTATGTAATACTTTTTCATGTATCACCTCACCGACAAATATAAACTTTACTTTCATCAATCGTTTTATCGAAGGTGATTGCGCATGAAAGTCCCTGTTGTTTATCGACCGCCACTTTTATCTCCGGCGGTACTTGGTTGGTACGAATAAAAAGCTGACTTCCCTGACCTACCACACCAATATTTTGTCCATGGCTGTCTTCAACTTCATAGCCAAACGTCAGCGGTGAACCATCTGGACGCAACGCACGAATAAACCATGGCTGACGTTGATCGGTCTCAAATTTAACCAACACCACGGCACCCCGATAGGGAGCGGTACTGTGTCGATTCCCCATCAACTCGGTTTCACTGTTCGTATTTGAAATATCCAGCATCAGGTTATTTTCCCGATAGGGGGTAATAGTATCGTATAACACTACACCGTTATGGTTCGTGGTACGGTATCGTTGCCCGTTAACATAGGCCCCTTCCAGTCCCGGAGCCTGAAGAATAGCAAAGGTATCTGAGAGACGATTAGCCAGATTCACTCCGCCAGACCATGCCAACACCCCGCCTGAAATATTGCCGCTGGCTTGCATATATTTATTTGACTGGCTATAGCTGCCGTTTAGCGTAGCAAGCGGTGCATTCCACGTTAGGTTGGCACCAGCCATCGTTTCGCTGTCCTGACGCTGATGACTCAGGTTGACACCGTAGTTAAACTGGTCGCGATCGCCAATCGTTCCTGAAAGCCCGGTCGTATTTGAGGCAAAGCCGTCATCATCAAAAGTTGTTGAATTGGATACATATAAACGTCGGCTTCTTGAAGTAATATCATCTCCCCATTCAAACGGAATAGAGATAAAAAAGTTAAACCGCTTATCTTCGCGATGATTTTCATCATAAGTCTGACTGGCAGAAAACGTATAACTGATCCGTTGCCATGTATTGGAATAACTCAACTGATAATCTTTATTGCTGCCGCTACGCCCCCAATAATCGCGCCATAGTGTACTCAGTGACACAGACCCCCAGCCGACTGGTAAAGATTGGTTGATGTTTGCAGAAAAACTATTTTTACGGCCAAAATCATTCTGGTAATAATCTGCAATGTCATAAACATCATTTTCATCACGATGATAGCTGTCTTTATTATTAGCCCAAACGTGATCGTTAAACGTTCGGTAATCCCGTGATGAGTATCGATATGCAGCAAGGCCAAAACGCGTGGCGGTTTGTGTTAAATATTTATTATAAGCAATTTGATAGCTTTGCCCATCAAATACATCGCCATTATCCTGTTTACTGTGCGAACGCGTCGCATCCACGGAGATGGCGCCAATTCGGGTATTCCAGCCAGTCCCTAACGTAAACGAATTGTAGTTATCAGCGAGCATCGTACCGGCGTATAACGTCAAGAGGTTATTCCACCCATATTGATAACTTAGCTGGGTAAAATCGGTTTGGTTACTTGCACCCTCAATATGGCTGCGACCAGCGACAAAATCATATTTGGATACACCAGGTTGCAGCATATTCGGGACAGAAGAGAACGGTACCAGATAGGTCGTTACTGACCCATCGGCCTCTTTAATACTGACATCAAGATCAGCACCACCGCCCGCCAGTTGTAAATCAGCGATAGAAAACGGACCTGGCGGTACCTCTTTTTGGTAAACCACAAAGCCGTTCTGCTCAATAGTCACTAACGCATTACTCTGTGCAATCCCCTGAACCAATGGCGTAAAATTTTGCCTTGAGTTCGGTAACATCTGCATATCACGGTACACTCGCACTCCGCGAAAGCGCACAGAGTCAAAAATATCAGACGATGTGTACATATCCCCGACACGCAGAGTACCGAGAATTTGCGAGATCCCACGCTCAAGGTAAAAAGTATTACTTTTCCACTCACCGCTACTGTCTTGAGCTTTGGTATAGCTGGCATCTGAATGTAACTGCCAGCCCAGCAGATTCAGTCCACTGTTAAAACGAGCATAGGTGCTTTTACTATTACCAGAATTTTTATAGTCGCTGTAGTACTGACTAAGGTAATAAGAAGTATAAAGAGCATTAATTCCACGGTCCCAGTTTTCTGGGGGAACATAACCATTTTCCAATTCATCTACATAAGCCTGGGGTACGCTAAGGTTTAACTGAAATTTTCCTATATTCCAACTATAGCTTCCTCCTTGAACCATTTGCTTAAGCGTCAGACATGTCTGGGTTTTATCGATCTCATCAGTATTAATTCCTAAACGCGAAATCGTATCGCGGGACAGACAAGTTTCTTCAGGGGTGTCTTTAACAGTAATCTCATATTTACCGCGCCATTGAGTATTGACATAGATATCAACATCATACTGCCCTGGCAATGGATGGTTATCATCAATACGGAAATCAGAAACCTTCGCCCCCTTCATACCACCAGTCATAAAATTGGTATCGAAGGTCTCTTCAGCATAGGTAGTAATACTCCATAACGAAATTAATATCGCAGAAGCAAGCGGGGTCATCCTTAACATAATCAGCTCCTGTTATTTCAAGCTGACGCTATCACTTATAAAGCTGCCATAATCATTGATAATGGTTAATTTATATTGGTTAGCGTTACTACTTTTAACCATGACGGGTTCACTAGAGAATGGTGCGACCATCACTGATTTATCATTTATTTTCACACTGCCAAATTTTATCTCAGCTACCGTAACCCAATTAGCATTGTCATTTTTTATGATAAAACTCTTACCATTGCGTACCAAAACTATTTTTTTGAAAGTCGCACTATTAACTGGTGCAATACCTGACGGACGGTAAAATAATTTAATACGATTCTGCATCGCAAACTTTATAACATTCTTGCCAGCATTTACTGGGTTATTAGGCGGAATATCCAGTACATTAAGATAAAACAGGCTCTCTTTATTTTTCGGCAACGTATTGGGCATTTTTTTGATTTTGAGCTGTTGACCTGAATTGCCCGGCACCCTGACCACTGGAGGCGTTAATAAAAAGGGAACCTGAATCTTCTCTGGCGGTAATGATGTATTACCATCATCGATCCAGGCCTGAACCAGAGAGGCATTTTGTTCCTGGTTCATTAACTGCAGCGTTATTTCACTTTTTTCCGCGGGGTAAATAACTCTTGTGCCATAAATCACTATCCCTGCATGAACTGGTGTAACAACTGATAATGTGATTACCGCACATAGCATCTTCATTTTTCATTCCTTATTTTATGCCGGCAACCAAGGTTGCCGGCATAACATTATTCCTGGATGACCATCAGTTTTACAGTTCCGTTTACCTTACCCTCAGAAACGTTAGTTGCTGCTTTTGCATACCGCGCAGAAAGAAGCAACTCATATTTATTATCGCCTAATGATTTAAGATCAGAAATAGCAAGCGTTGAGTTTCCGTCTTTTTCAATTAACTTATTTTTATGGTATAATTTAAAACCAACACCGGTAGCACCACCAGATCCCTGAGCCAGTGTGTTTTCGATAACATCATTATAATCGAAAGCAGCACCATCAACTTTAATAATTACATCTTTGGTTGGATCGCATACCAAAATCATTGGTGTTGTCGCTTCATTTTCGCCAAATGGAACATCAACGCCAACATCGTAACCTTGAAATGCCGAAGCAGGTACATTTCCTAATTCAATTGCAGAAACGTTATTCCCATTATCGAATCGACAAGCGGTACCTGTTACTTCGCCAGTAATTGTCAAAGTTCCTTGTTCCTCTGCAGGAGCAGCATAAGCCCCACCACTCAAAAATACGCCAGCCAATACAGCAGCAATAATTGAACGATTCATAGTATCTTCCTTAATCAATATATTTAGATTTGTTACGCGGTGTTATTCCTGTAACTAGAATCTACACGTTTAAATCGTTACCGCAATGTAAACGGAATGTTTTTTTGATTTAAAACAAGTTACTCCGTGCAATATAATCGCAACAAATAGATAGAAACCAAACTTATTTGCACAATTAATAAGTTAGCGTAATTTACCATTCATATTTATTTTTAGGATAAATAAAAAAGCCCATATCATTCATGAAGGTGATATGGGCTATATGAAAGAGAATATTCTAGTCGTAGCGATTGAGGATAATTTGACGATTATCGCTCCCCGGAATAGCCACCAGTTCCGTTGTTACTCCCCTCGCCACCGACGTGACAGTTTGTTCGGTACTGGAAACGTGGGTGGTGTTGCCGCAGCGCTGTTGAAGTTGAGCATTTACCACTTCAGTACTGCAGGTCGGCGCGACAACGGTGCCGCTAATAGTTAAGGTTGCGGTATCTGCGCCCAATGTGGGAAGACTTAATCCATAAGCCAGAACTATAATTCCCAGCGACAAAGTTTTTTTCATCTAAATGTCGTTCCTGTATTAAACCCGATTTAACATGCAGGGTGGTTATTTGGCGCAATGATAGATGTACTATCACGCGAAAACCAATTGAAATACTAAATCAATGAGATAGGCATGATCAATTTAAATGATGAATAACGGATTTAATTCAGAAAAAATCATGTTTTATTAAGGTAGGATAAACAATACTCTATTTTCCCTTCATCTTATATATTCACCACATCAATATACCATTGATGCGGTGAATAATATTTAACGCCAGAAATTACACCGCGCGGAAGGCAATCTCGCCAGGAATAACTTCACCCTGCCAGTACAGCTGCGCTGCTACGCGCCCTGCAAGGTCACGGTAAATGGCAGTAAATTCGCTGTCTGGGCGGCTGATAACCGTCGGCGTACCGCGATCGAGGTCTTCACGCAGAGAAATATGCAGCGGCATTTGTCCCAGCAGTTGGGTGTGGTACTGCTCGGCCAGTTTCTGCGCGCCACCGGTGCCAAAGATTGGCTCATGATGTCCGCAGTTGCTGCAAATATGCATACTCATATTCTCAACAATACCCAACACCGGCACTTCGACTTTTTCGAACATCACAATGCCTTTTTTCGCATCGATCAGCGCAATATCCTGCGGCGTGGTCACTACAACCGCCCCCGTTACCGGAATGTTCTGCGCCAGCGTCAGCTGGATGTCACCGGTGCCTGGCGGCATATCCAGTACCAGATAATCAAGATCCGGCCATAAGGTTTCCTGCAGCATCTGCAACAGCGCTTTACTGGCCATCGGGCCGCGCCACACCATGGCGTTATCGTCAGTGACCAGATAGCCAATGGAGTTGGTCGCCAGACCGTGAGACATGATCGGCGCCATATGGGTGCCGTCCGGCGAAGTTGGACGCTGGTTTTCCGCACCGAGCATCGTCGGGATGGACGGGCCATAAATATCGGCGTCAAGAATGCCCACCTTCGCCCCTTCCGCGGCCAGCGCCAGCGCCAGGTTCACCGCGGTCGAGGATTTGCCAACGCCACCTTTGCCCGAGCTAACGGCAATGATGTTCTTCACACCATTAATACCCGGCTGGTTTTTCACGCGCTTCAGCGTCGCGATGTTATGCGACAACTTCCAGTCAATCGCCTTCGCGCCGGTAATACGCAGCAGATCGGCACTGCATTGCTCTTTTAATGCTTCAAACGCGCTCTGCCAGACGAAGGGCATGACCAGCTCGACGTGCAACGTGTCATCCATCCAGGCGACGTGGTGCAACGCTTTAAGCGTCGTCAGATTATGCTTCAGGGTTGAATGCTGAAAATTCGCCAGCGTCCCGGCGACCATCGCGCGCAGGGTTTCTGGTGATTTGGCCTGGGATTGTGGGTTCATCCCGACTCCTTTTTGTTGTTCTGAAAATACAATAGTCACCAGGTAGTTTACTCCAACCGCAACAATTATTCATTTACGTATAAATGCCCTTATCGCTTGGCGCAGTAATTACCATTTTGGTACTATCAAAGCCCTTTTCACTACAAAAGAAGTAATTGCCCACTATGACTCAAGTCGCGAAGAAAATTCTGGTAACGTGCGCGCTGCCGTACGCCAACGGCTCTATCCACCTCGGCCATATGCTGGAGCACATCCAGGCTGATGTCTGGGTCCGTTACCAGCGAATGCGCGGCCACCAGGTAAACTTCATCTGCGCGGACGACGCCCACGGTACGCCAATCATGCTGAAAGCACAGCAACTTGGGATCACGCCAGAGCAGATGATCGGTGAAATGAGTCAGGAGCATCAGACTGATTTTGCAGGTTTTGACATCAGCTACGACAACTACCACTCTACGCATAGCGAAGAGAACCGTGAGCTGTCTGAGCTGATTTACACGCGCCTGAAGGAGAACGGTTTTATTAAAAACCGCACTATCTCCCAGCTGTACGATCCGGAAAAAGGCATGTTCCTGCCTGACCGTTTCGTTAAAGGCACCTGTCCGAAATGTAAGTCTCCGGATCAATACGGCGATAACTGTGAAGTCTGCGGCGCAACCTACAGCCCGACCGAACTTATCGAGCCGAAATCCGTCGTTTCCGGCGCAACACCGGTGATGCGTGACTCAGAACACTTCTTCTTTGACCTGCCATCGTTCAGCGAAATGCTGCAGGCGTGGACGCGCAGCGGCGCGTTGCAGGAGCAGGTCGCCAACAAAATGCAGGAATGGTTTGAATCTGGCCTGCAGCAGTGGGATATTTCCCGCGACTCACCGTACTTCGGTTTTGAAATCCCAAATGCGCCTGGCAAGTACTTCTACGTCTGGCTGGATGCGCCAATTGGCTATATGGGATCGTTCAAAAACCTGTGCGACAAGCGCGGCGACACGACCAGTTTTGATGAGTACTGGAAAAAAGACTCCGACGCCGAGCTGTATCATTTCATCGGCAAGGACATCGTCTACTTCCACAGCCTGTTCTGGCCTGCCATGCTGGAAGGCAGCAACTTCCGTAAGCCGACCAACCTGTTCGTACACGGTTATGTGACGGTGAACGGCGCGAAGATGTCCAAATCTCGCGGCACCTTTATTAAGGCCAGCACCTGGCTGAAGCACTTCGACGCCGACAGCCTGCGTTACTACTACACGGCGAAGCTCTCTTCACGTATTGATGACATCGACCTGAACCTGGAAGACTTTGTCCAGCGCGTTAACGCCGACATCGTCAACAAAGTAGTCAACCTGGCCTCCCGTAACGCTGGCTTTATCGCCAAGCGTTTCGACGGCGTGCTGGCGGCTGAACTGGCCGATCCGGCACTGTATAAAACCTTCACCGATGCCGCTGCAGTCATTGGCGAAGCGTGGGAAAGCCGTGAATTCGGTAAAGCTATCCGTGAAATCATGGCGCTGGCCGACGTGGCAAACCGCTACGTTGACGAACAGGCCCCGTGGGTTGTGGCTAAACAGGAAGGCCGCGATGCGGACCTGCAGGCAATTTGCTCAATGGGCATCAACCTGTTCCGCGTTCTGATGACTTACCTGAAACCGGTACTGCCGACGCTGGCTGAACGCGTTGAAGCCTTCCTGAACAGCGAACTGAACTGGGATGCTATCGAGCAGCCGCTGCTCGGTCACAAGGTCAACACCTTTAAGGCGCTCTACAATCGCATCGACATGAAGCAAGTTGAAGCACTGGTTGAAGCGTCTAAAGAGGAGGTGAAAGCCGCGGCCGCACCGGTTACCGGCCCGCTGGCGGACGATCCGATTCAGGAAACCATCACCTTTGACGATTTCGCCAAAGTTGACCTGCGCGTCGCGTTGATTGAAAACGCTGAGTTCGTAGACGGTTCTGACAAACTGCTGCGTCTGACGCTGGATCTCGGTGGCGAGAAGCGTAACGTCTTCTCGGGTATTCGTTCTGCTTATCCGGATCCGCAGGTCCTGATCGGACGCCAGACCATTATGGTTGCCAACCTGGCACCGCGTAAAATGCGCTTCGGTATTTCCGAAGGTATGGTAATGGCGGCAGGTCCTGGCGGGAAAGATATCTTCCTGTTAAGCCCGGACGAAGGTGCAAAACCTGGCCAACAGGTGAAGTAAGATATATCAAGCGCTGCAATGGCAGCGCTTTTTTTTGCGACATTAGCGATTCCCCTAATCTTAAACTCGTCACTTCACTCCATTTTCGGACTGCGCATTTTTTAATATTAGATTTATTCTATGCGCCTCTGGTATCAGGGTCGTCCGGACTCACCAGATTCATGGATGTTATTATTTAACATCCGATATTCATGAAATGGAGTTTTGCATGAACGCGTTACAAAAATTACTTTCGCTCGCCGCGGCATCTGTTCTGGTTTTTTCCCTCGCGGGATGTGGCGATAAAGAAGAAACGAAAACATTCAATGCCAACATTAACGGTTCTGATATTACGGTCTCTTACACCTTTAAAGGTGACAAAGTTCTGAAGCAAACCTCAGAAAGTAAAATCAGCTATGCGTCTGTCGGCGCCAGCAATAAAGAAGAAGCAGCAAAAGTCTTCGACGCCTTAAGCGCTAAATATCATAATATTCCGGGCATTGAAGAAAAGCTCACCTATACAGACACCTACGCGCAAGAAAATGTCACCATCGATATGGAAAAGGTCGACATAAAATCGTTGCAGGGAATCTCTGGAATGAAGCTGTCTGAAAACGCCGATAAAAACATCAGCATGAAACAAATGCAGACGATAATGGAAGCGGCGGGCTTTAAAGAAGTGAAGTAAACCGTCGGCGACCCGATTTTAATCGTGGTCGCCCGTTTTTCTCGTTATGCTTTCGCGTTGTGTACGCGAGAGGTCAAACCGCGCAGGAAATAACGCAGGAACTGATCGCCACATTCGCGATAGTTTTTATGGTCCGGCGCGCGCATCATGGCGGTAATTTCCGGCATCGACACGCGAAATTTCTGCTCGGTCATAATGGCCAGAATATCATCGGTTTTCAGCGAAAAGGCGATACGCAGTTTTTTCAGCACCGTATTGTTATTAACACGACGCTCAAGCGCCAGTTCCGGCGCTGAATCATCTTTCCCGCGCAGATGATAAATCAGACCGTTTAAAAAACCGGAAAGAATGATATCCGGGCAGCGCACAAACCCATCTTCATCTTCTTTTGTCATCCAGGTATCAAAACCCGCGGAGGTGGATTCCATGTCAGCAAGCGCAAGAATACGCACCATGTCGTTATTGTTCGCTTTCAGGGTGTAGCGCAGGCTACGAAGAATATCGTTACTTAGCATAGAGCCTTCAACAGTCGGTGATGCAATGGCGCGCAGTGTATCAGTTTTACAGTCCAATCGCCTCTTTTAGACTTTTAAGATAACGACGGCTCACCGGAACGGTCAGCCCGTTACGCAAAATCAGCTCGGCCTGGCCATTATCTTCCAGCCGGATTTCCTGCAATTGCGCTAAATTCACCAGATATTGGCGGTGGCAGCGCAGTAGTGGCGTACGACTTTCCAGCGTTCTGAGCGTCAACTCTGTAAACCCCTCTTTACCATCACTACTGGTGACATACACGCCGCTCATACGACTACTGATAAATGCTACATCATCCATTTGCAGCAAATAAATACGGCTATGACCGCTGCACGGAATAAACTTCAGCGCCTGCTGATGCTCAGGCAGTAGCGATACATCCTGCTTCGTGCGTTCCTGACGCAAACGGCTCAGCGTTTTTTCCAGCCGCGCCTCTTCAATCGGCTTGAGCAGATAATCAAACGCGTGTTCTTCAAAGGCTTTAACCGCATACTCATCAAAGGCGGTCAGGAAAACAATGTACGGGCGATGCTCGGGATCAAGCATACCGACCATTTCCAGACCGCTGATACGCGGCATCTGAATATCGAGAAACAGGACATCCGGGCGCAGTTTATGTACCGCGCCGATGGCTTCCACCGCGTTCGAACATTCCCCGACAATCTCGATGTCGCTTTGCTCCTGCAACAGGATCCGCAGATTCTCCCGCGCTAACGGTTCGTCATCGACAATCAGCACTTTGATCATGCCTGTTCCTCCAGAGGAAGTCGTAATGTGATTCGGGTAAAGCGGTCAGGTTCACACGCTACGCTGATGCCAAAATCATCGCCAAACCGCTCGCGCAGTCGTTTATCGACCAGATTCATACCCAACCCGCTGGCCTCAGACGTTGGCTGATACAGTCCGGCATTATCTTCAATATCAAGCATCAGATACTGCCCTTCGCGACGGGCGGTAATCGACACCTCTCCGGTATCCAGTAACTGAGAGGTACCGTGCTTAATGGCATTCTCCACGATGGGCTGCAGGGTAAAAGCCGGTAATTGCTGATACGAAAGTTCATCAGGCACCGTTAAGGTCACCTGCAGCCGCGACTGGAATCGCGCCTTTTCAATTTGCAAATAGGCGTTCACGTGCTCAATTTCATCGGCCAGTGTGACAATCTCCGACGGACGCTTTAAGTTTTTGCGAAAGAAGGTCGACAGGTACTGCACCAGTTGACTGGCCTGCTCGCTATCGCGGCGGATCACGGCTTTGATGGTATTGAGCGCATTGAACAGAAAATGAGGATTCACCTGGGCGTGCAGGAGTTTTATTTCTGACTGCGTAAGCATTGCTTTTTGCCGTTCGTACTGTCCAGCCAGTATTTGCGCCGAAAGTAGCTGAGCGATCCCCTCCCCTAACGTGCGGTTGATCGAGCTAAAGAGGCGGTTTTTAGCCTCATATAGTTTGATGGTCCCCATCACCCGCTGGTTTTCACCCCGCAGCGGAATCACCAGCGTCGAGCCTAATTTGCATTGCGGATGCAAAGAACAACGGTAAGGGACTTCATTCCCGTCGGCATACACCACCTCTCCGGTTTCTATTGCCCGTAGAGTGTACGACGACGAAATCGGTTTACCAGGCAGGTGGTGATCGTCACCAATGCCGGTAAATGCCAGCAGCTTCTCACGATCGGTAATCGCCACCGCGCCGATATCCAGCTCTTCGTACAGCACCTGAGCCACCTTCATGCTGTTAACCTCGTTGAACCCCTGACGCAAAATACCTTCCGTAGAGGCGGCAACTTTGAGCGCGGTGGCAGAAAAAGCCGAGGTGTATTTTTCAAACATTGCCCGTTTATCGAGCAAAATACGCATAAACAGGGCTGCGCCCACGGTATTGGTGACCATCATCGGCGCGGCAATATTGCTGACCAACCGAAACGCATCATCAAACGGACGAGCAATTAATAAGATAATCAGCATCTGCACCAGTTCAGCCACAAAGGTGATGGCACCCGCCGTCAGTGGGCTAAAGACTTTATCGGTACGACCACGACGGGTGAGCACGCTGTGCACCAGCCCGCCGAGTAAACCTTCCACAATGGTCGAAATCATGCAGCTTAGCGCCGTCATACCGCCCATTGAATAACGGTGCAAGCCACCGGTAAGACCGACTAAACCACCGACTACGGGACCGCCGAGCAGTCCGCCCATCACCGCGCCGATAGCACGCGTATTAGCAATAGAGTCATCAATGTGCAGCCCGAAATAGGTGCCCAAAATGCAGAAAATGGAAAAGGTGACATAGCAAAGCAGTTTGTGCGGGAGACGGATAGTGACCTGCATCAGCGGGATAAACAAACGCGTTTTGCTCATCAGCCACGCGATAACGAGAAACACGCACATCTGCTGAAGCAGCAGCAACACCAGATTAAACTCGTACATACGCGCCAACCACACATCACTTAAAAGCGCGTAACATACATGGGCTGCGCGTAACTTTCTTTGAAGTGTTGCAAAAAAACAGGAATTTGTGAGAACGATCACTCGAAAGCGCGAGTATGACGACAAACCCAACCATTCATTGATCAAAAAACAGACAAAACTACCTGGTTCGCAAAAGAGCGTCTAAAGTAAAACTGGGACCTCGCGAGCAAGAGTGAGACGACGATGGCGCTTTACACAATCGGTGAAGTGGCTTTGCTTTGTGATATCAACCCTGTCACTTTACGCGCGTGGCAGAGGCGTTACGGATTACTCAAACCGCAGCGGACAGACGGCGGTCATCGTCTGTTTAACGACGCGGATATCGACAGGATCCGTGAGATAAAACGCTGGATAAACAACGGTGTTCAGGTCAGTAAGGTGAAAATGTTGCTCAGCAATGAGAACATTGATGTGCATAACGGCTGGCGTGAACAGCAAGAGACGCTATTAAGCTATTTGCAAAGCAATAATTTGCATAGTCTGAGAATGTGGATCAAAGAGCGTGGCCAGGATTATCCGGCGCAAACGCTCAACACCCATTTGTTCACACCGTTACGCCGCCGTCTACAGTGTCAGCAGCCGATCCTCCAGGCGTTACTCGGGATCCTCGACGGCGTCCTCATCAACTACATCGCGATTTGTCTGGCCTCAGCACGCAAGAAACAGGGTAAAGATGCGCTGGTTGTCGGCTGGAATATTCACGATACCACCCGCTTATGGCTGGAAGGTTGGGTTGCCAGTCAGCAGGGATGGCGCGTTGACGTTCTGGCCCATTCGCTGAACCAACTACGACCGGAAATGTTCGAAGGGCGAACCTTACTTGTCTGGTGCGGCGAGAACCAGACGCCCGCTCAGCAACAGCAGTTGAGTGAATGGCGCGCGTTAGGTCACGATATTTATCCACTCGGTATTTAATATTCTATTAACAAAAGTGTACAATCCTTAGATTCACATAAGGAGTGCACAATGAGCGCAGCTAAAATCGGTGTAATAACCCTCTTCCTGCTGATGGCTATCGGCGGTATCGGCGGCGTCATGCTGGCAGGCTACACATTCATTTTACGTGCCGGGTAAGGTAGCTCGCTAATCGCTCAAATCCGCGATCGACAATCACTGCCGCCAACGCGACCAGCAACGCCCCCTGAATCACATACGCGGTATTGAATCCGCTAAGTCCGATAATTATCGGCGTACCCAGCGTATTCGCCCCGACGGTTGAGGCTATCGTTGCGGTGCCGATATTAATGATCACCGACGTGCGGATCCCCGCCAGAATAACCGGCGCCGCCAGCGGCAACTCCACTTTACGCAGGCGCTGCCAGCGACTCATCCCCATCCCGCTGGCGATATCCATCACGCTGGCAGAGACGCCTCCCAGCCCCGCCAGGGTTGCCTGTAGGATCGGTAATACGCCATACAGGATCAGCGCGATAACCGCCGGCTCAAGACCAAATCCCATCACCGGTACGGCAATCGCCAGCACCGCGACCGGGGGAAAAGTCTGCCCCACGGCGGCGATAGTTTCCACCATCGGCCTGAACTCTGCCCCCCAGGGCCGGGTTACCGCAATCCCGGCACCGGTGCCGATGAGTACGGCGATAAGACTCGATATTCCTACCAGCGCAAAATGACTCAGCGCCAGCGCCGTAAAACTTTCCTGCTGATACACGGGGCGCGGCAACTCAGGAAACAGCGAACTAAACAGGGCCTGACTGTGCGGTAACCCGACCAACAGGATCAGGAACAGGACAACCAGCCACAGCAGTGGATCAGCAAGACGTTTCACGGGGCGGCATCTCCGAAAGCAGATCGCGAAAGTGAAGCGTACCGCAGGACACGCCCTGCGGCGTCACAACCGGCAGGACATCGCACCCCCGCGCCACAAACATCGACAGCGCATCACGCAGCGTCATTTCAGCCACCAGCGGCTCACCGTCTGAATGTTCGCCGCGACGGATAAAATCACCCACCGTACGCAGCGACAGTAACCGCACGCCCAGTTCGCTGCGGCCAAAGAACGTTTGTACGAAATCGTTCGCTGGCGCAGTCAGCATCGATAGCGGCGTCCCTTGCTGCACGACCTTCCCCGCGTCCATCAGGACCAGATGTTCCGCCAGCCTCAGCGCCTCGTCGATATCATGCGTCACTAATACGATGGTACGCCCCAGCAGACGATGAATACGGGTCATCTCCTGCTGCAACGCACCGCGGGTGACAGGATCCAGCGCGCCAAAAGGCTCATCCATCAATAGCACCTGTGGATCTGCCGCCAGGGCGCGCGCAACCCCGACCCGCTGCTGCTGCCCGCCGGAAAGCTGATGTGGGTAACGGTGACGCAAACTCGCCTCCAGCCCCAACAGTGCCATAAGTTCATCTGTTCGATCATCAATACGCGAGCGCGACCACTTTTGTAATTGCGGCACGGTGGCGATGTTCTGCGCCACGGTCCAGTGCGGGAACAAACCGATAGACTGGATCGCGTACCCCATACGCCGCCTTAACTCCAGTACCGGCAGACTGCGGATCTCCTCCCCCGCAAAACGAATCTGCCCGCTGTCATGCTCGACCAGTCGGTTGATCATCTTCAGTGTGGTGGATTTCCCGGAACCCGACGTGCCAATCAGCACCGAAAAGCTCCCCTCCGCCAAATGCAGATTAAGGTCATCGACGGCTTTTTGCTGACCGTAGGTTTTACTGACATGACTAAATTCAATCATTATTCGTTCCCTTCAGCAGCGCTAGCCCTAAATCAAACAGCGCATCAATCAATACTGCCAGCACAACTACGGGGATCACGCCCAGCAGCACTAAATCAACAGCACTACTGAGCAATCCCTGAAAGACCAGCGCGCCAAAGCCCCCGGCGCCGATCAGCGCGGCAATCACCGCCATCCCTACCGTCTGGATCATCACCACCCGCAAACTGCGCAAGAAGACCGGCAGCGCCAGCGGCAACTGCACCGAGATAAACCGTTGACGCGCACTCATCCCCATCGCCCGGGCGCTTTCCAGTACATCCACTGGAACCTGATTCAGTCCAGCCACGACGCCACGTACCAACGGTAAGAGCGCATACAGTACCAACGCAATAAGCGCGGGTGTCAGGCCGGTTCCCGCAACGCCGAGTGAGCTTAACCAGGGAAAATGCTTAACCAGCCCAGCGAGCGGCGCAATCAACAGGCCAAACAAGGCCACCGAGGGGA
The DNA here is from genome assembly GCF_005281355.1 of Citrobacter sp. wls615. Lineage (NCBI taxonomy): Bacteria > Pseudomonadati > Pseudomonadota > Gammaproteobacteria > Enterobacterales > Enterobacteriaceae > Citrobacter > Citrobacter sp. wls615. Next base: position 11,190 of record NZ_SZXM01000060.1, on the reverse strand, counting down.
TGGTCTGGATAATGTTCAGTACGGCGAAAACCGGCCCCTGACGCGAGTCAGAAAAAGAGCACCAAACGCCCAGCGGCACACCAAGGAATAGCGCGGGTATGACGGTGCCGAACAGAATAGTCAGATGCTGCGCCAGTGCGTCGTTAAAGACATCCTGGCGGTTGGCATACTCTTTAAGCAGGGAAAGATCGTTAAACGTGCCGGACAGTAATAACACTATCGGCATAACAAAAAGTTGCGCATGCAGCACCCATCGCCACAACATCTGACGGGTGATGCGCCGAATGGCGTCACTGGCAGCCAGCAACATGAATCCGAGACCCAGCCAGAACCCGGAGCCAAGACTGGTTCTGGCCAACGTACTGCCCGTCTGCGCCAGATACGTTGCCGTTGTACCTGCGGTTACCAGCGCCGCAATCACCAACAGCTGGCTGATAACAAGCGTCAATATATTGCCGGATTTGCCCGACACAAAGCACAGAAGAAACAGTAGCAAACATGCCACCGCCAGTCCCCACGCCATGTCGGGCCTGATATCCCAGAGTTGACGACCTTCGCCGGAAACCAGGCGATTGGGGGCATAACTAATGAAAGGAAGCGCAGCTGCTGCGAAGGTAAAAAGAACCAGCAGCAACAGCACCCGATTAACCGAGATATTGGACAAAACACCCACCCGCCGTAAATTCCGTTACTTAACCCATCCTTTTTGCTTCAGATAATCTGCTGCAACTTTTTTTGCATCCAGACCCTCTACGGCAATACTGGCGTTAAGCTGCTGGAGCGTTTTTTCATCCAGACTGGCAAAAACAGGCTGCAGCCATTCTTCCATTTGCGGATAGACCTTGAGTACCGACTCACGTACCACTGGCGCAGGCGCATAAATCGGCTGAACGCCTTGCGGATCGCTTAACGTTTGCAGCCCCAGCGCGGCGACCGGACCATCGGTGCCGTAGGCCATCGCGGCATTGACGCCGGAGGTTTGCTGCGCTGCGGCTTTAATCGTCACGGCGGTATCCCCCCCGGCCAGTGATAAAAGCTGATTCTGATTCAGTTTAAAATCATAGGTTTTTTCAAACGCGGGCAGCGCGTCCGCACGTTCGATAAACTCCGCAGAGGCGGCCAGTTTGAAGGTGCCACCCTCTTTCAGGTAGCGCCCTAAGTCGGCAAGCGAAACCAGTTTATTCTTTTCGGCGACATCCTGGCGGACCGCAATGGTCCACGTATTGTTGGCGGGCGCAGGCGTTAGCCAGACTAGGTTATTTTTCTCTGCGTCCAGCTTTTTCACTTTGTCGAAACCAGCCTGCGCATTTTTCCACGCCGGATCATTCTCATCTTTAAAGAAGAAAGCGCCATTGCCGGTATATTCCGGGTAGATATCCAGCTCGCCGGATGTAATAGCGCCACGCACCACTGGCGTAGTCCCCAGTTGCACTTTATTGACGGTTTTCACACCATGGCTTTCGAGCACTTGCAAAATAATGTTACCGAGCAGCGCCCCTTCGGTATCAATTTTTGACCCGACCGTAACGGGTGACGCGGCCTGCAAGGGCATACTTATCGCGGCTAACAAGGCCAACGACCCTACCCCAAACTTTGAGATTATCATGCTGTGCTCCTCATCCTTTTGCGGCCCTTTTCAGAGACTTGAGGAAAAAGCATAGTCGAAAAATCAGGCCTTAACCTGGCAATTGGGTAGTAACACTGAGAGTAATTAGCAGTAAGGCGATAAAAAAATCCGGCAAACCCAAGGTGAATTTGCCGGATAGCGTTATTTCATAGACCAGATAAGCATTGCGCCATCAGGCATGATGCGTGGCTTTCTTCATCAACTACAGCAGTTCAAATTCACCCTGCTTCACTCTGGCGGAATCCACGCCGATAAAGACGTTAAATTTACCCGGTTCAGCATCGTATTTCATACGCTGGTTCCAGAATTTCAGCGCTTCGATATCAATCGGGAAGCTGACGGTCTGCGTTTCACCCGGTTTAAGATTCACTTTCTCAAAGCCTTTCAGCTGTTTTACCGGACGGCTCATTGAAGCGGTCACATCCTGCAAATACATCTGAATCACCGTCGCACCTTCGCGCTTGCCGGTGTTGGTCACCTGGACGCTGGCCGTCACGGTCCCGTCACGTTTCATCGTCGGTGCAGAGAGTTTCACATCCGAAACGGTAAAGGTGGTGTAGCTCAGGCCATAGCCAAAGGGATACAACGGACCGTTTGCTTCGTCAAAATAACGCGAGGTGTACTTATTCGGCTTATCGGCGTTATACGGACGACCGGTATTGAGATGGCTGTAATAGACCGGGATCTGTCCGACAGAGCGTGGGAAAGACATCGGCAGCTTGCCTGATGGGTTGTAATCGCCAAACAACACATCGGCGATAGCGTTACCGCCTTCCGTCCCGGCAAACCAGGTTTCGAGGATCGCATCAGCTTGTTGATCTTCCTTAACCAGCGCCAGCGGACGTCCGTTCATCAGCACCAGCACCAGCGGCTTACCCGTTGCTTTCAGCGCGGCAATCAGGTCACGTTGGCTCTGCGGAATAGTAATGTCCGTCCGGCTGGAGGCTTCATGTGCCATTCCCTGTGCCTCACCGACCACCGCAACCACCACATCAGACTGTTTCGCCGCATTAACGGCTTCATCAATCATCTCCTGCGGCGAGCGCGGGTCAACTTTCACCGCTTCTTCATACAGATTCAGGAAATCGACAATGCCTTTATCGTTGGTGATATTCGCCCCTTTGGCGTATACCACTTTACCCTGCTCGCCAATGGCATTTTTAATCCCTGTCAGCACCGTGACCGACTGATCGGCAACCCCGGCTGCGGACCAACTGCCCATCACATCACGCTTGCTGTCGGCCAGTGGCCCGACAACCGCCACGGTGGCGGATTTTTTCAGCGGCAGCGTGTCGAGGCGGTTTTTCAGCAGCACCAGGCTTTCACGCGCCACTTCACGCGCTTCTTTACGGTGCAGGCGGCTTTCGGCGTTGGTATCCACCGGATCAGATTCTTTGGCTCCCAGATGGCTGTACGGATCGTTAAACAGCCCCATATCATATTTCACGTTCAGCACGTGACGAGCAGCGTCGTCAAGCTCCGCCATTGTCACTTTGCCTGATTTAATCAGCCCCGGCAGGTATTTGCTGTAATACTCATCGCTCATACTCATGTTGATACCTGACTTGATAGCCACGCGTACCGCATCCTCAGGATCGGAGGCGGTACCGTGCTTAATCAGTTCCTTAATCGCGCCGTGATCGGAAACGGTGATGCCTTTAAAGCCCCACTCATCGCGCAGCACGTCTTTCAACAACCAGGCATCCGACGTCGCCGGCGTACCGTTAAGCGAATTAAGTCCTACCATCACCGCGCCGCTACCAGCATCCAGCCCGGCTTTGTACGGCGGCATGTAGTCATTAAACAGACGCTGCGGGCTCATATCGACGGTGTTGTACTCTTTCCCGCCCTCTACCGCGCCATAAGCGGCGAAGTGCTTGACGCTGGTCATCACCGAATAGCGATCGGCAGGGCTTTTCCCCTGCATCGCTTCCACCATGGTTTTACCCATCGTGGCGGTCAAATACGTGTCTTCGCCAAACCCTTCCGATGCCCGGCCCCAGCGCGGATCGCGGGAGACATCAACCATCGGCGCCCAGGTCATGTTCAGGCCATCATCGGCAGCTTCATACGCTGAAACGCGACCGACGGTTCTGACCGCATCGAGATTAAAGGAGGACGCCAGACCGAGGCTTATCGGGAACACGGTACGCTGGCCGTGCAATACGTCGTAGGCAAAAAAGAGAGGAATTTTCAGGCGGCTGAGTTCCATCACCTGATCCTGCATTTTGCGGATATCCTGGCGTGTGACGGTGTTAAAAATTGCCCCAACCTGCCCGTCTTTGATCATCTCGCGGATGGCTTCTTTCGGATTATCAGGCCCAACGCTGATTAAGCGTAACTGACCAATTTTCTCATCCACGGTCATCTGTTTGAGTAAATCGGTAACAAATGCATCCCGCGCTTCTGGCGTCAGCGGATGGTTACCAAACAGAGTGTCCGCCAGCGCGGGTTGCACCGCCAGACTCACCGCAACACCTACAGAACATAGCCATTTCATGTTGATTCTCTCTTTATTTTTTCCTGACGCATCAGCGAAAATATAACAAAAACCGCAATTTGCCGTAAGACTAAACGGGAGCGCTAAAGAAAGCTAAGGTTATTCTCCTAATTTTCAAAATCAGCGTGAATCAATGAAAGACAAGCCAGAGACAATATGAATGAGAAAGCGTATTGTCATACAAAGCGCTATGCTTGTTCCTGATATTGAGTCCCACCACAAGGAGTGGAGAATGTCTTCCATTACAATAGATAATAAAGCTTTCCTGAATGAACTGACCCGCCAGGTGGGTCATTCGCACCTGCTCACTGAACCCGCTAAAACCGCCCGCTATCGCAAGGGATTTCGCTCCGGCCAGGGCGATGCGCTCGCCGTCGTTTTTCCGGGCTCGCTTTTAGAATTGTGGCGCGTCCTGAACGCCTGCGTCGCCGCAGACAAAATCATTCTGATGCAGGCCGCCAATACCGGCCTGACCGAAGGCTCTACGCCAAGCGGCAATGATTACGACCGTGAGATTGTTATTATCAGCACCCTGCGTCTTGATAAGCTGCACGTCATCGGCAAAGGCGAACAGGTGCTGGCCTGGCCTGGAACAACGCTTTATTCGCTGGAAAAAGCGCTCAAACCTTTTGGTCGTGAACCGCATTCAGTGATCGGTTCCTCCTGTATCGGCGCTTCCGTGATTGGCGGCATTTGTAACAACTCCGGCGGCTCACTGGTGCAACGAGGCCCGGCCTACACGGAGATGTCACTGTTTGCGCGTATTGATGAACAGGGCAAATTACAGCTGGTTAACCATCTGGGCATCGAGCTTGGCCAAACCCCAGAACAGATCCTCAGCAAACTCGATGACGAGCGCATCAAAGATGACGATGTTCGCCACGACGGACGTCATGCGCACGATCACGACTACGTGACCCGCGTCAGAGATATTGAGGCGGATACGCCCGCACGCTATAACGCCGACCCGGACCGCTTGTTTGAATCGTCCGGTTGTGCCGGAAAGCTCGCAGTTTTCGCCGTGCGTCTGGACACTTTCGAAGCCGAAAAAAATCAGCAGGTCTTTTATATCGGCACCAACCAGCCTGAGGTGCTGACGGAGATCCGCCGTCATATTCTGGCGAAGTTTGAACATCTGCCGGTTGCCGGTGAATATATGCATCGCGATATTTACGACATCGCTGAGCAGTACGGCAAAGATACGTTCCTGATGATAGACAAACTCGGCACCGACAAAATGCCGTTTTTCTTCACCCTGAAAGGCCGCACCGATGCGATGCTGGAAAAAGTGAAATTTTTCCGTCCGCACTTCACCGACCGGGCGATGCAGAAGTTTGGCCATTTATTCCCCAGCCACTTACCGGCGCGTATGAAAAGCTGGCGCGACAAATACGAGCATCACCTGCTGTTAAAAATGGCCGGTGGCGGCGTGGCTGAAGCGCAAAACTGGCTAAATGAGTTTTTCAAAACGGCAGAGGGCGACTTCTTTGCCTGTACGCCGGAAGAAGGCAGTAAGGCGTTCCTGCACCGCTTTGCGGCGGCTGGCGCGGCGATTCGTTACCAGGCCGTTCATGCGGATGAAGTAGAAGATATTCTGGCGCTGGATATCGCGCTGCGTCGTAACGACACCGAATGGTATGAACATCTGCCGCCAGAAATCGACAGCCAACTGGTGCACAAGCTCTATTACGGGCACTTTATGTGCTATGTATTCCATCAGGATTACATCGTTAAAAAAGGCGTGGATGCCCATGCGCTGAAAGAACAGATGCTGGAGTTACTTCGCGAGCGTGGGGCACAGTATCCGGCGGAACATAACGTCGGGCATCTGTACCAGGCGCCCGAAACATTAACCCGCTTTTACCGCGAGAATGACCCAACCAACAGTATGAACCCGGGTATTGGGAAAACGAGTAAGCAGAAGTTCTGGAAAGAGTCGTAGGCCCGATAAGCGTAAGCGCCATCGGGCACGTTGCCGGGGGCGCTTCGCTTGCCTGGCCTACGGTTTAATCGTTCTGCGCGGTTTGTTCACCCGTAGCTGAACCTGCCGCCGCCATCTGCGCCGCTTTTTGCTTTTTGTAGCTCAGCGCTGCCGCCGGAACCGGCATCACCTTGCCGGTTTCAATCCAGGTACGTAAACGGCTGGCATCGGCAAAGTGGGTATATTTCCCAAAAGCATCCATCACCACCAGCGCCACCGGTTTGTTATTAATCACCGTGCGCATCACCAGACAGTGGCCCGCCGCATTGGTAAACCCGGTTTTAGTTAACTGAATATTCCAGTTATCGCGATACACCAGATGGTTGGTATTACGGAACGGCAGTGTATATGCCGGGTTGGCAAACGTCGCCATATCTTCACGCGTAGTACTTAGCTGACCAATCAGCGGATACTGTTTGCTGGCAATCAGTAACTTCGTTAAATCACGCGCGGTTGAGACGTTATGAATCGATAACCCGGTCGGCTCCACAAAACGGGTATGGGTCATGCCCAGCGCTTTCGCTTTCGCATTCATCGCCTTGATAAACGCGTTATAGCCGCCAGGGTAATGATGCGCCAGACTGGCTGCCGCACGGTTTTCAGATGACATCAGCGCCAGTAACAGCATGTCTTTACGGCTGATTACACTGTTCAGCCGTACGCGAGAGTAAATTCCTTTCATCTCAGGCGTCTGACTGATATCAACTTTCAGTTTTTCATCCAGCGGCAGTCGCGCATCAAGCACCACCATCGCCGTCATTAATTTGGTAATCGACGCAATCGGACGCACCAGATCCGGGTGGTTCGAATAGATAACCTTGTTGGTATTCAGATCAACAATCATCGCGCTACCGGACGCTATCTCAGGTTGAGAAGCCGCTACGGTAGGTGCCGTTTTCGCCACGGCTTGGGGTGCAAAAGGTACAGCCAGCACCAGGGCAAGGCTTAATAATGAAACTCGGAATTTCAGCATGATGAGATTTCTGATAAGGGTTCACGCACGTCACAACGCACACCGCCCGAGATTAAGTATTTTCTCAGGCTAGCTCAGGCATCATAGCGATCCGGCAGGTTTGCCGCTACAGGAGAATCGTCTCGAAATGCTGCGTTGCTGACTTTTACGTCAACAACGCAGCGCAGCGGCGTTTTACAGATCAGAATAAGCGATAGCCGTAACCCCACAGGATTACCGTAATCGCCAGCAGAACTTCAAGTACCAGCACACCAATAGCCAGCGTGGAACTGGAAAAACTTAACCCTTCCTCGCGAGTGATATTCAGGAATGTCGGAATACCGAGATAGAGTAAATAACCGGTGTAAAACAGCGCGATAGTTCCCACCAACGCACACAGCCAGACCAGCGGATAAAGTGCGACCAGACCGCTTAAAAACAGCGGAGTCGCGACATATCCGGCAAAGACCATACAGTGCGCCAGCGACGGACGCTGCGGGTAATTACGCGCCATCCACCAGATAACCCGGCCCATGACAGCCACGCCCGCCAGCATCACGCCGTAAAACAGAATGGCCAGCGCCAGTCCGGTCAACAGGGATAACTGTAGTATGTTGCCGTCGCCAAAATTCCAGCCGATTTGTGTGGTACCGATAAACGCGCAAACAACCGGGATTGCCGCCATCAGCAGTACATGATGGGTATAGTGATGCGAAACGCTTTCGTTTTCGCTGTTGATCACGTGCATTTCACGATCGGGATGGGAAAACAGCCCCCAGACATGGTTCATACCGCCCCCTTCTTGTCAGCTCCGGACCTCAACACTTCAAGTATAATTCAGCTTTTGATTATTTTATGTACACAGAGAAAATACCGGATCGCTACGGCGCGGCTTTTCCGGCATCAAGTATTCATAGGGTGTATGCTATAAGCGGTGGAGGTCATACAATCGTATGGATATAAATCATTATGTTGCGCAATACGGCTATGCCGCATTAGTGATTGGCAGTCTGGCTGAAGGGGAAACCATTACCCTGTTAGGTGGCGTCGCGGCCCATCAGGGAGTACTTAAATTTCCGCTGGTGGTGCTCTCCGTCGCGCTGGGCGGGATGATTGGCGATCAGTTGCTCTATTTCCTCGGACGTCGTTTTGGCGGCAAAATTCTGCGGCGTTTTTCGCGTCATCAGGCAAAAATTGATTACGCGCAGAAGATGATCCAACGGCGTCCTTATCTGTTCGTGGTCGGCACGCGTTTTATGTACGGTTTTCGCGTTATTGGCCCTTTGCTGATTGGCGCCAGTCACCTGCCACCGAAGATCTTTTTACCGCTCAATATTCTCGGGGCGCTGGTGTGGGCGCTGATATTTACCACCCTGGGTTATGTGGGGGGAGAAGTCATCGCGCCGTGGCTGCACAATCTCGACCAGCACATTAAGCACTGGATATGGCTGGTTCTGGTGATTGTACTGGTGGTAGGCGCACGCTGGTGGTTGAAAAAACGCAGCGGCAAGAAGACGGCCCGGTAGAGCGGTATCTACCGGGCAGGTGTGTTACGACGCGTGGTAGCCGCCGCCCAGCGCGCTGGTCAACTGAATGGAAGCATCCAGCCACTGGCCTTGCAGTACCAGACCGTTGCACTGCTCACGTAACGCCGGGATCTTTGCTTCGCTAACCCGCGAACCCGCAATAATACCGGCGTTAAATCGCGCCTGTGCTAGTCCCACCACGCGCTGTGCATCATGTTCGATCTGCTGCTGATGCTGATTCTTCTGCGCCAGTGTTTCCACCTGCGAAGCTGCTCGCGCCACGTCATTCACCGCATCTACCACGGCTTTGTTGTAATTCGCCACCGTCAGGTTGCTTTGCGCTTTGGTGATATCGAGATTGGCATTCAATCTGCCGCTGTCGAAAATAGGCAGTGTGAGTCCGGCTGTGACCCCCATCTGCTGCGCGGAATGGCGGAACAGATCGCTCAGATGTAACGCATCCTGTTGTAAAAATGCCATCAAATTCACGTCAGGATAAAACGCAGCTTTCGCCGCATCAATGCTGCTCAGGGATGATTCAATATACCAGTGCGCGGCCTGTAAATCCGGTCGACGGGCCAGCAGCGAATAGCCTAACTGGGACGGGAGCTGGCTTTCTACGGTAGGTAACTTACTGGTATGCAGTTTCAGAACGGTAGACTGTGAATTAGTCAGGGCGCTCAGCCGCGCCTCAATCACTTTCATTTTGCCGTTAACATCGTTCAGTTGCTGATCCGTTTTACTGGAATCGATATCGGTCTCAACGCCTTCCACCGATGAGGTAATGCCGTTTTGATACAGTTGACGATCGACGTTAATAACGTTCTGTTGCTCATTTTTAATCTGCGTCAGCACGCTTTTCAGCGCCGCCTGCGTCTGCCATTCCCAATACAGACGTGAAACGCCGCTCGCCAGCAGCTGGCGGGTTTGTTCACGCTCAGCTTCTCGCGCTTTAACGGTCCCAATACGCGCCGTCACTTCGGCCCGATTTTTCCCCCACAGATCCAGATTCCAACCGGCGGTTAAACCAAAGGTCCCGTTGGTGTACCACGGACCTGTCGTTCCGGCGGCAGGATCGGTAATGGCAAACGGTCCCATCAGCCCTTCAGCTGACATTCTCTGACGCTCAACGTCCGCAGAGAAATCGATCTCCGGGCCATCCTGCGCCTCAACGGCCTTCGCCTGCGCCTCCGCCAGTTGAATGCGCTGTTCCGCTACCTGCATATCAGGAGAGTTTCGCAACGTGCTGTCAATCAGCGCATTAAGTTGAGGATCGTGGTATGCCTTCCACCATTGGCTGTCCGGCCAGCCATTTTTTAATGCCGCAGGTAATGCGGAATCGACGTTCACAGCTGGGGTCTGCTGTGACAGAGACTGACGGTCATCATGCATAGGCGCACAGCCTGCCATCAGAATAAAAAGAGGCAACAATGCCGTCGCGGCAAAAACAGAATTACGATTCATGGAGATATACAGGTAAGAAAAGATGCGCAGAGAGTACGACTTGTCGCTGTTACTTTTTTAGTTACGCGTGGCAATACATCTTTGGAAATAAAAATATATAATCAGAAAAATATACACTGCACAAATAACACAGTTTAAATAATTTTAATAATTTATAGATGGAAACCTTATGTCACAGAATATTTATGACGACCCGGAATTCTTTGCCGGATATGCCACGCTGGATCGTTCAGTAAAAGGGCTTGATGGCGCACCGGAATGGCCAGCAATACAAGCTATGCTCCCCGCTCTGCAGGGTAAAAACATTCTCGATTTGGGCTGCGGATATGGCTGGTTTTGCCGCTACGTGCGCGATAATCATGCCGCCAGCGTCGTGGGGCTGGATATCTCACAAAAGATGTTAACCCAGGCGCACAATATGACTCACGGCAATGGCATCGTTTATCGCCGTGAAGATCTCGAAACGCTTACTCTCTCACCGGCTTCTTTCGACCTGGCTTATAGCTCCCTTGCCCTGCATTATCTACACGATATTGAACGATTATTCGTAACGATTTACCAGGCATTAACACCGGGAGGTATGTTAGTTTTCTCTGCCGAGCACCCGATTTATACCGCACCGCTTAACCAGGGCTGGATAAAAGACAAAACCGGGCAACTGTCCTGGCCGGTTAATCATTATCAACAAGAAGGCGAGCGTATCAGTAACTGGTTTGCTGAAGGCGTTAAAAAACAGCACCGTAAGCTGGCGACCTGGATTAACGCGCTCATTGCCGCCGGATTCGACATTGTGTGTATTGATGAATGGGGACCATCAGCTCAGCAGATTGCTGAAAACCCGGCGTTGGATGAAGAAAAAGAGCGGCCAATGGTGTTTTTACTGAGCGCACGTAAACCGGCATAACAACACCGCCAGGCAGAATAGTTGATACTTTCCTATACTCAATCTGAACTTACCAAAAAAAGGAAAGTTAATGAAAATTCTGCTGTGGATTATTCTAATTATTTTTCTGATTGGACTGTTGGTGGTAACCGGCGTGTTTAAGATGATTTTCTGATGTTGTCATTTAGCCCAGGCCTGATAGCAGAAATGTCAGGCTATTATTCTCTCTGATGCCGGATGGCGGCGTAAACGCCTTA
>NZ_SZXM01000061.1:0-22721 GCF_005281355.1 Citrobacter sp. wls615 | reverse complement strand
CACTAAATCAGTAAGTTGGCAGCATTACCAATTTCTTCATCTTCATTATCCACTAAATGCTTTGGTTATTTATAATTAACCACTGGGAGCCAATAATCAGAAAATCTGAGGTAGGGTAACCATTATTAATTCCCTTTTCCGTCAAACAATCATGAATGCAGTTAAGAAAAGCCTTCTTTTATCTTTGCCGAAAAATATGTGTTGACGATGGTTTGCATAAAGCAATTCTACTTACTAATAAATCCCTAATGGCTTTATGCTTAGTTCTTTTTGTTTTCTTTGCTACCTCAGCAAGACGAGCGCTTAAACTATCTATTTTTTTTCATCGTTCTCCTGTTTACTGAGAAGAAGATATTATTACCCGATCAAAATGAACTTCTGTTTAGCAACCTGAGGACTGATTACCATACGTGTTGTCCATTATCAGAGCCAGCTATGATCCCTGGTTGTTTTATTCCAGTCATGAAGGATAGACAGTAAAACCGTTCGGGCTGCGCAGAGCCCACGGGGGAGTCAGAATCTGTAACGCACTCATAACCCAGGTGTAGCCCGACTGCAGGAGCATACTGAGTGACCAGAATTCACTTGCTGCAGCTGTAAGTAATAGCGTGACCAGAATGAGCACAATGGCCGACGTTATTCGCTCAACCCGGTGATATGACCGTATTGCGGCCTTTACGGGAAAACCTGCCAGTTCCTGATAATCCTGTTCATCCAGAAAACCATATAACTTACTTCTCCAGATGGTTCTGTTTTTTTCCAGCAGTGAAAGGGCATGACGGTTGATATAGACCGACATTCCGTATGAGATGGCGATATACAGGGCCAGTGCACAAAATGCCAAGGCATACACTTTTTGCGGGCCACTTTCCTTCAGGGCCTCCAGACTGTAGCGAAGGACCAGAGTGCTGATGACCAGAGCCATATCTTTCCACAACGCGGAAGACAGATCCCGCGACTGCTGCAAAATTTTTTGGGTGTCCTCTGTCAGGCCTTTTCGCAAATCACCCAGTGATTTCAGGGTGTCTTTTCCCCCTGTCCGGATATGGGCCTTGTAGAGCAGCCGGGCTGACTCCAGTGCCGGGGGAAGTCGACACACAATGCCTTCACAAAACGTGACACCCTCAGGCCATTCTCTGGCCAGTTCACTGGACAGAAAGGTATGTTTAAGCTCTGTTTCATTTCCTTCAAGAAAAATCCATTTTGCCGTTTCCTGAATGACATAAAAGGCGGGCAGGGCCGCATGTTCTTCTCCGAATGGGATTTTTCGCGGCGGTTTTCCTGATAGTCCGACCTTTTTTATTTCGGCGGCAAAAAGCTCATTGACGAAACATTTCAATAACTCCCGGCAGGCGAGTGATGCCCAGAGCCTCATTGATCCGTCTGTCAATTTGTCTCCGGACACTAAGATCCAGGGGGCTATAGTATCCGGAGGAAGAAAGTCGGTCGAAAAGCATCTGATGATACTTTTTGTGACGGAGGTTGTCTGGGGAATAACGTCGATGCCACTCTCCTCCGGGTGCATTTTTTCCCACGGCTCGACCTTCCACTGTTGTGTTTCAAATGCCTCGCTGACGAACAGGGCGTAGATAAGGCGATACTGACGAAGCCCGGGATCCCCGAGTAAAAATGTACGCCACCCTTCAGGGGTAAAGAGTCGCAGAATCCCGGGAATCTCATCGCTGATGATAGTGATAAAGTGCTTCTGACCGGGGATACCCTGCGCAGGGTGGATATCATCCCGGCTGTCATCAACAAAGGTGATCCGGAGGTTTTCGGAATCAGCATCTGTCACTTCCCCCCATAACTGAAGGGTGTCATTATCCATGGTACCGGAAATGAACAGTTTCCGGGTGGTTGTCTGCTGATCCTCCGTGATCACCAGATCAGATGCGCGGCGTGAGCAGTCAATTGCCTTACCGATTTTTTCCAGTATCGATGTCATCTGTCACCAGCCCTGCAGTCACTATCACTATACGTTTTCGCCCGTCTTCCATCGTTTGGATGTCCGGGGCATTATCCTCATCGTAGATAACAATAACATCTTCCAGAGTTTCCAGTTTTCTTTTCCGTGGCTTAGGGATGTTCTCAGGGGTGATCCGGAAAGATTCACCTGAAATTCCCAGGTCTTTTATTTTACGGGTAAAGGATTTGACCAGTGGATGATCTTCTTCCATTGGCCCAAAAATCTGGTTCAGCAGGGAAAGGGGCTCATCGGTGTTAAAATCCTGCGCCCCGTGATGTAGCGTTTCATAAATCTTGTTAACACCGCTACGTCTGATGTCGTCCGGTAACAGGTCGCGGTGCTTTTTGAAGACATCCTTGAGTGCGGCAACCAGTTTGTCGCTGAGGTCGGTTGTATTGTTGACGCGCTGTACCTGTAGAAAACGCTCAAAATAAACGGAGATATTGGTTCGTTTGCTGCGATCCCGTACAACAACTTGTCCACCCTGAGCATCTGCCGTCAGGCGGACCAGAGCAATTTTCTGCATGGCTTCTGCTTTCTTGACGAAGCTTTCGCGGAAACGTTCGAGTCTGGGAACCTGAAACTCGTTCCCCTCCGCATCCAGCACGTAACGTACCACATCCTCATTATCATATTTAATGAGAGCAAACAGTTTCTCATCGTTGAGGGCGTGAAGCTCAAAAAGAAAAAATACTCCCATACTGGCATTTTTTGTGTGGTGGTGAGACTGAAAATCGTTTGCCAGAAAAGTGGACTGTTCAGTGAAGCAACTGGTATCAGTATCGGCATTGTTCCTTATGAGGCGAAGAATACGTTCGGTATTGGACAACTCCGTAAACCGGAACATGTTACCGCTTAATGCAGACTTAATCCGTTCCAGAAAAAAATCGACGTGTTCAGGTGGTGATATTTCACTGAGCAGCACGGGGATCTCCAGTTCTCCACCAACGACATGAAAAATCATTCGTTTTATTGTCAGTGCATTAATTTCTTCATCCGTTAAAAAACTCATAGTGATATCTCGTTATTTTGTGTCTTATCTTATCGTTAATTGCTGTGACCTGCTTTAAAGCAGGTAGTATAGATAATCCCCAGGACATACGTAACATATTTCAGCACAGGGTCCGGTGTCAGTGAGTCATCAACCCCTCTGTGAATAAAGGTATACAGGGAAAGGAAAAAAAGAAGGAAACATTCTCCCGGCATCCTTGCCGGGAGAATGGATTATAAGTGTTGTTGTCTGATGTAATCGAAAGGTGAGACCGGATTTTCACGGTTTGCATCCAGAAAATCAGCCCACCATTGGAGCATCAGCCTGCGCTCATCCAGAAATTCCGCTTTATGGATATACGCGGCACGAACACCGTTACGCTCCTGATGGCTCATTTGTCGCTCCACAGCATCTTTTGACCACAATCCTGACTCAATCAATGAACTGCATGCCATTGCCCTGAAGCCGTGCCCACAGACATCGACCTTTGTATCATAGCCCATAAGACGCAGCGCGTTATTCACCGTATTTTCACTCATGGGTTTCCACGGATTGTGATCGCCAGTGAAAATCAATTCATATTCCCCGCTGATGGTGTGGATCTCTTTCAGAATATCCAGTGCCTGAGTGGAGAGTGGCACCAGATGCTCTGTCCGCATTTTTGAGCCACGATGGGAATACTTGACCCCTTCAATAGGTTTCCGCTCAGGAGGAATGGTCCACATGGCTTTCCTGAAGTCGATCTCAGACCACCTGGCAAAGCGTAGTTCACTGGAACGGATGAAGATAAGCAGAGTGAGTTTAGTTGCCAGTCGGGTGAGAGGTTGTCCTCTGTATGCATCCAGTCGTTCAAGAAGCTCTGAAATGCGATTTAAGGCGAGGGCAGGGCGGTGCTGGCGTTTCACCGTGGTTAACGCGCCAGCCATATCCACGGCAGGGTTATAGGTGATAATGCCTGACTGGGCAGCATAGCGCATGATTGCAGTGATACGCTGCTGAAGGCGCGCTGCAATCTCATAGATCTCTTTGGCTTCGGCAGCCTTTACTGGAACAAGTAAATCGGGAGTCCTGAGGGCGGTAATATCACGTGAGCCAATAAAGGGAAACACATGAGTTTCGAGGCTTTTTAGTATCTTCTCACTATGTGAGGCTGACCATTTTTTGTTGCTCTTATGCCACTGCCTTGCGATGCCTTCGAATGTCTGAGCTGTTTCAGGTACAGACTTTTTGATCCGTTTCTGTTCGCACGGGTCAGTTCCCTCAGCTATCAGCTTCCTCGCCGTATCGCGTTTTTCCCTTGCTTCTGATAACGAGACTTCAGGATAGACCCCCAGAGCGAGCGTTTTCTCTTTGCCCAGAAACCGGTAGCGGAGTCGCCAGTACCGTGAGCCGTTAGGGTGAACGAGCAAAAACATGTTGCCGCTGTCGGCAAGTTTGTAAGGTTTTTCATCCGGTTTAGCTGCACGGATTTTAGCGTCAGTGAGCGCCATTGGCGGTATCTCCTGATAGTAAAAGGGGTATAAATTTTATCGAATCAGACTATACCCTCAGTTGTACCCTCGCAAGGGACTTGATGCGGGTTGAAGTTGATTGAGTTGGGTAGAGTTAAGGGATTGTAGAGGTGTTAATTTTGGCGGGTTTAGAATGCAAAAACGGACCTCCATGGAGGTCCGTTGATATGAATGCTCTACCGACTGAGCTATCCGGGCAACGGGGCGCATTAAACCGTATTCACGTCTGTCAGTCAATCAAATTTCAGGAAAAAGGGTTCAACCGCTTAATATTGCGGCAATCTGTGCGTTTGTGCCTGAAGTTTGCACAAATCTTCCAGACCGCCATGATGTCGACAGGTAATGCTGAGCGCAAGAAGAGGGCTGTATAGCACAAGAGTGATTCGCTGCATTTTAATAAAACGCTGACCAGGGCGATTAACAGATTATTTCGCACCACCGTGGCGATGGTGCGTTTTCAGCGACTGATGCTCACTCACTTCGGCCTGTACGGGCTTGTTCGCTTAGGTTAGCGCGCCACCCATACGGCACTGGGCAAAGCGCAGAATATCTTCCGCCAGACGGTGTGCCGTTTCGACATCAGCATGGCTACGATTCACCAGCATGCGGCTCAGACATCCCTCCAGGACCAGTTCCATCTGTTTGGCGACCATGGCCGGGTCGTCAACTTCCAGCGTAGTCAGTAGCTCATGAGTGAAGTCATGCGCTGCTTTTTTTTGTTGGTCGGCTAACTGGTGGATTGGATGTCCAGGATCGGGATAAAACGTGCAGGCGGCAATGAACAGGCAGCCGGGATAGCGATTATTGCTCACGCATTCGGATAGCGCGCTGTAGCGTGCCAGTAATTTCTGTTCAGCGCTCAGGGTCTCATCCAGCAAAAGCTGACGCCGCCAGATATCCACCCGCTGGCTGAGGTAACGTAACGCATCATACAGGATGGCCTCTTTATCTGGCCAAAAGCGCTGTAGTTCATCAAGCGGATAATCGATACGTTCGGCCACCATTTCCAGCGTGGTATTGGCTATCCCTTGAACCTCAAGTAATTTCAGGGCTTCTCCCAGGACATCTTCACGTTGCACGGTATTCTCCTCCGTATTTCCTTTTGCAAGTGTCGCTCACGGTTGACGATCGCGCAAATGTGCGCTGAAGGTCGCTGCATCCATAAAACCCGTTACCCGAGCCTCCGGATGCTCTTTACCCTCGGCATCAAAAAACAGGATAGTGGGCAAACCTAAAACCTGTAGATGTTTCAGGAGAGCGACATCCTTGGCATTGTTTGCAGTTACGTCCGCCTGTAAAAGCACTGTGTCGCCTAGCGCTTGCTGAACCTGCGGATCGCTGAAGGTGTACTTCTCAAACTCCTTACAGGCCACGCACCAGTCGGCATACAGATCCAACATAACGGGCCTGCCTTTAGCTTGTGCCAGCGCCTGATTTAACGCCTCCACCGAGGCCACCGGCGTGAAGTTAAGGTGTGTCTGGGTTTGAGCATGCGGCGTGCCAAACGCCCAGTCCTGCAATGGACGTACACTGACAAGCGCTGCGGCTAACAGGACAATCTGCACGATGCGCATCCAGGCGTGCTTTGCCTGCAGGCTGGTAATGAATGCCCAGCTAAAGAACGCGACGCCCAACAGCGACCACAGGCGCACGCCCCATACGTCGCCAATGATGCGTTCAAGCAAGAAGACGGGAAGCGCCAGAATGACAAAGCCGAAAGCGGTTTTAACCTGTTCCATCCATGGACCGCTCTTAGGCAGCAGGCGGTTACCAAAGACGGTAATCAACATCAGCGGTAAGCCCATCCCCAGCGCGTACAGATACAGCGTACCGCCTCCCAGCCACATATTTCCGCTCTGAGCGATATACAGCAAAATCGCGCTTAGCGGCGCTGTTGTGCAAGGAGAACAGATGAGACCCGCAATCGCCCCCATCGTAAAGACGCTACCGGGAGAGCCGCCTTGCTGGCGGTTACTCAGCAACGTGAGGCGCGTTTGCAATGAGGAAGGGAGTTGCAGCGTGAACAGGCCGAACATAGACAGAGCCAGCAGCGTAAAGATGATGGCAAGACCGATCAGAACATAAGGATTCTGTAACGCCGCCTGAAACTGTAATCCGGCGGCGGCAACAACCAGACCCAGCGCAGTATAGGTGAGCGCCATTCCCTGAACGTAGATAAACGTCAGCAGCAGCGCTCGCCCGGTTGATAACCGTTGCTTGCCGCCCAGCACGATGCCGGAAATCAGCGGATACATCGGCAGTACGCAGGGCGTGAAAGCGATGCCAATGCCGATTAGCAATGCCCACAGCGCGGAAAAGGGAAGTTGGGCTGCGGGCTGTGATTTCTCTTCCGGGGCCTCAGTGACAGGTACGGTAGCCGGAGCCCCCCCGACAGCGGCTGACACTTCACTTAAGGGAACTGTTTTAGTTTCCGGCGGATAGCAAAAACCGGCGTCGGCACAGCCCTGGTATGTGACCGTTAAGGTTGCGCCAGACTTAGCCTGATTAACTGTGACCGGAATATTCAACTGTTTACGGTAAATCTCACTTTTGCCGTAAAACTCATCTTCATGCCAGACGCCTGGCGGCAGTTTTACCTCGGCAATATCGGCCTGAGATGGCGTAATGCTTATCTGTTTGCGATAGAGATAGTAGCCATCTTTTACCTGCCATGAGAGGTTCAGATCGTGTTGGTTTTGCTGAAAATCAAAAACAAACGCCCGATCGGCAGGAACAAACTGCGAGCGGCCGGGCGCGTCAAATAATCCGGCAAAGGTAGATGTGCTGCACAGCAGCAGGATCAGCGTAAGGATGCGTTGAGCCATGAGCGGTAATCAAAGTCTCCGTGAGTGACGGGTAAAACCAGAAGTTCAGGTGTTTGATACGGGTGATGTGACTTCAGGCAATCGAGAAGGGCTTGCTGGTGCGTGACGGTGGTTTTTAAAATCATCTGGACTTCATATTCCTGCTCCAGTT
Organism: Citrobacter sp. wls615; assembly: GCF_005281355.1. Lineage (NCBI taxonomy): Bacteria > Pseudomonadati > Pseudomonadota > Gammaproteobacteria > Enterobacterales > Enterobacteriaceae > Citrobacter > Citrobacter sp. wls615. The sequence goes on along the minus strand of NZ_SZXM01000061.1, from coordinate 15,277 downwards.
TACCTTCCCAATAATAGAGGGAGGTTGCTCCGGGCAGAAGTGTCACGCAGGCTGCCAGCTTTTCCGCCAGCACTTTTGCAGCCAGATCCTGGGCGGTTGCTTCATCCGGAGCAGTACAGAACACTACAACGGTATCGGGGATGGAAATATCCTGACTCTTTACATCAAGCATAAACACCTCGAAAGAACAGAGTAACCAGCTAAAGAGTGGTCACTATACAACGGACGAGGGAAGGATGTTAGCTAAAGCGGGGTGATGAAGCGGAGGAACTGCAGGGTGCAGAGGCACCCTGCAGGAAAATTTTACAACATGAAGCTGCCCAGCAAGAAGCCGAAGCAGACAGCCAGAACCACACCCAGAGTACCTGGGATGAAGAACGGATGGTTAAAGACGAATTTACCGATACGGGTTGTACCGGTGTCATCCATCTGAACCGCCGCAACCAGAGTTGGGTAGGTTGGCAGAATGAACAGGCCGGAAACAGCTGCGAAAGAGGCAACAGCGGTCAGCGGGGAAACGTTCAGCGCCAGAGCCATCGGCATCAGTGCTTTAGCGGTTGCTGCCTGAGAGTACAGCAGCGCAGAAGCAAAGAAGAAGATGACAGCCAGCAGCCACGGATGGCCCTGAATTACGCTACCTGCAGTATCTTTGATCCAGTCAATGTTGTGAGATACGAAGGTATCACCCAACCACGCAACGCCCAGGATACAAATACAGGCGCTCATACCGGCTTTGAAGGTACTGGAGTTGAGGATGGAATCCGTTTCAACGCGGCAGATGATGGTGGTCAGCGTCGCGATGCTCAGCATGATGATCAGGATAGCGTTGGTGGTGTTCATCAGCGGTTTAGCGACCAGACCCAGGCTTGGGCTGTTGACGATTGCATAGACAACAACGCAAATTACGCCCAGCAGGAACAGCCAAACGGAGGTTTTTGCGCCTGCTTTGATTTCAACTTGTCTTTCACCGCGCAGCTCAACCAAACCTTCTTCCAGACGTTTACGATAAATCGGATCGTCAGACAGTTTAGAGTTGAACAGCATAGTCACCAGGAAGGACATTACCAGAACGGCCAGCAGGGTGGACGGAATAACCACGGACAGCAGGTGAATATAGCTGATGCCATGACCTTCCATTACGGAAGACATGTAAACCACGGCAGCAGAGATTGGTGATGCTGTGATCGCAATCTGAGCAGAAACCACCGCAGTTGAGAGCGGACGGCAAGGTTTGATCCCTTGTTCCTTCGCAACTTCAGCGATAACCGGCAGAGTTGCCAGAGAGATGTTACCCGTACCCGCAAAGATGGTCAGGAAATAGGTCACGATGGGTGCAAGGATCGTGATGTATTTCGGGTTCTTACGCAGCAGTTTTTCAGTTTGATGAACCAGATAGTCCAGACCACCTGCAATCTGCATAGCTGAGATGGCAGCGATAACCGCCAATGATAATGGAAATGACATCGAACGGGATATTACCGGGTTTTACGCCGATAGCGGCGAGAACCAGGACACCCAGCCCACCTGCAAATCCAATACCGATACCCCCAAGTCTGGCACCTAAAAAGATTGCCAGCAAAACGATGATAAGTTCTAAAACTATCATATTAGCCTTCCTTGTTGTTTAACAAGTTGATATTAACTTGTTGTTTTTAAGTAACTTCGTGCAAGAAAAAAGGCACGTCATCTGACGTGCCTTCTCTGGTACTACCCTACACGATTACTGTTCGCTTTCATCAGTATAACGTTTTGCTTTATAAGCCGGGTGCATCAGGTTCTGTACTGAGAAGATATCGTCCAGCTCGGCTTCGGTCAACAGGCCGCGCTCCAGGACAACTTCACGTACGCTCTTACCGGTTTCGGCACAAATTTTACCAACGATGTCGCCGTTGTGGTGGCCGATGAACGGGTTAAGGTAAGTAACGATACCGATAGAGTTGTAAACGAATGCTTCGCACACTTCTTTGTTAGCAGTAATGCCGCTAACGCATTTTTCCAACAGGTTGTAGCAAGCGTTGCTCAGAATGTGAATGGATTCGAACATTGCCTGGCCGATTACTGGCTCCATAACGTTCAGCTGCAGCTGACCTGCTTCAGACGCCATGGTGACAGTGATGTCGTTACCGATGACTTTAAAGCACACCTGGTTTACGACTTCCGGAACAACCGGGTTCACTTTAGCTGGCATGATGGAAGAGCCAGCCTGCAGTTCCGGCAGGTTGATCTCGTTCAGGCCGGCACGTGGACCAGAGGAGAGCAAACGCAGGTCGTTACAGATTTTGGACATCTTCACAGCCAGACGTTTCAGTGCGCCGTGCACCATAACGTATGCGCCGCAGTCAGAAGTTGCTTCAATCAGGTCTTCTGCAGGAACACAGGCAAAACCGGTTACTTCAGCCAGTTTTTTCACTGCCAGCGGAGAGTATTCTTTCGGTGTGTTCAGACCCGTACCGATTGCCGTTGCGCCGAGGTTAACTTCCAGCAGCAGCTCTGCAGTACGCCCAATGTTTTTCACTTCTTCTTTCAGCAGGATGCTGAAAGCACGGAATTCCTGACCGAGGGTCATCGGCACAGCATCCTGCAACTGGGTACGACCCATTTTCAGGATGTCCTGGAATTCATCGGCTTTTTTCTCGAAGCCTTCACGCAGCTGGTTCAGAGCATCAATCAGTTTGATGATGGATGCGTATACCGCGATACGAAAGCCAGTTGGGTATGCGTCGTTGGTAGACTGACATTTGTTAACGTGGTCGTTCGGGTTCAGGTACTGATATTCACCTTTCTGGTGACCCATCAGTTCCAGACCGATATTGGCCAGCACTTCGTTGGTGTTCATGTTGACGGAGGTACCCGCACCACCCTGGTAAACGTCTACCGGGAACTGATCCATGCATTTTCCGTTATTCAGGACTTCATCACACGCCGCGATGATGGCATTTGCCACACTCTTAGGAATGGTTTGCAGCTCTTTGTTGGCCATAGCCGCTGCCTTTTTCACCATTACCATGCCGCGAACAAATTCAGGAATGTCGCTGATTTTGTTGTTGCTAATGTAGAAGTTTTCAATCGCTCTCAGAGTGTGAACACCATAGTAAGCGTCCGCTGGAACTTCCCTGGTACCCAACAAGTCTTCTTCGATACGAATGTTGTTTAACATGTGAACCTTCTTTTTCAAGCTGCCAATGATTTGACTAAACACACAGGATATATGTGATTTCGATTGTTTCTCGACCGACGATTATCCCCTGCATCGGTCTGATACCCGAGATCATATGCTGGTTCAGGATTTCTACCGTAATCTGGATCACTTAAAACGTGGAATTTACCCCTTATTTATTATTCTGTGAAATAGATCACCCCTTTAGGATTAACACTAAATATTAGTGTACAAGCGCCTTGAAATTTTGCTAACCACCTCAATATCTGACTGATGCGAGTCACATAATTTTTGAACAGACGTTGTACAAAACGCCTGTTATTAACAGGAGTCCCCTTTGCGCTGGATACCATTACTTGCCATTTTTCTCTATGTTTACATAGAGATATCTATTTTTATTCAGGTTGCCCATGTGTTGGGTGTTCTGATGACCCTGATTTTGGTTATTTTTACGTCGGTTATCGGGATGTCTCTGGTTCGTAATCAGGGATTTAAGAACTTTTTACTGATGCAACAAAAAATGGCGGCAGGTGAAAGCCCGGCTGCAGAAATGATCAAGAGCGTTTCGCTGATTATTGCCGGTCTGCTATTAGTGCTGCCTGGTTTTTTTACCGATTTCCTTGGTCTTCTTCTTTTACTCCCCCCGGTACAGAAGCATCTGACGATGAAACTGCTGCCACATTTGCGTTTTTCTCGTATGCCCGGCGGTGGTTTTAGCGCCGGAACGGGTGGGGGCGAGACCTTTGACGGTGAGTTTCAGCGCAAAGACGAGCATCGCGACAGTATTGAACATAAAGACGATCGTCGGGATTAAGTATCAGTTTGTAGGCCGGATAAGCGTTAGCGCCATCCGGCAAACATGTTTATATGCCGGATGATGGCGTCAGCGTCGACTTATCCGGCCTGCGGGGTAAAAACAGCCACAGCGCCGCCAGCATAATCAGCGCATAGAGACTCTTCCAACCGACCATCGCCAGCAATAGCAGACATAGCAAACCGCCAACGATCGCCAATGCGCGATAGTGTCCTTTCAGTAATCGACAACCTGCCAGCATGCACAGCAGATAAATCATAATAAAGATGCCGTTAGCGTAGACGATTAACGCATCGAGATTGATTTGCAGCATATAGATGCACAAGGTACTGACCACGCAGCAACCTAGCACGGCGTTCAGCGCATTGCGCGGAAGATGACGAGGGGACAGACGCGCCAGATAACTCTCCGGCTTGTATTGCGCTTGCGACCAGACCAGCCGGGCGAAACTTTGAATATAAATGTTGAGACTGGCAAAGCAGGCCAGATAACCAATAATGCAGGCGACCCACAGTGCCTGTACGCCAAACAGCTGTACAACAATTTCGGGCAGTGATGCCGCCGCTGCCATTTGCTCGCCGTAAGCGTCAAAATGAAGGACGACGACGGTGCATGCCCAGTAGACAGAACCTGCCAGCAGTAGACCGATCATCAGCGCGCGCGGGAAGTCTCGCTCCGGATTTTTAAATTCAGAGGCCAGATGGGCAAATGCTTCAAGGCCGACAAAGCACCAGAACATCACCGACAGCGCGGCGAACAGTCCGGGAAGTTCAATTTCGCTAACCGCAGGGAAAGGGATTTCATTGGGTTTTAGATCGCCCGCCCACCAGATGGCGACAATCAGGGCCACGATCAGCCCGGCAATGACCGTTTGCAGATTAGCGCTGGAGCTGGCGCCGCGGGAGCCTATATACCAGACCAACGCCAGCGTGCCGAGTTCTGCCAGCAGAAGCTGCCCGTCATGCCAGCCAAACATCGCCTGGCCGAATCCTGCGGCAATATGTAATGCCGCAGGTAAGCCCACGGGGATTACTGATAAAAACAACCATCCGGTGACGCGCTCCAGGCGCGAGCCAAAGGCCATACCGACAAAATGCGCCACGCCGCCCGCGCTGGGGAAATGGCGGCCGAGCACGGCGAAGACAATCGCCACGGGAAAGACTAAAACAATTAGCACCGGCCAGGCCCACAAGCTATTGTTGCCAGCAACCAGCGCAGCCAGCGCGGGGACGGCAAAAACGCCTGTACCTAACAATGATGTCGACAACAGGCCAACGCCCTGAGCCAGTCCCAGCTCTTGTTTCAGTCCGCTCATAAGTTGTTATCCAGTTATGCCCGTTGACTGGGCTACAGCGCAGATTTTTGATGGTATCACAATCGGATTTGCTTATGACGACGTGACTGAAATCGTTATGGAATGTGAGGTGCGTCGGTGTTTTGACGGGATTTTCTGCTGATAAAAATTTTTTTTCGCTTGCCCCCTTGAAGGCACAAAACCCCATCCCCATCTCTCTGGTCACTAGCCGGGAAACCGTTTACGGGCCGGCGTCACCCATAACTGATAAAGACTTTCTCAAAGGAGAGCTATCAATGAGTATTCGTCCGTTACATGATCGTGTGATCGTCAAACGTAAAGAAGTTGAATCCAAATCTGCTGGCGGCATCGTACTGACCGGTTCTGCAGCAGGTAAATCAACTCGTGGCGAAATCATCGCTGTCGGTAAGGGTCGCATCCTGGACAACGGTACCGTACAGCCGCTGGACGTGAAAGTCGGCGATATCGTTATTTTCAACGATGGCTACGGTGTTAAATCTGAGAAGATCGACAATGAAGAAGTGTTGATCATGTCTGAAAGTGACATCCTGGCAATTGTTGAAGCCTAATCCGCGAACGACACTGAACATACGAATTTAAGGGAAAGAGAAAATGGCAGCTAAAGACGTAAAATTCGGTAACGACGCTCGTGTGAAAATGCTGCGCGGCGTCAACGTACTGGCAGATGCAGTGAAAGTTACCCTCGGTCCAAAAGGCCGTAACGTAGTTCTGGATAAATCTTTCGGTGCACCGACCATCACTAAAGATGGTGTTTCCGTAGCACGTGAAATCGAACTGGAAGACAAGTTCGAAAACATGGGTGCGCAGATGGTGAAAGAAGTTGCCTCTAAAGCGAACGACGCTGCAGGCGACGGTACCACCACCGCAACCGTACTGGCTCAGTCCATCATCACTGAAGGTCTGAAAGCTGTTGCTGCGGGTATGAACCCGATGGATCTGAAACGCGGTATCGACAAAGCGGTCGCTGCTGCCGTTGAAGAACTGAAAGCGCTGTCCGTACCGTGCTCTGACTCCAAAGCTATTGCTCAGGTTGGTACCATCTCTGCTAACTCCGACGAAACCGTAGGTAAACTGATCGCTGAAGCGATGGACAAAGTCGGTAAAGAAGGCGTGATCACCGTTGAAGACGGTACCGGTCTGCAGGACGAACTGGACGTGGTTGAAGGTATGCAGTTCGATCGTGGCTACCTGTCTCCTTACTTTATCAACAAGCCGGAAACTGGCGCTGTAGAACTGGAAAGCCCGTTCATTCTGCTGGCTGATAAGAAAATCTCCAACATCCGTGAAATGCTGCCGGTTCTGGAAGCCGTAGCGAAAGCAGGCAAACCGCTGCTGATCATCGCTGAAGATGTTGAAGGCGAAGCGCTGGCAACTCTGGTTGTTAACACCATGCGCGGTATCGTGAAAGTCGCTGCTGTTAAGGCACCTGGCTTCGGCGATCGTCGTAAAGCGATGCTGCAGGATATCGCTACCCTGACCGGTGGTACCGTTATCTCTGAAGAGATCGGTATGGAGCTGGAAAAAGCAACTCTGGAAGATCTGGGTCAGGCAAAACGCGTTGTTATCAACAAAGATACCACTACCATCATTGATGGCGTAGGTGATGAAGCTGCAATCCAGGGTCGCGTAACTCAGATTCGTCAGCAGATCGAAGAAGCAACTTCTGACTACGACCGTGAAAAACTGCAGGAGCGCGTAGCGAAACTGGCAGGCGGCGTTGCGGTAATCAAGGTTGGTGCTGCGACTGAAGTTGAAATGAAAGAGAAGAAAGCCCGCGTTGAAGATGCCCTGCACGCAACCCGTGCTGCGGTAGAAGAAGGCGTGGTTGCTGGTGGTGGTGTTGCGCTGATTCGCGTAGCGTCCAAAATTGCCGGCCTGAAAGGTCAGAACGAAGACCAGAACGTCGGTATCAAAGTTGCGCTGCGCGCAATGGAAGCTCCGCTGCGTCAAATCGTTCTGAACTGCGGCGAAGAGCCGTCTGTAGTGGCTAACACCGTGAAAGCGGGTGACGGTAACTACGGTTACAACGCTGCAACGGAAGAATACGGCAACATGATCGACATGGGTATCCTGGATCCAACCAAAGTAACGCGTTCTGCTCTGCAGTACGCAGCTTCTGTTGCGGGTCTGATGATCACCACCGAGTGCATGGTTACCGATCTGCCGAAAGGCGATGCGCCTGACTTAGGTGCTGCTGGTGGTATGGGCGGTATGGGTGGAATGGGCGGCATGATGTAATCATGTTGTTCTGAACCTCTCAGAATTGAAAACCCCCGGGCAGAATTGTCCGGGGGTTTTTCTTTTGGTCATCTTTTTAGTATATGATTCAGCTACGGACATAACGTCCAACTAATTGATTATGGGGAATGACATGCACGTGAAATATTTAGCAGGGATCGTTGGTGCCGCGCTACTGATGGCGGGTTGTAGCTCCAGCAACGAACTGAGTTCAGCCGGACAAAGCGTACGCTTTGTCGAAGACAAGCCAGGCGCAGAGTGTCAGCTGATTGGCACCGCAACCGGTACGCAGAGCAACTGGCTTTCTGGTCAGCATGGCGAAGAGGGTGGGTCTATGCGTGGTGCAGCGAACGATCTGCGTAACCAGGCCGCAGCAATGGGTGGTAACGTGATTTATGGCGTCAGCAGCCCATCACAGGGAATGCTGTCCAGCTTTGTGCCTACCGCCAGCGAGATGAATGGTCAGGTTTATAAGTGCCCAAATTGATAAACGCGGTTGATGCCGGATGGCGACGCTAAAGCGTCTTATCCGGCCTACGGTACACATGATCGTAGGCCTGATAAGCGCAGCGCCATCAGGCATTCTGAGCTTTATGCGCAGACTGAACGCGTAAATGATGTAGCGCGCGCAAACACTGATCCTGATTGAGCTTTTGGGTTTTATCACCCGTCAATGTTCTGACAAACACCTGGCACGGTACACCGGCAAGTTTTTTCAGTCGTGGGCTGAAGTCCAGAAGGCGTCGGGTAATGGCCTCAGCTTCTTTACTGCCGGAAAGGGCGCGAGTTTTTACTACTGAGCCACAGAATTGAGCTTTACCCTTTTCATCCTTATAGCGGTAGATAATCGCCAGGTAATGGTTAAACAGGTTATGTTTCCATTCTGGTTGTGTATATGAATCATATTCAAGATTGTCGTTTTGCTGGCAATCAACATCGTACAGCGGTAAGAAATCCAGCAGCGATGTAATTCTTAACGCTAATTCCTGCATGCCAGCATTATTTATTGCATGAATGATTGCATGGGCTAATACCTGGATCTGCAGTTCATTAATCAGTAATTGGTGGGTTTGTCCGTCATGTAGCGTCAGAGAAAATGCTAAGCTTTCTCCTTTGTCATCCACTAACATCAGCGAATTGATGCGACGGTTTATATCCGCATTTTTTAACTCATCTTCCTGAATTAACGGGATATTCTCGTGCATCTTTTTACTGGCTTTGTCGCGTTCTTTTTCATATTGCAAACGCGCTTCTTCGCTAAGTTGGTGCTTCGCATGGAGTCTGCTCTCCAGGGCGATAAGCAAATCTCTTAGCCCCAACGGTGAGAGAAAAAACAGCGACTCTTTATTTCTTGGTTCTTTGATCTTAAGTGCCAGAGCAACAAATTCATTCTTCTGACGAATAACACCGGTATTAATACCCTTAATACTAATAACCATCCAGGGTTCTCCCTAACCATATATTTATTGGAAATCTACATTTGTATTAATTTATAAAATTTGCAAATGAGTTGTTGCACAGTGCTAGTTAAAATAGCACATATTAAAAGTGCGACTCTACCTGCTCGGATATTAAATACTCGGGATTGGTAGTGAGTGTCCATAATCGGACACTCACTAAGAATTATTGCTGGCGTAATTGCAGGTCCAACGGCGTTTTACTAGGTTCTCCGCCAATTTCTCGCGCCAGTTTAGGGACCATGTAACCGGAAACCAGCGTCAGCAGTTCACGCATAATCTGACGCGCTTCCTCGTCGCTGACCATAAAGTGGGCGGCACCCTGCACTTTATCCAGTACATGCAGGTAATAGGGCATAACACCCGCATCAAACAATGCGTTGCTAAGGTCGGCCAGGGTTTGGGCGTTATCGTTAACACCACGTAGCAATACGCTTTGATTGAGTAGCGTAACGCCTGCTTTGCGCAGTCTGAGCATCGCCTGACGAAATGTCTCATCAACTTCATTGGCATGGTTAATATGATTGACCAGCAGAATTTGCAGTGAAGAGTGAGCAAAACGTTCGGTCAGCCCTTCGGTAATACGCGCCGGGATCACAATCGGTAAACGGCTGTGAATGCGCAGACGCTTAATGTGTGGAATGGTTTCCAGCTGCGTGAGCAGCCAGTCCAGTTCGTGATCCTTGGCCATCAACGGATCGCCGCCGGAGAAGATGATTTCATCCAGTTCTGGATGGGCGGTAATATAGTCCAGAGCGACTTGCCAGTTGCGCTTGTTGCCCTGATTTTCGGCGTACGGGAAGTGTCGGCGGAAGCAATAACGACAATTTACCGCGCAGCCGCCTTTGACCAGCAGCAGCGCCCGGTTGCGATATTTATGCAGCAGGCCGGGAACCACACTGTGCTGTTCCTCTAGCGGATCGGTCGAGTAGCCGGGGGCGGCAACAAACTCTTCCTCGGCGGTAAGTACCTGACGCAGAAGCGGATCGTTTGGATTGCCTTTCTCCATGCGCGCAATAAACGCGCGCGGCACGCGCAGGGCGAAAAGTCGTCTCGCGTCGCGTCCGGCCAACAGTTTTTCATCTGCGTCTATATTCAAAAGATGCAGAAGTTCATCGGGATCGGTCACAACATCGGCAAGTTGCGATAACCAATCTTCTCTGGATGGGGTATTTAGGGTTACAATATGCGCCATTTTGTGGCTTAGCTACCAGTTAACAATTTTCAGAGGGCCTTATGGCAACGTACTATAGCAACGATTTTCGTGCTGGTCTTAAAATCATGTTGGACGGCGAACCTTATGCGGTTGAAGCCAGCGAATTCGTTAAACCAGGTAAAGGCCAGGCGTTTGCGCGCGTTAAGCTGCGTCGCCTGCTGACCGGTACTCGCGTAGAGAAAACCTTCAAGTCTACCGACTCTGCCGAAGGCGCAGATGTAGCCGACATGAACCTGACCTTCCTGTATAGCGACGGTGAATTCTGGCACTTCATGAACAACACCACTTTCGAACAGCTGGCTGCAGACGAGAAAGCGGTAGGCGATAACGCTAAATGGCTGCTGGACCAGGCTGAATGCATCGTGACCCTGTGGAACGGTCAGCCGATCTCCGTGACGCCGCCGAACTTCGTTGAGCTGGAAATCGTTGATACTGACCCGGGTCTGAAAGGCGATACCGCTGGTACTGGCGGCAAACCGGCTACCCTGTCTACCGGCGCAGTCGTTAAAGTTCCGCTGTTCGTACAGATCGGCGAAGTGATCAAAGTGGATACTCGCTCAGGCGAATACGTTTCCCGCGTAAAATAAGACACTTATTTGATCTTGTGGCGCAGGTTGCTGCGCCATACTTTTTCCAGGGCAGGAATGATGAAACGTCTTCTCAGTCTTGTAATGCTAATCCTTTTCACCAGCACTCTACTGGCTGGCTGTAATACCGCGCGCGGCTTCGGTGAAGACATCAAACATCTCGGCAATTCAATCTCTCACGCCGCCAGTTAAACTTCTCACATAATCTGAAAAAACGGTTGTTTATCCATCACACTTCCGGATCTTGTCTATTATTAAGTAGCTATACACAAACAATATTGGCTAGAAAAGGAAGACGTTATGATTAAGAAGACAATTGCTGCGATCTTTTCTGTGTTGGTACTTTCTTCCGTATTAACCGCGTGTAATACCACGCGAGGCGTAGGGGAGGATATTTCTGACGGCGGTAACGCTATCTCTGGTGCGGCGACAAAAGCTCAGCAATAATGCTCAACGGTACGACGCTGGGTCGTACCGTTAACTCTCCCTGTGTGGGAGTGAGAGGAACGGTGAGAAGCGGTTCCCCAGATGAAGCTTCAGACGAATATTTCGTTTATAGGTATACACCGTTTTGCCATGAATGCAGAGCGTGGCGGCTATAACCTGGTTACTCACGCCATCCATCCACATTGACAATACTTTCTCCTCCTGCGGCGTAAGCAGTGGCGTCGCATTTTCGGCTAATGCTAATGTGGGGCGATCTTGTAGCGCTTCCTGAATCGTGTGTGTAAGTGCGTTTAGCGAGGTGTGTTTGGTTAATACCGAATAGGCGGTGGCTTGAGAAGCCGGGATGGACGCGTGCTGTCTGTCCGCTGATTGCAGTAAGATCAGAGGTATGACGCCACAGCTCATGAAAAAGGGCTTAACTGGCGGAGTGGAATGCGCCTCGCTAATAAAACTGTATAAATCCGCAATGACCAGATGCGGTTTCCACTGCAAAATATGCTCTTTTGCCAACAGAAGATTATTAATTCCTGATACCAGAAATGAGGAGTTGAACCTGCCAGAATGATTAAGCAATGCCTCTATCCCTGTGCGGGTAAAGTGGCATCGGTCAATCACTAAAATTTTAAGCATAAACTTTTCGCATTCAGAAGAGGGGCAATCGACTTCCTGATTTCAGAAAGCCCTTCATCATAGAGAACTCCGATGAGTGCCAAATGCGGGAACTACGCCGCTAATTATGCCTAATTCTTGCTTTTAACGAACGGTGAATAAAAAGGTTGAAATTCATTTTCTGTCGGGCAAAAATGCCATTTCACACACCAGCTTTGCAGGACGACCTGCAAACGCTTCTTTCACCGGGGACGGCCCCATTGTTCTGGAGCCTGATATGTCCTGGATCGTTTTATTAATTGCCGGTTTGCTCGAAGTTGTCTGGGCGATTGGCCTGAAATATACCCACGGTTTCACACGTCTGACGCCAAGTATTATCACTATTGCGGCCATGATCGTCAGTATCGCCATGCTCTCCTGGGCGATGCGTACTTTGCCAGTTGGGACCGCCTATGCCGTCTGGACCGGTATTGGCGCCGTCGGGGCGGCCATTACCGGAATTCTGCTGTTGGGTGAATCCGCCAGCCCGGCGCGTTTGCTGAGTCTGGGGCTGATTGTGGCTGGTATTATTGGTCTGAAGCTTAGCACTCACTAAGTACCAGGCTGTTTCACCCAAATCAGTTTATTGACGTCAAACCCTTCCCGGGTCGCGATAGCCAACATTTGCTGCTTCATTTCATCTGAAATGGTGGGGGTCCGTGAAAGGATCCACAGGTAATCGCGATCCGGGCCGCAAACCAGCGCGTGGCGATATTCCCGGTCGAGCGCAATCACGTTATACCCGCCGTAAAAGGGGCCGAAGAATGACACCTTGAGCGCAGCCCGATTTGGGTCGCCAGTGAAATAGGCTTTACCCTCCGTTTTTTGCCACATCTCTCTGTCCGGGTTATAGCCCTTATTGATCACGTTGATACCGCCGTCGTCGCGCAAGCTATACGTTGCGGTCACTTTTTCCAGTCCACGTTCGAAGCGATGGTCTAAACGTGCAATTTCATACCAGGTACCAAGATAGCGTTTAGCGTCAAAGTTATTCACAACGGTAACGCCTTTTGGCGGTGTAGGGGTACTGCAGGCGACAACCAGAAATGCAGCGGTAACTGCAGCAACGACGGGCAGAATACGCATAAGATTTTCCTTGCTGTTTTTTTGTTAAGTGTAGATGACAGCAGGAAAAAGAAGAGGAAGAAACGAGGTCCGCTATAGCGGACCTCGTCGTCAGTTACTGTAATTTTTCAAGAATGCGCCAGGCTGCATCGACGCGAGCAGGATTTGGATAGCTTTTGTTTGCCAGCATCACGATGCCAAGATTTTTTTCTGGAACGAAAGCAACGTAGCTGCCAAATCCGCCAGTGGAGCCGGTTTTATGCACCCATGAGGCCTTCACGGCCGGGGCTGGCGGATTGACCTCAACGGCGGGAAGCGCCGCTAACGCGACTTTACTGTCGCTACCGTTGATTATCGAGTCGGCATTCACCGGCCAGTTCAGCATCTCCCAGCCTAATCCCTGGTACATATCGCCAATACGCCAGTAACGAGCCTGCGCGATTTCAATTCCCTGTCGCAGCGTTTTCTCTTGTACCTGGCTGGCGTCCATGTTGGCCTGAACCCAGCGGGTCATATCGACAAGACTGGATTTTACCCCATAGGCTTCGGCATCAAGCTGCCCCGGAGATACATGCACGGGCCTTCCTTCGCGATAGCCCCAGGCATAATCCTTTTGTTCGCTCTGCGGAACCGTAATCCAGGTATGCGTCAGTTTTAATGGTTGCAGGACGCGTTTGGTCATCGCCTCTTCATAGCGCATTCCTGAAGGTTTCACCGCCAATGCGCCAAACAGACCAATACTGGAGTTAGCATAGAGACGTTTAGCACCCGCGGCCCATTGCGGCTGCCAGTTTTGATAAAAGCGCAGTAATGCCGCTTTATCTGTAGCATCGTCAGGTACCTGAAGCGGCAGACCACCCGCCGTATAGGTGGCCAGGTGCAGCAGGCTGATACCCTGCCATTGTTTGCCAGTTAATTCGGGCCAGTATTGGGTGACCGGATCGCTGAGCTTAATTTCACCACGGGCGATAGCATCGCCGCCCAGCACACCGTTGAACGTCTTACTGACTGAGCCTAGTTCAAACAGCGTTTGCTGGGTGACAGGACGGTTTTTGGCGATATCGGCTTTACCCCAGGTAAAGTAATAAGGTTTTCCCTGGTAAATAATTGCCACGGCCATACCCGGAATAGCCTGTTCTTGCATCAGCGGTGTGATGGTGCGGTTTACGATATCGGCAATCTGTTGTTCTGTTTTTTCGGCGGCAAACGTTGAGACAGAGGCTGTCAGCAGCAACGCGCAGCATAACGATTTTTTCATCATGAAATCAGTTCCGTAATAAAAAGCAAAAGGGTGTCCGGGCCCGTCAGACGCAATCAGTTTGTTTGATTTGCAGTGTGTTGACAAACGGTTAAATTTAGCAGCAGATATAAGTTTTTCTAACAGGCCAGATGATGACGCGTAGCTATATCCCCCTTAACTCGCTGCGGGCTTTTGAAGCCGCGGCCAGACACCTTAGCTTTACCCGCGCTGCAATTGAGCTCAACGTAACGCACTCTGCCATCAGCCAGCATGTCAAAGCGCTGGAACAGCAGCTAAATTGTCAGCTTTTTGTGCGCGGCTCTCGTGGGTTGATGCTGACGACAGAAGGGGAAAGTCTGTTACCTGTACTTAATGATTCTTTCGATCGTATGGCGGGGATGCTGGATCGTTTTGCCACTAAACAAACCCAGGAAAAACTTAAAATCGGGGTAGTGGGGACCTTTGCGATCGGTTGTCTTTTTCCTCGACTCAGCGACTTTAAGCGTAACTATCCGCATATTGATTTGCATATTTCCACCCACAATAACCGCGTGGATCCCGCCGCTGAGGGACTGGACTATACCATTCGTTACGGGGGAGGAGCCTGGCATGATACCGACGCACAATATTTGTGTAGCGCGCTGATGTCCCCGCTTTGCTCGCCAGAATTAGCCGCACAGATCAAGGTACCTGCAGACCTCCTGAAATTCCCGCTATTACGATCTTATCGGCGAGATGAATGGACGCTTTGGATGCAGGCCGCCGGAGAAGCGCCTCCGTCACCGACGCACAACGTGGTGGTGTTTGATTCTTCCGTCACAATGCTGGAGGCCGCGCAGGCAGGGATCGGAGTGGCGATTGCCCCGGTAAGAATGTTCACACATTTGCTTGGTAGTGAACGTGTCGTTCAGCCGTTTCTAACGCAGATTGATCTGGGGAGCTATTGGATAACGCGTTTGCAATCCCGACCTGAGACATCTGCAATGCGTGAGTTTTCCCGTTGGCTGGCTGGTGCTCTGCACAAATAAAAAGGCCCGCCAATGGCGCAATACTGTTCACTTAAGCGGAGCAG
>NZ_SZXM01000062.1:0-116602 GCF_005281355.1 Citrobacter sp. wls615 | reverse complement strand
GAGAGTAGGGAACTGCCAGGCATCAAATTTAGTGTGCTGATATGGCTCAGTTGGTAGAGCGCACCCTTGGTAAGGGTGAGGTCCCCAGTTCGACTCTGGGTATCAGCACCAGTTTTTCGGTTAAAGTTCGGCGCTTAGAAAAGAATTTGTCTGGCGGCTGTAGCGCGGTGGTCCCACCTGACCCCATGCCGAACTCAGAAGTGAAACGCCGTAGCGCCGATGGTAGTGTGGGGTCTCCCCATGCGAGAGTAGGGAACTGCCAGACATCAAATAAGTGAAAAGGCCATCCGAAAGGATGGCCTTTTTGCGTTATGCTTCTTGCTAACCTGTAAGCCCGGTATGCGCAACGCCACCGGGCAAAACAGAAGATTAATGAATCACCTGCGACAGGAATGCCCGCGTACGTTCTGACCTGGGATTGGCAAAAAACTCATCTGGCGGCGCTTGCTCCACAATCTCGCCAAGATCCATGAAGATCACGCGGTCGGCCACCGTGCGGGCAAATCCCATTTCATGGGTAACGCACAGCATAGTCATACCCGATTGCGCCAGACCGATCATGGTATCAAGCACCTCTTTCACCATTTCTGGATCCAGCGCTGATGTGGGTTCATCAAACAACATAATTTTAGGTTTCATACATAACGAACGTGCAATGGCCACGCGCTGTTGTTGTCCACCAGAGATTTGCCCAGGATATTTATGCGCATGTTCAGCAATGCGAACTCGCTCAAGGTAGTGCATTGCCAACACTTCAGCCTCTTTTTTCGGCATCTTTTGCACCCAGACTGGTGCCAGCGTACAGTTTTGCAGGACCGTCAAATGAGGAAAGAGATTGAAGTGTTGAAAGACCATGCCAACTTCTTGCCTGACGCGCTCAATATTGCGAATGTCTTCATTGAGTTCAATCCCATCCACCACAATACGTCCTTGCTGATGCTCTTCCAGATGGTTAATACAACGGATAGTTGTCGATTTACCCGAGCCGGAAGGACCGCATAAGACGATACGCTCTCCTTGTTTTACCTGCAGATTGATGTTTTTCAAAACGTGGAACTGTCCGTACCATTTATTGACGTTTTCCAGCGTAATCATCGCGTCAGTAGACTGCATTAATAATTGGTTCATAAATTCCTCAGTGCGGTGTACGCCCGGTATTAAAACGTTTTTCCAGATGTTGGCTGTAACGCGACATACTGAAACAAAAGATCCAGTAAATCAGTGCGGCAAAAACATATCCTTCAGTCGACATACCCAGCCATGCAGGATCCACGGTTGCTTGCTGCACGCTGCTGAAGAGATCAAACAGGCCGATGATGATGACCAAACTGGTATCCTTGAACAGGGCAATAATCGTATTAACCAAACCAGGAATAACCAGCTTGAGAGCTTGTGGAAGAATGACTAACCCTTGGGTTTTCCAGTACCCCAGGGCCAGTGATTCAGCCGCTTCATACTGACCTTTTGGCAAGGCCTGTAATCCCCCACGAACTACCTCTGCAACATAGGCTGACTGGAAAAGAATGACGCCGACCAGTGCCCGGATAAGCTTGTCGATGCTGGTCCCCTCCGACATAAACAGAGGGAGCATGACAGAGGACATAAACAGGACGGTGATCAACGGTACGCCGCGCCAGAACTCAATAAAAATGACGGATAAAATCCGAACGATTGGCATATGAGAACGACGTCCCAATGCCAGTAGAATCCCCCACGGGAGTGCACCCGCAATACCGACGGATGCGATGATAAGCGTCAGCGTTAACCCGCCCCACTGCCGGGTTTCTACCCGCTCAAGTCCGAGAAAACCACCGTACATCAACCACCAGACCACCAAAGGATAAAGAACTGCCCAAACGGCGATATAACGACCACGGTGGGGAATGATTTTCCAGAACATGGGAACGATTGAAACAAGGCCAATCAGCAGGGCCAGATTTATGCGCCAGCGCTGATCGTGTGGGTAAAGTCCATACATGAATTGTCCGAAGCGTTCATGAATGAACACCCAGCAGGCCCCCGCTTTGGTACAGTCAGCTCTGGTAGAGCCTATCCAGTTGGCCTGAAAAAATACCCAGTTCAACAGCGGTGGAAGGAAGGACCAAATTAGCCACACGCATAGCAGCGTGAGCAGGCTATTTGACCAAGTGGAGAACAGGTTTTTGCGAACCCAGAACAGACAGCTGCTTGCCGGGTTACTGCTCTGGCGCGAGGGGTGAGACAGTAGTGCTTTTGTCATCATGGCTCCTTAGCGCTCGATCAGTGCGATACGACGGTTATAAATATTCATCAGGAGAGAAATGCTCAGGCTGATGATCAGGTACACCGACATCGTGATGGCAATAGTTTCAATGGCTTGTCCCGTTTGATTGAGTACCGTGCCAGCAAACAGGGAAACCATATCCGGGTAGCCAATGGCGGCAGCGAGCGAAGAATTTTTAACGATATTCAGGTACTGACTGGTTAGTGGAGGAATGATGACGCGCAGCGCCTGTGGGATGATGACCTGGCGGAGCGTCACCGGATTTGGCAAACCCAGAGAGCGTGCTGCCTCATGTTGGCCATAAGGAACAGCCTGAATTCCTGCCCGAATAATTTCTGCAATAAACGCTGAGGTATACACTGAAAGCGCCAGCGTCAGAGCCGCCAGTTCAGGTATAAGCACCATACCGCCACGGAAGTTAAAACCGCGTAGCTCGGGGATATCCCAGTGAAGGGCCGCGCCAAAAAACCATTGTGAAATCATCGGTAAAAATACGAATAATGCCAGAGCTGTGGGCCAGGTACGGCGTAACTGACCGGTTTTGATCTGGTGCATTCTGTTGAAGCGAAATAGTCCGAAGGTGACAGCGATGGCAATAAGGACCGCAGTACAAAAGGCAAAAAGACCTTCTCCCATTTGCGGCGCCGGAATATACAGCCCCCGGTTGCTCAGAAACATCAAATCCAGCGCGTTCACTGCCTGACGTGGGCCGGGTAGGTTACGTAATACGGCAAAATACCAAAAGAAGATCTGCAATAGCGGCGGGATATTGCGGAACGTTTCGATATAGACCGTGGAGAGCTTTCGCAATAACCAGTTATCTGACAGGCGTGCCAGCCCGAGAAAGAAACCGAGAAATGAAGCGAAGATGATACATAGTGCGGAAACTAACAGCGTATTAAGCAGACCGACCAGGAACACGCGGCCATAGGTATCGCCTTGCTCGTAATCAATCAGATGCTGGACGATACCAAATCCCGCGCTGCGGTCGAGAAAAGAAAATCCCGAGGTAATACCGCGACTGCTCAGGTTATTAATCGTGTTATGAATGAGATAGACCGCAATGCTAATGACCGCAATGACGGCGAGTATTTGGAATAACCAGGCGCGGACCGCAGGGTTAGAAAAGGATAGCGATCCTTTTACGGTTGAGCGGCGATGAAGCATAAGAAAACCTCGGTAACAATGGCTCTGGGCTGAGCGCCGCAGCTGCGGCGCCCGTTACATCACTTTGCATTAGCGCACCGGTGGCGCATATTGAATGCCACCGTTGTTCCAGAGGTTGTTCTGTCCACGTTTGATCTTCAACGGACTTTCCGATCCAACGTTACGTTCAAAGATCTCCGAGTAGTTACCTACCTGCTTAATAATGTTATAAGCCCATTTGTTATCAAGCTTCAGATCCTTGCCATAATCCCCTTCTTTACCTAGCAGATGCGCCATATCCGGCGTTGCAGGATTAGCCGCTTTTTCATCAACGTTTTTCGAGTTAACCCCCATCTCTTCCGCGTTCAGCATGGCGAACAGCGTCCAGCGAACAATGGAGAACCATTCATCGTCGCCACGACGTACAACCGGACCTAACGGTTCTTTAGAGATAACTTCTGGCAGGACAATCCATTCTGCAGGATTGCTCAGCTTGATGCGCAGGGCATATAGCTGAGACTGGTCGGAGGCCAGCGTATCACAACGTCCTGATTCCAGAGCCTTGGCTGATTCATCCGAGCGGTCAAACGTGACAGGGGTGTACTTCATATTATTGGCTTTAAAGTAGTCAGCCACGTTCAGTTCGGTATCGGTTCCTGCCTGAATACACACCGTTGCGCCATCCAGTTCTTTCGCGCTCTTCAGGCCGGCTTTATTGTGGGTAAGAAAACCAATGCCATCGTAATAGGTTACGCCAGTGAAAGACATGCCCATACCTGCATCACGAGAGGAGGTCCATGTGGTATTACGCGAGAGCATGTCGACTTCGCCAGACTGTAACGCGGTGAAACGTTCCTTGGCGGTGAGCGGGGTATATTTTACTTTGGTATCATCGCCAAATACGGCGGAGGCAACGCCTCGGCATACGTCGACATCAATACCTGAAAACTTACCGCTCGCATCGGCGTAAGAGAAGCCAGGCAACCCGTCACTGATCCCGCATTGCACAAACCCTTTTTTCTTTACGGCATCAAGTGTTGCGCCGGCATGCGCCTGATTTGCTATCGCAAGGAGCACGCCGGCCGCAGCCAGGCTGGCTATTATCATCTTTTTCATAGAGCATCCTGTGTGGAGGAATTATTGTTATGAAAACGTTCTGAAAACGTCTTTTACCGGTCTGTGGCTTTGGCCATACTCTTTTAAGCAAAGGTAGTGCCAGGTTTTTGCGCACGATTATTCGACGCAATATGCAGAGTGTAGACAGGAAAAAATAAATGCAGCGCCCTGAAGTGGTGCAAAATTGAAACGTAAGCCACATTTCAGCGCAAAAATTTTAAAATTAGACAGGACGCGTGATAACGATTTCGGACGTTAATATTGATCGCGTGAGAATAATGAAAAGAAAACGCGGTGTAACAAAGAACAGGAAAAATGCTACTTTCAAATCGTGGATATGTGAGGGATATCTATAATAATTTTATTATTCAGGAAGAGCTATAAACCAACGTTTTGTCTTATATGTGAATTTTATTTTATTGCTAAAAGCGCGGTAACCACCGCGCCTTTAAAACCTTTAAGAAGAGTTATTTGGTCAGGGCAACTATCCCAAGCGTCAATCCGGCAACGGCGGCTGCGCCACCGGCGATGGCACCGGCTGTTTCCCAGTTATCCTGCGTGGTGCCTTTCATACAGGTATTGGTATGGACCAGGCGTCCCTGATCGTCGTATACAGGTACGCAAGGAGAATCGTGTGCACAACCGGCAAGAAACGCGGTAAGCAATGCAACGGATATTAATCTTTTCATGGTGTTACCTCAAAAATAAGCGTTTCGCTAATTGAGCAAAGACAAGCGCTAAGCCATCTGCGAACTCGGTCATTATTTTACCACCTCTTAAAAAAAGACTGACAGAAGGAATAATCTCAATTCATGTGGATTGTAAAAATAATGGATAAAAAGAAAGGTTGCGGGCGGGTTTTAATGACCGACTTAAATGAAATAAATGGCTATCTTATTAATAAACAAAGAGAGAGTGTACCGATGAAAAAGGCGTCCGTAGACGCCTTTATTTTACAAATTAATCAGTGTGCCGACTAAAACGCCGTCTGACGACAACGAAGAAGACGGGAACGAAGAAGATCGCCAACAATGTTGCGGTTAGCATTCCCCCCATTACACCTGTGCCGACCGCATTCTGTGCACCGCTACCCGCTCCGTGGCTGATAACCAGAGGCATAACCCCCAGAATAAATGCCAGGGATGTCATCAGGATAGGGCGAAGACGCATGCGGGATGCCTCCAACGTCGCTTCGATCAGCCCTTTACCCTCTTTATCCATCAGGTCTTTGGCAAACTCGACGATCAGAATGGCGTTTTTAGCCGAGAGGCCGATAGTGGTTAGCAACCCAACCTGGAAGTACACGTCGTTATTCATCCCACGTAGCGATGCGGCTAGCAGTGCGCCAACCACGCCAAGCGGTACAACCAGCATCACCGAGAACGGGATCGACCAGCTCTCATACAATGCGGCAAGGCAAAGGAAGACAACGATGAGCGAGATAGCATACAGCGCAGGCGCCTGGTTCCCTGAGAGTCGTTCCTGATAGGACATACCCGTCCAGTCATGGCCGATACCGTTAGGCAGTTTCTCTGCCAGGCTTTCCATCAGCGCCATCGCTTCACCGGTGCTTCGGCCTGGCGCAGCTTCTCCTAACAGTTCCATAGAAGGCATACCGTTGTAACGTTCCAGACGTGGTGAACCGTAGATCCAATGTGCGGAACTGAACGTGGAGAACGGTACCATTTCGCCATTGGCGCTACGAACATACAGATTATTGATGTCTTCCGGCAACATACGGAATTTGGCATCGGCCTGTACGTACACTTTTTTCACGCGGCCACGGTCAATGAAGTCATTGACGTAATAGCCACCCAGCGCAGCGGAGATGGTTTCATTAATATCGGACAGCGAGACACCAAGGGCCTGAGCTTTTTCCTGATCGACATCCAGCTTGAACTGGGCGGTATCCTCGAGACCGTTTGGACGCACGCGAACCAGCAGGTCAGGGTGTTTAGCAACCATACCCAGCAGTTGGTTACGCGCTTGTGTTAACGCGGTATGCCCCAGCCCGCCCTGGTCAATCAGCTCGAAGTCGAAGCCGGTTGCGGTACCCAGTTCAACAATGGCTGGCATGTTGAAAGGGAACACTAAGCCGTCACGAATCTGGCTAAACGCACGGGTTGCTCTGGCGATAATCGATTCAACGTTATTCTCGTCGCCACTGCGTTCTTCCCAGGGCTTGAGGCTGACAAACGCCATCCCTGAGTTTTGCCCTTGCCCGCTGAAGCTAAAGCCGTTAACCGTAAAGACGCTTTCGACGTTGGCTTTCTCGTTGTTCAGGTAGTAATGCGTAACCTGATCCAGCACTTTCTGGGTTCGCTCTTGCGTTGCACCGGCCGGAAGCTGAATCATTGTCAGGAATACGCCCTGATCTTCTTCTGGCAAGAAGGAGGTTGGAAGGCGCATAAACAACACCGCCATCCCAATCACGATAATCAGGTAGACGACCAGGTAACGCCCGGTTTTACGCACAATACCGCTGACGCTATTGGTGTAATGATTGACGCTGTGATCAAATTTGGCATTAAACCAGCCAAAGAAACCGCTTTTATTCTCGTGATGTTCAGCCGATACCGGCTTCAACAGCGTTGCACAAAGCGCGGGAGTCAGGATCAGCGCTACCAGCACTGAAAGCGCCATTGCAGAAACGATGGTGATAGAGAACTGCCGATAGATAGCCCCGGTTGAGCCGCCAAAGAAGGCCATCGGGATAAATACCGCAGACAGCACCATGGCGATACCGACCAGCGCGCCCTGAATTTGTGACATGGATTTTTCCGTCGCCTCTTTGGGCGGTAGATTATCTTCCATCATCACACGTTCCACGTTTTCCACCACCACTATCGCATCATCAACCAATAGGCCGATGGCGAGTACCATGCCGAACATCGTCAGGGTGTTTATTGAGTAGCCAAACGCGGCAAGTACGGCAAATGTGCCCAACAATACAACAGGTACGGCAATGGTTGGAATGAGCGTAGCCCGGATGTTTTGCAGGAACAAATACATGACCAGGAACACCAGCACGATCGCTTCAAACAGCGTTTTTACCACTTCATGAATGGAGATGGTTACAAACGGGGTGGTGTCGTACGGATAGACCACCTTCATTCCCTGCGGGAAGAACGGTTGCAGTTCAACCAGCTTGGCTTTGATAGCGTTTGCGGTATCCAGCGCGTTTGCCCCGGTTGCCAGTTTGATCCCGAGACCGGATGCTGGTTTCCCGTTAATACGCGCGACTACGTTGTAGTTCTCCCCCCCCAACTCGATGCGTGCAACGTCTTTCAGGTGAACGACCGAACCATCGCTATTCACGCGTAAAGTTACTTTGCCGAACTCTTCAGGGTCTTTCAGTCGCGTTTGCGCAATGATAGAGGCATTAAGCTGCTGATTAGGCAACGCAGGCGTACCGCCCAGCTGACCGGCAGCAATCTGATCGTTCTGCACCTTCAACTGATTGATCACATCAACCGGTGTGAGCTGGTACTTATTCAACAAGTTTGCATCCAGCCAGATACGCATAGCGTACTGCGCACCAAACAGCTGCACGTCACCCACGCCATTCAGACGGCTGATCGAGTCTTTAACGTTCGAGGCGACGTAGTCGGAAATGTCATCCTGCGTGGTTTGTGGGTTGTCAGAAACAAAACCCGCGACCATCAAAAAGCTGCTACTGGATTTCTCGACGCTGATCCCCTGCTGCTGAACTTCTTGCGGCAGTAGTGGAGTGGCGAGCTGCAGTTTGTTTTGCACCTGAACCTGCGCGATATCGGGGTCGGTACCGGACTGGAAGGTCAGCGTGATGGTCACACTACCGGCAGAATCGCTGGTGGAGGACATATACATCAGGTTATCGATACCGTTCATATTCTGTTCGATAACCTGCGTGACGGTATCCTGTACCGTTTGCGCATCCGCACCTGGGTAGGTGGCGGAAACCGATACGGCAGGAGGCGCGATGGTCGGGTACTGCGCCACGGGCAGTTGCATAATTGCCAGAGCACCCGCCATCATCAGAATGATGGCCAGTACCCAGGCAAAGATAGGACGCCTGATAAAAAAGTTAGCCATGTCCGGTTACCTTATTGGGCTTTCGTCGCTGGGGTTTCAGTATCGGCGGTTGCTTTAACCTGAACGCCAGGGCGTGCTTTTTGTAAGCCGCTCACGATAACTTTGTCACCGGGTTGCAGACCTTCGCTGATGAGCCATTTGTCGCCAATGGCTTGAGCGGCGACAACTGTCCGCGCTTCAACCTGGCTCTTGTCGTTAACGACCATCACGGTGGCATCGCCGCGTGGCGTGCGCGTTACACCCTGCTGCGGAACAAGAATGGCATTCGGCTGGACGCCTTCATCAATGCGCGCGCGCACAAACATGCCTGGCAGCAGCGTGTGCTGTGGGTTAGGGAATACGGCTCTGAGAGTGATTGATCCTGTGCTTTCATCAACCGTTACATCAGAAAATTGCAATGAGCCTTTCAGCGGATATGCCTGACCATTTTCCATCACCAGCTCGACGGTACTGCTGGCGCTGTCTTTATGCAGACTACCTTGTTCAATTGACTGCTTGAGGCGCATAAAGTCGTTACTGGACTGCGTCACGTCAACATAGATAGGATCGAGCTGTTGCACGGTAGCAAGCTCAGTTGCCTGACCATTCGTGACTAATGCGCCTTCGGTGACGTTAGATTTACCGATACGTCCGCTAATGGGCGATGTCACTTTGGTGTAGGCCAGGTTGATACGTGCGCTTTCGACCGCCGCTTTGGCCGCGATTACGGAGGCATCGGCCTGGCGGGCATCAGCAATTGCCTGATCGTACTCTTGCTGGCTGATGTACTTGGTGCCAACCAGCGGCACATAACGTTTTACCGTTAAATGCGCGATAGCGGCCGCTGCTTCACTCTTTGCCAGTTCGCCTTTGGCGCTGTCATAGTCAGCCTGGTAAGTCGCGGGATCGATCTGATAAAGCGACTGACCGGCTTCAACATCGCTCCCCTCGGTGAAATTCCGTTTAAGTACAATTCCACTAACCTGAGGACGGACTTCTGCAATACGAAATGCTGTGGTGCGTCCGGGTAATTCGGTCGTCACGGCTAAAGGGGCCTTTTCGACGACATGGACAGTCACCTGCGGCTCTGCGGGATGTGCTTGTGTTTCTCCCTGATCGTTACAACCGGCGAGTAATGCAGCGGAGATGATGATGAATGAGGGCAGGAGTGAAAACCTGGCATTTTTCGTCATTTCTATTCCTTAAAAAACCGAACGCTCGTTATTAACCGGGTAACAGCAGAGGTGATAACGCGCACAAGAAAAATAATAGTTGGCTATCCTACAAATTATTAGCTTGCGATGTAAGCAATACTTATTTATGGGCGGGGTTCACGGCACATAAAAGCAAAAAAAGATTAATCAGCTACCGTTTCATTGTGATATTTATAGCAACACTATGATGCTGATAAATACATTTCGAAATAATCATCTGAATGGTGAATATATTGTCTTTTGTTATTTGTTTTATCTATTCGTGTGTAATGTCCGTAATTAAATACTTTAGCCCTCGTCTAAATAAACGCTAAGTGATACATTTGTTCCAGATAGAAAATATTAGATAAGAAAGTTAATCATTCTCTACTCCAATCCAGATAGTCGGAATCATGGCCAGAAAAACGAAAGCGGATGCCCTCAAAACGCGACAGCACCTGATGGAAACGGCGATTGTACAGTTTGCCGCACGTGGCGTAGGTAATACGACGCTAAACGACATAGCGGATGCCGCCAATGTGACGCGGGGTGCACTTTATTGGCATTTCGAGAATAAAACTCAATTGTTTAATGAGCTATGGTTACAACAACCTCCCTTACGCGATCTTATTCAGGACAAGCTTATTGGTCGTTGGGGGGATAACCCTTTACAGCGGTTGCGTGAAAAATTTGTGGTGGGATTACAATATATTGCGGAGAACCCTCGTCAGCAGGCATTAATGCAGATTTTATATCATAAATGCGAATTCCATAAAGATATGATATCAGAGCAGGCCATTCGCGATAAAATAGGTCTCAGCCACCAAAGCATTCGCGATTCTCTCCAACGGTGCGTAGATGAAAATTTGATTGCCACCAGTCTGGATTTAGACGTCATCATAATTATTTTGCATGGTAGCTTTAGCGGAATAATAAAAAACTGGCTAATGAATCCAGAGAGTTATGATCTTTATGGGCAAGCGCCAGCATTAGTTGACAATGTATTAAAAATGCTAAGCCCGGACGGCTGCGTAATGCAATTAATACAGAGTGAAAACCAGGTTGGGTAGTTTAGCCGCCAGGGCCTGACGGCTGTCGGCGGTGCTAGTCGAGATCGGCGCAGTTGACCAGCTTTAGGGGATTCACTGAGTTCATATTCCGACACTTGTCGTGCTCTGTTGTCATCAGTTCTATCCACTGGATGAGCAGCGCATCAAAAAGAAAAACGAAGACCGCAAAAACAACCAGCCACCAATACTTGCGAATCATTGCTAAATCCTGTGTATTCATGCCTAAGCTTGCAGGGAATATACACGAAATCAGTAAGCTGAAAAGCAGACTTACAATGCCTTTACTTTGCCGAAAGAGCGCCACTGTTTGCCGTTAATCGGCTCTTTTTGGACAGGTTTTTTGTCTTACGTTTTTTCACTTTTGCAAGTTCAGTCTCTGAAAAATGAGAACCGATACTCAGTCTTCTGAGCCCCATTTTTACGTACTCAGCATTGATTTCAATACCGACAAATTTGCGACCTAATTCCACTGCGGTAGCGCCGGTTGTAAAGCTGCCGGCAAACGGATCCAGCACTTTGTCATCCGGGTTGGAGGAAGCCAGAATGATGCGTTCCAGGAGGGCTTTGGGTTTTTGAGTGGGGTGATTTTCGTATTCGTCCATCAGATAGCGAACGCGGGGAAAATCCCAGACATTGCCCGGTACTTTTTTCTGATTGTAAGGCTGGGGCGGATTCTTTCTGTAGTCTATTAGCGCACGTTTAGCGCCCGTTTTAGCTTCAACCAGAACATCATTACGATTAAACGTGTAGTTTTTCTGATCTTTGACCATCATCAGGATCGGTTCATACATCGAACCAAAGTAGTTTTTAGCCTGTACCCCTGAGCTATCATATGACCACACGATACGGCTTTTGATGGTAAAAAGCTGGCGACATTTGAGGTCGATGTACGGCATGTTCTCCGTACTGTTCATGATGTACATGCTACCGTGTGGTTTGAGAATGCGATGGCACTCGTCAATGCATTCAAACAGCCACGCCAGAAAGGTCTCTTCGTCCCAGGATTCCACCATCCCGTCAAAGTCTTTGCCGATGTTATAAGGTGGGTCGGCAAAAATGAGATCGATGCTTTCAGCGGGTAGCTTTTTTAGCTCGGTTAGCGCATCACCCAGGATTATCTTTTTAGATTCATCGCCAAAATAGACAGGTTCACATCTTGCGTTCATCGCCAAAGCCTCCCGTGTGACGTTAATAAAAAAGGCGCTTCCCCATGCCGAGTAGCGCCTTTTAAAACAAACATTTAACTGATTAGTATCAGTTCATGCCGTATTTTTTCAGTTTTTTACGCAGCGTACCACGGTTGATGCCCATCATCAGGGCAGCACGGGTCTGGTTACCGCGGGTGTATTGCATCACCATGTCCAACAGGGGCTGTTCTACTTCAGCCAGTACCAGCTCATAGAGATCATTAACGTCTTGACCATTCAATTGAGCAAAATAGTTCTTCAGTGCCTGTTTAACCGAGTCACGCAGGGGCTTTTGAGTCACCTGGTCCTGGGAGTTAACGGTAGAAACGGTCAGTACGTCAGAATTTACGCGTTGTTCGAACATAGTTCTGTCAGCTCTTTATTTCTGTTTACGCAAAATTTTCGAAGTATGCCTCCAACGCCGCCAGCTGTTCGCTGGAATCTTCAATGGCGTTGAATGTGCGCCGAAACTGGTCATCCGGAGCGTGTTCCTGGAGATACCAGGATACGTGTTTACGCGCAATTCGGTACCCTTTTGCCTGACCATAGAAGTCGTGCAGTTCCCGAACATGCGCACAAAGCAAGCGCTTCACCTCTGCCAGTGGCAGCGGGGGCAGCAGCTCCCCAGTGTCCAGATAATGCTGGATTTCCCGAAAGATCCAGGGTCTTCCCTGAGCTGCACGGCCTATCATCAGGGCATCCGCCCCCGTATAGTCGAGTACAGCTCTGGCTTTAAGCGGGTCAGTAATGTCGCCATTCGCGATAATCGGAATGGAAACTTTCTGCTTAACTGCCCGAATACTGTCGTACTCAGCATCTCCATTGAACAAACAGGCGCGGGTGCGTCCATGAATGGTCAGAGCCTGAATGCCACAGTCTTCAGCCAGTTGGGCAATCTCTACGCAGTTACGGTGTTCCGGAGCCCAGCCGGTGCGAATCTTGAGTGTGACAGGAACGTCCACTGCATTGACGACCTCGGTTAGTATTGATTTCACTAAATCCGGGTACTGCAAGAGGGCTGAACCTGCGAGCTTGCGATTCACTTTTTTAGCCGGACACCCCATATTGATATCAATAATCTGGGCGCCGCTTTCCACGTTAATACGTGCGGCATCGGCCATCTCAACAGGATCGCTACCGGCAATTTGCACCGTGCGAATTCCTGGCTCATCAACGTGCACCATCCGTAAACGAGACTTGTCGCTTTCCCAAACCTGCGGGTTAGAAGACATCATCTCGGATACCGTCAATCCGGCTCCCATCTCATAGCACAGCGTCCTGAATGGTCTGTCAGTGATGCCAGCCATAGGTGCTGCGATCAGGCGATTTCTGAGCTGGTATTGTCCGATGCGCATGAGTTAAGAAATGACCATACTGTGACTGCAAGGCGGCGTATATTACGCATTTTTTGCACGAGATGAAAGGCCAAACTTTGACCAATCCACTGAGGTGGATCAATGAATTGCCGTAAATATGAACGTATGAATTTTTTTAATCATATAAATCATGGCGTTAAAAAAATATGTCGATTTTATATACGCATATAATTTTGCGTAACTTCTCATTTTTTCTTCAGTTGCAGAAGATACTGACAAGATATTCTGCTGAATTAATCAGCAAATTACCTCGCTATTGTGTGATCGTTACCTCATTTTAGTACAGGATCTCGGTATCACCTGAATTGCTGTCAGTAATCGTGCGTTCATTCAGCGGCTGCGGTGGACGATTGTTCGCAGGCCCAACAATGTAGTGAAATTTATCCAATTGCTCGGCGGAAAGGGCAACAGGCTTTTTCAGGACAACCCAGGTGACGCCTTCAGTACAGGGAGGCGTTGTTATCGAGCCAGTGTAGAGCCAGTAGGTCTTGTTATCGGGTAGAAGCTGGTTGATATCGA
Source organism: Citrobacter sp. wls615 (assembly GCF_005281355.1). NCBI lineage: Bacteria > Pseudomonadati > Pseudomonadota > Gammaproteobacteria > Enterobacterales > Enterobacteriaceae > Citrobacter > Citrobacter sp. wls615. The sequence continues at coordinate 102,679 of NZ_SZXM01000062.1, read as the reverse complement.
CGGGCGAAAAAATGGGCATGCTGTTCCCCTCCATGGTGGGAAAGGACTCCCACAGGTTTTGAATCGCCTGGTTAGGCTCACCAATGTCAAACATGACCGCCACAATGGCGATATCACCATGTTGGTTTTTGTGGACCAACTGCAGCTCCAGCGGATAGTTTTTACCGTTGAGGGTATGTTCGCTTGGGGCGTGAAAATCAAAATGTTTTAAATAATAGAGCCTTCCTTCAATTTTAATGAAATTAGAGGAGTAGGAACTCATTGTTGCCTGCAGCGTATAGTTAATGCTCCGAAATCTTGTCGGGTTATCGATGTACTGTGTGTCGAGCGTGGGCAGGCCGAGCTTGCTGGTTGTCGCGGTCTGGATATCAACGGGTGACTGGTTGATGCCAGTCTGGCACGTTGCATACTCTTTGCTAATTTTTCCCCACTGCGCAGGGCCGGTTTCTCCGGTATATCCCCATGGCGCGGCCTGGGTCATCAGGGGTATTAAGCATGCTGCCAGTAAAGTGGTTACAAAGCGGTTGAAGCGCATACGTTTACTCAATAAAAATCAATTGGTTATTTTATCGCTGGGTAAAGTATCAGTATGCTGGTCTGTTGTCTGAAAATGGCGTGGTCAGATAACCACGCCGAAAAAATTACTCCACGATCACTCGACCATTGAGCGGTTGTGTTGGTCGGTTGTTGTCGTGATGCATGGTCTGAGTGAATTTTTTAAGCTGCGCTTCGGAAAGCGTTATTGGATGCTTCAGGACAATCCAGGTGACGCCTTCGGTACAGGGCGGTGTCGTCAGAGAGCCGCTGAAGCGCCAGTAAGTCTTATCAGTGGGCAGTAGTGCGTTAAGATCCATCTGCGCGGTTATTCTGACATCCTGTCCAGTTTTTTCGGGCATTGTTGCCCACAGTTTATTTAGTTCTGCGTTTTCAGCTCCGACATCAAACATGACCGCGACGACTGCTACATCCCCTTTCGCATCTTTGTGTACCAGATGTGCTTCCATAGCATGATGTTTGCCATGAACGGTATTTTCACTTGGTGCGTGAAAATGTAACTGTTGGAGAGTGAACGCTATACCATCAATGGTCACGGTGTCCCCGGTTGTGGTCTTAAGACCCGCCTGGACAGTATGGCCATTATTGATGAGTGTGACCGGCCCATCGGTATAGTGGGTGGCAAGCGGTGAGATATGTGCTGTGAGCGTTGTGTCGATATTGATCGGGGATTGGTTCATCCCAGTCTGGCAAGTTTTATACTCCTGCCCCAGTGTTCAGGAGAACCTTCTCTCTCATAGCTCCAGTGAGAGGCAAATACCGTTACGGGCATGATGCTTAGGGCCAGTAGCCCCGCCTTACCAAAAGTTGATTTCATGTAATTCGTCCAATGAATGATAAATGATTTTTTATGTATTAACTTCAATAAGTTAATGGTTTATTTTAGCATTGTGATGTTGGCGGGAGGATACAAAAAAGGGAAAATGTGGCCTACAGAGAGGCCACTGGAAGGGATTATTTTTTCTGCCCGGTAATGCGACACCACTCTTCTTTCTCGATAACCGGATCGAGCGTAAAGAGATCGGCATAGGCTTCACAGACGCTTTCCGCCTGGCTGGCAAGAATACCAGAAAGCCCCAGTAAACCGCCCTCAACGGGCAGCACGCTGATTAACGGCGCCAGTTCACGTAATGGGCCTGCAAGGATGTTGGCGACCACCACATCGGCTTTCATCGCCTCTGGCTGGTCTTTAGGCAGATAAAGTTCCAGACGCTCAGAAACACCATTACGCTGGGCGTTATCACGGCTGGCCTGAATCGCTTGCGGATCGATATCCACACCAATCGCTTTCGCCGCACCCAGCTTCAGTGCCGCAATGGCAAGGATGCCGGATCCGCAGCCAAAGTCGATAACCGTTTTACCGTTAAGATCGAGACCATCCAGCCATTGCAGGCACAGAGAGGTGGTTGGGTGAGTGCCAGTACCAAACGCCAGGCCCGGGTCGAGCATCACGTTGACGGCGTTCTCATCCGGGACATCGCGCCAGCTTGGGCAAATCCACAGACGTTCACCAAAGCGCATTGGGTGGAAGTTATCCATCCATTCGCGTTCCCAGTCTTTGTCTTCAAGCTGTTCGATTTTATGCGCGAAGCCAGCACCCAGCAGCGGATGCTGCTCCAGAACAGCAACGACCTCTTTCATGTCGGTTTCTGCATCGAACAAGCCGATAACGTCGGTATCGCCCCACAGGCGAGTCTCGCCCGGCAGTGGTTCAAATACCGGCGTATCATGCGTATCCTGGAAGGTAATGGAAACGGAGCCCGCTTCCATCAGTGCGTCGCTCAACTCTTCAGCGTTTGCACCGGTCGTGTTCAGTTTCAGTTGAATCCATGGCATGGCAAAACTCTTTATTTATCAGTAGTCAATATGGCGGCTTGCGGAACGGCGGAACCGAAACGGTTGCCGATCAGGAAAGCCAGCAAACTTATCAGTAACGAGGGCACAATCGGATGAAAGCCCAGGTACTGAATGTTAAAAGTAGCGAGTACGGCATAAAGTATGCCGCCGACAATCATTGCGCTCAGTGCGCCTGCCGCGTTTGCCCGCTCCCAGTAAAGGCCCAGCACCAGCGGCCATAGGAAGACGGCTTCCAACCCGCCAAACGCCAGCAGGTTAAGCCAGATAATCATCTCTGGCGGCTTCCAGGCGGCCAGCAGCAGTAACGCGCCCAGCAGCAGAGTGATCACTGCCGACATGCGTTTCAGCCGTGTTTCATTTTGCAGTTGTTCCGGGCGAAGGTTCAGATAGAGATCTTTAATGATCGTAGCGGAACTTTGCAGCAATTGGGCATTGATCGTCGACATGATCGCGGCCATGGGCGCGGCGAGGAAGATCCCGGCTGCTACCGGCGGCAAGACTTTTACCATTAGCGTGGGAATAACCAGATCCGGTACCGTCAGGTTAGGGATCACCGCCCGGCCCAACGCGCCGGCCAGATGCATACCAAACATCAGGACAGCCACTACGATAGTGCCAATGATAATTCCACGGTGTACCGCTTTGCTGTCCTTATAGGAGATGCAGCGCACCGCCGTATGCGGCAGGCCAATCACGCCAAAGCATACCAGTACCCAGAACGAGGTCATAAACGTGGGGGACAGAATGTCATCAGCGCCCTGCGGCGAGACCAGTTTAGGATCGATGGTTTGCAGAGTGACCACCGCATTGCTGAGACCACCGGCGGCATGGACGACACCGACCAGCAGTACGATAGTACCAATCAGCATCACCATGCCCTGCATCGTGTCGTTCAACACGCTGGCGCGAAATCCGCCAAACGCCGTGTATAACGCGATACTGACGCCAAAAATCAGCAGGCCGGTTTCGTAAGGGATACCCGCTGCCGTTTCCAGCAAACGCGCGCCGCCAATAAACTGTACGGTCATTGCACCGACAAACGCGACCAGCAGGCTGAGGCTCGCCAGCCATACCAGCAGGCGGCTTTGGTAGCGGGCAAACAGCATATCGTTGAGGGTAACCGCATTATAACGGCGTGCAAGAATGGCGAATTTTTTGCCGAGAATACCCAACGACAACCAGACGGCGGGCAGTTGGATCATCGCTAACAAAACCCATCCCAGTCCGTATTTGTAAGCGGCACCTGGGCCGCCGATAAACGAGCTGGCGCTAATGTAGGTTGCCGTTAGCGTCATGGCTAACACGACCCCGCCCATAGAGCGGCTGCCGAGGAAATATTCATTCAGGAAGGTGCCAGTCGACCTTTTGCGCATGGCGTAAACAGAGAGGCCGAAAACCACCAGAAGATAGGCGACCAGCGGCAAAATAACTTCAAGCTGCATCATCATCCTCCAGAGGAATGTCGCGATAAATAAACTTCACCATCGCCCAGCACAGTACGATGAAAACCAATGGCGTCAGCAGACAGGCCATTTCAAACCAGTGCGGCAGGCCAGTAAAACCCAGAGTGGAGTCTGGTAAGTAAGCGGCCACTAACCATGCGGCAAGATATAAAAGGGTCAGCCACAGCGCCCAGCGCGCCTCTTTATGGGCCTGAACAAAACGAGCGTCCATTTTTTGTCCCTTGTGGATAAAGAAAGCGGGGATTGTACCTTATGGCACGTATGGGAGGGGAGAAAAACAAAAGGCCGGAATTTCCGGCCTTTTCGGTGTTAACGCTTGCTTACTTTTCCTGAAGTCCGAGTTTTTTCTCCAGGTAGTGGATATTGGTTCCACCATGCTGGAAGTGCTCGTCATTCATGATACGGATCTGCAGATCAACGTTGGTTTTGATGCCGTCGATGATCAGTTCCTGCAAGGCGTTTTTCATGCGTGCGATAGCGACGTCGCGGTTTTCGCCATAGCAAATCAGTTTACCGATCATTGAGTCATAGTACGGAGGTACTGTGTAACCTGCGTAAATATGAGACTCCCAGCGCACACCAAAGCCACCCGGCGCGTGGAAACGCGTGATTTTACCCGGGCTCGGCAGGAAGGTGTTCGGGTCTTCGGCGTTGATACGGCATTCCACCGCATGGCCTTTAACCATAACTTCGTCCTGCTTGATGGACAGCGGTTGACCCGCAGCGATGCGCAGCTGCTCTTTGATCAGGTCAACGCCGGTGATCATTTCGGTTACCGGGTGTTCAACCTGAATACGGGTGTTCATTTCAATGAAGTAGAACTCGCCGTTTTCGAACAGGAACTCGAAAGTACCCGCCCCGCGATAGCCGATATCAACGCACGCTTTGGCGCAACGCTCGCCGATGTAGCGACGCAGTTCCGGGGTAATGCCCGGCGCTGGTGCTTCTTCGACAACTTTCTGGTGACGACGCTGCATGGAGCAGTCACGCTCTGCCAGATAAATCGCGTTACCCTGACCGTCTGCCAGCACCTGAATTTCGATGTGGCGTGGGTTTTCCAGGTATTTCTCCATGTAGACCATGTCGTTATTGAAAGCCGCTTTCGCTTCCGCTTTGGTCATGGAGATGGATTGCGCCAGTTCGGCATCGCTGCGCACGACGCGCATACCGCGACCGCCGCCGCCGCCGGAGGCTTTGATGATAACCGGGTAGCCGATGCGTTTAGCATGAGCGCGGTTAGCGTCCATGTCATCGCCCAACGGGCCGTCAGAGCCTGGAACAGTCGGTACGCCAGCTTTCTTCATCGCGGTAATCGCGGACACTTTGTCGCCCATCAGGCGGATGGTGTCGGCTTTTGGGCCGATGAAGATAAAGCCAGAACGTTCTACCTGCTCTGCAAAGTTGGCGTTCTCAGAAAGGAAGCCATAACCCGGATGAATTGCCACCGCGCCGGTGATTTCAGCGGCGCTAATGATAGCCGGGATGTTCAGATAGCTTTTTACGGACGGAGCCGGGCCAATACAGACCGTCTCATCCGCCAGCAATACGTGTTTTAAATCGCGATCCGCGCTTGAATGCACAGCGACAGTCTTGATGCCCAGTTCTTTACAGGCACGAAGAATACGCAAGGCAATCTCGCCGCGGTTAGCGATGACAATTTTATCCAACATGTTCGCCTCGTTATTCGATGACGACCAGCGGCTCGTCAAATTCTACCGGTTGACCACTTTCTACCAGAATCGCTTTAACGACGCCGGATTTGTCGGCTTCGATCTGGTTCATCATTTTCATGGCTTCAACGATGCACAGGGTATCGCCCGCATTCACTTTCTGGCCGATTTCGATGAACGCTTTCGCATCTGGGCTCGGGGTGCGGTAGAACGTACCAACCATTGGGGAGCGTACGATGTGACCACTGATTTCCGCTGCTGCCGGAGCTTCCATACTTGGAGAGGCAGTTTGTGCGACAGCGTTAGACAGAGCTGGCTGCTGCATCACTGGTGCAGCATAAGCCTGTTGCATCATTGGAAAACTTGCAGCTGGCGCCGCACGGCTGATGCGTACAGACTCTTCGCCTTCAGAAATTTCCAGTTCGGAGATGCCTGATTCTTCAACCAGCTCGATCAGTTTTTTAATCTTACGAATATCCATGAGTGGGTTCCGTACTCTTTGTTTAGTGAGATTGTGACAGGCGTTTTACCGCCGTCTGTATAGCATTTTTATAACAGTGAGTGACAAGATGCCACGCATCTCAGGCGTTGCACTGGGTGCCGTTGCCTTTAAGTGAGATTGCCAGACTTGTTCGTCATTGTGCGGCTATCTTCTGCCATTTTCGGGTAAAAGACAAAATATACCTTCAATATGCGATTGTCACCCTTTCCGCGCCGTAAAAACGCTACCGGGGATAGCAAAGGCGCACATTATAACTATTTCGTAGCAATTGGCAGCTAAATACTGGTCTTATCAGGGAAGATAATCAACCGTTAACATGTAAAGAAAATCGGATCGTCCGTGTTTTGCAACGCACTGCACATATCGTGAAACTACCGCCACCACTGGCGAAACTTCCTGTAGCGGCAGGCTAACAGCAGCGCAGCAAGTGCGGCATAAATAATCGGTTGAGGCGAGATAATTTTAACCGACCACAGATAATGTATGGGTGCCAGGATCGCCACAAGATAGACGAAGTTGTGCAGAAATTGCCAATTCTTACCCAGCTTTCGCTGTGCAGATTGCGTGGACGTTAAGGTGAGAGCAAATAATATGACCCAACTGACAATGCCCAACATCAAATACGGTCGCGAGATTAATTCCCGCCCCAACAGCGCCAGATTATGAATACCCAATTCCAGTAACGCGTAGCTGGTTAAATGCAGCGTCGCCCAGGCGAAACACCATAGCCCTAACAGGCGACGAATGCGTATCAATAATGGCTGTTTAGCGTAGCGCGCGAGGGGAGAGACCAGCAAGGTCGCCAGTAAGAATTTCAGAGCTGTCCTACCGGTAAAGTGCTGGATATCTTTGACCGGATCGGCGCTCAAACCGCCATGATTTACCGCCCAAAAGAGCCAGATGAACGGCAAAAAGCCGGCAAGATGCAGGCAAACTTTCAGCCCGGTAATGTGCTTTGCAGTCAGACGCACTTAAAAATTCTCCTGCAGATTAAGGCCACGATACAGTGAAGCAACCTCTTCGGCGTAACCGTTAAACAGCTGTGTGGGTTGACGCTGTACATCCAGAATACCGCCAGCGCCAATAAAGCGTTCGGTGGCCTGGGACCAGCGGGGGTGATCGACATGCGGATTCACGTTGGCATAAAACCCATATTCATTGGGCGCGGCCAGGTTCCAGGTTGTTGGAGGGCGTTCGCGGGTTAATTTGATACTCACGATCGACTTTATGCCCTTAAATCCGTATTTCCACGGCACAATTAAGCGGATGGGGGCGCCATTTTGTGGCGGAAGGGCCTTACCATAAACCCCTACGGTAAGTAGAGTGAGTGGATGCATTGCTTCATCCAGGCGTAACCCTTCAACATAGGGATACTTTAGCCCGCCGCCAATAAAACGATCTTTCTGTCCTGGCATTTCATCCGGCGCGTAGCGCGTTTCGAAAGCGACATATTTTGCGTTGCTGGTGGGTTCAACCTGCGCCAGCAGTTTATGTAATGGAAAGCCAATCCACGGCACCACCATTGACCAGGCTTCCACGCAGCGCATCCGGTAAATCCGTTCTTCCAGCGGGAAACGGGCGGTCAGCGCGTCGTGATCGAGAGTGAGTGGTTTTGCGACTTCGCCAGTGATTTTCAAGGTCCACGGATCGGTTTTCAGACTGCCGGCGTTGGCCGCTGGATCCGCTTTGTCGAGACCAAACTCATAGAAGTTGTTGTAGCCAGAAACCTTATCCGCTGGCGTTAAAGGAAGCGAATTTTGCCAGGCGGTGGGCTTGCTGAAATTAAGCGGCTTACCCGCAGGTGCCGGAGGGCGGTCATTACCCTTAAACCAGCTAAGAAGGTCGGCCTGCGCAGAGAGGGGCAAAGACAACGCGGCTGCGCTGATCCCTAATGCTTGCAGTACCTGACGGCGCTGCATAAAAAAAGCCGACTCGGCGGTGACGTCGGCTTCTGTAAATGGACGTAATTTCTTCATAACAGACTCCCGGCTTACGCATCATGACAGACAGGGGATGCGTAGTTAATATGGCAGGGAGTCTCTATATATGCCGCGAAATTTCGTTAGTTAAGTGTAAATTTCTGCGCTGGTGCCTGTTATTTCACCTTCACCAGGGTACGACCTTGCACCTGGTTATTGATGATGGCATCGGCGAACTTCGGCGCATCCGCCAGCGTAATCTCCGTTGCGGCCTGAGCATAGAACGATTCCGGCAGATCTTTAACTAAACGCGCCCAGGCTTCCGCGCGGCGTGCCGGCGGGGTCATCACCGAGTCCACCCCTTGCAGACGAACGTTACGCAGAATGAATGGCATAACGGTGGTCGGCAGCGCGAAACCGCCTGCCAGGCCGCAGGCGGCTACGCAGCCACCGTAGTTCATCTGTGCCAGGACTTTCGCCAGCACTTTATCGCCAACGGTATCAATTGCACCGGCCCACAGTTGTTTTTCCAACGGGCGAGATTCAGCAAACTCATCGCGGCCAAGAATACGGTTAGCGCCCAGTCTCTTCAGGTAGTCGTGGGTGCTTTCGCGGCCTGATACTGCCGCAACCTGATAGCCCAGCTTATGCAGTAATGCAACGGCAGTGCTGCCCACGCCGCCGCTGGCGCCAGTGACGACAATCTCGCCGTCTTGCGGGCGAATACCTGCATCTTCAAGCGCCATGACGCACAGCATGGCGGTAAAACCGGCGGTACCGATGACCATCGCTTTACGCCCGTCCAGCCCTTGCGGCAGCGCTACCAGCCAGTCGCCTTTTACGCGCGCACGTTCCGCCAGCCCGCCCCAATGGTTTTCACCTACACCCCAGCCGGTCAGTAAAACTACCTGACCTGCATGAAAACGGGGATCTTCGCTGGCGCGAACGGTTCCGGCGAAATCAATGCCAGGAATCATCGGAAAGTTGCGAATGATTTTACCCTTGCCGGTAATAGCAAGGGCGTCTTTATAGTTCAGGCTCGACCAGTGGACATCCACCGTTACATCGCCTTCCGGGAGCTGGTTTTCGTCGAGGGGTTGAACGGATGCGAGGGTTTTTCCGTCCTGCTGTTCTAAGATCAAAGCCTGCATAACCTGTCCTCAATTCATATAGTGGATTGGAAAATTGTTAATGAAGACTATACTCGCTAATCAAAACATGATGCCGATTCTGCGCAATAAATTGCCAGATATACCTGATTTGGTAGTATGCCCCCACAGTTTGCATAAATTGGCGGATTTTGCGTTCAGTTTTGCATTTTCGAGTCGCTTTATCTCTTTTACACCTGTTTCATAACTGTCGGAGTTAACACAAGGATGCGATTAACGACGAAATTCTCAGCTTTTGTCACGCTGCTTACTGGGTTAACGATCTTTGTGACTCTGATTGGCTGCTCGCTGAGTTTCTACAACGCTATTCAATATAAGTTCACTACGCGAGTGCAGGCGGTGGCGACGGCGATTGATACACATCTTGTCTCCCACGATTTCGTTTCGCTGACACCGCAAATCGATGAACTGATGGTTTCTGTTGATATCGTGCGTATCGAGTTGCTGCAAGGGGAGCATACAGTGTATGACCACTCCCGAACCAGCAGCTACCGCCCGGCAGGAACGAACAACCTCTACCGCGACATCACCGTACCGTTGGTCAAGCATCCGGGAATGTCAGTGCGACTGGTTTATCAGGATCCGATGGGCAACTATTTCCACTCGCTCCTGACTACCGCGCCGCTCACGCTGGCCATTGCATTTATTATTCTGATGCTCTTTTTGTCGGTACGCTGGCTTCAGCGTCAGCTTTCAGGCCAGGAGCTACTGGAGATTCGTTCCACGCGTATTCTGAACGGTGAACGCGGGCCGAATGTTCGAGGAACGGTCTATGAATGGCCAGCGCGCACCAGCAGTGCGCTCGATATGTTGCTGACTGAAATTCAAAATGCCCGCGAGCAACGTAGTCGACTGGACACCCTGATTCGTTCCTATGTTGCGCAGGATACAAAAACAGGGCTGAGTAACCGTCTGTTTTTTGATAACCAATTGGCCACGCTGCTGGAAGATCAAGAAAAGGTGGGATCGCATGGCGTCGTGATGATGGTGCGTCTGCCGGACTTTACTCTGCTGCGAGATAGTTGGGGAATCACCCAGGCGGAAGAGCAAATTTCAACGCTAATCAATTTGTTGTCGACGTTTATGACGCGTTATCCGGGGGCATTGCTGGCGCGCTACCACCGTAGCGATTTTGCCATCCTGCTGCCACATCGCACGCTGAAAGAAGCCGAAAGTATCGCCGGGCAATTATTAAAAGCGGTCGATGCGCTTCCGACTAATAAAATGATCGATCGTGCCGATATGGTTCATATTGGCATTTGCGTTTGCCGCAGTGGGCAGTCGACGGAACAGGTGATGGATCATGCTGAGGCCGCCACCCGGAATTCGGTCCTGCAGGGCGGGAACAGCTGGTCGGTCTATGATGACTCCCTGCCGGAAAAAGGCCGGGGCAACGTGCGTTGGCGAACACTGATTGAACAGATGCTCAGCCGGGGCGGGCCGAGAATATATCAAAAACCTGCGGTAACGCGTGAAGGGCGAGTACACCACCGGGAACTGATGTGCCGTATTTTTGATGGCAGCGAAGAGGTTATCTCGGCGGAATATATGCCGATGGTGCTGCAATTTGGCCTGGCTGAAGAGTATGACCGTTTGCAGTTAAGCCGTCTGATCCTGCTTTTGGGCTACTGGCCGCAGGAAAGCCTGGCGATGCAGATAACGGTTGAATCGCTAATTCGCCCACGTTTTCAGCGCTGGTTGCGTGATACGTTGATGCAGTGCGAAAAATCACTACGCAAACGCATAATTATTGAACTTGCTGAGGCAGATGTCTGTCAACATATCAGCCGATTACAGCCCGTCATCCGATTGATGGATGCGCTAGGGGTACGAATCGCCGTTACGCAGGCCGGTTTAACGCTGGTGAGCACCAGTTGGATTAAAGAGCTTAACGTTGAGTTATTGAAGCTGCATCCAAGCCTGGTGAGGAATATTGATAAGCGAACCGAAAACCAACTGTTGGTTCAAAGCCTGGCGGAGGCCTGTTCAGGCACGCCAACGCAGGTTTACGCCACGGGCGTTCGTTCGCGTAGCGAGTGGCATACGCTCACGGAACGCGGAGTTGCTGGTGGGCAAGGGGATTTTTTTGCCGCATCACAGCCACTTGACACTAACGTGAAAAAATATTCGCAAAGATATTCGGTTTAACCTGCCGTTTAATTCGTTTTCACGTAGAATAACGCGCGCTGTGCCTTCTGGGGGTGTGCTTGTCTGCTCGCCAGGTTGTAACAGCAAACATGCAGGTGAATGACCTTTGACAGGTTGCAAACAAAAGCGAGGAATGCTGCTGATTTTTTCAGCCCTGATGGACTCAGGCCGGTTTTGTAACAAAGGAAACGAACTGCACTAATTTTCACCGTAGCAGATGATTTTTGCGCCTTGTCGCTGCTGCGTGTGGTTGGTAAAGTAAGCGGATTTTGTTTTCCGCCCCAGCTTTCAGGATTATCCCTTAGTATGTTGAAAAAATTTCGTGGCATGTTTTCCAATGACCTGTCCATTGACCTGGGTACCGCGAATACCCTTATTTATGTAAAAGGACAAGGCATCGTATTGAATGAGCCTTCTGTTGTGGCCATTCGTCAGGATCGTGCCGGTTCGCCGAAAAGCGTGGCTGCAGTAGGTCATGATGCGAAGCAGATGCTGGGTCGTACACCGGGCAATATCGCTGCAATTCGCCCAATGAAAGACGGCGTTATCGCTGACTTCTTCGTGACTGAAAAAATGCTCCAGCACTTTATCAAACAAGTGCACAGCAATAGCTTCATGCGTCCAAGCCCGCGCGTACTGGTGTGTGTACCGGTTGGCGCAACCCAGGTTGAACGCCGTGCGATCCGTGAATCCGCTCAGGGTGCAGGCGCCCGTGAAGTCTTTTTGATCGAAGAGCCGATGGCGGCCGCGATCGGTGCGGGTTTGCCAGTTTCTGAAGCAACCGGTTCAATGGTTGTGGATATCGGTGGTGGTACCACTGAAGTTGCCGTTATCTCCCTGAACGGTGTGGTTTACTCTTCTTCCGTACGTATCGGTGGTGACCGCTTCGACGAAGCCATCATTAATTACGTTCGTCGTAACTACGGTTCTCTGATCGGTGAAGCCACCGCAGAACGTATTAAACACGAAATCGGTTCCGCTTATCCGGGCGACGAAGTCCGCGAGATCGAAGTTCGCGGCCGTAACCTGGCTGAGGGTGTTCCACGCGGCTTTACCCTGAACTCCAACGAGATTCTGGAAGCGCTGCAGGAACCGCTGACCGGTATTGTGAGCGCGGTAATGGTTGCACTGGAACAGTGCCCGCCAGAGCTGGCTTCAGACATCTCCGAGCGCGGTATGGTGCTGACCGGTGGCGGTGCGCTGCTGCGTAACCTTGACCGTCTGTTAATGGAAGAAACCGGTATTCCAGTTGTTGTTGCTGAAGATCCGCTGACCTGCGTGGCGCGCGGTGGCGGCAAAGCACTGGAAATGATCGATATGCACGGCGGCGACCTGTTCAGCGAAGAGTAATCGGACGCAGGTAGGGTGACCCGCGGGTTGCCCTTCCGCTCTGATACGAGAATACGCATAGACTATGAAGCCAATTTTTAGCCGTGGCCCGTCGCTACAGATTCGCCTTATTCTGGCGGTGCTGGTGGCGCTCGGCGTTATTATTGCCGACAGCCGCCTGGGTACGTTTAGTCAAATCCGAACGTACATGGATACCGCCGTCAGTCCTTTCTACTTTATCTCTAATGGTCCTCGTGAATTACTCGACGGCGTGTCGCAAACGCTGGCTTCGCGTGACCAACTCGAACTTGAAAACCGGGCGCTGCGTCAGGAACTGCTGCTGAAAAATAGCGAGCTGCTGATGCTGGGGCAATATAAACAGGAGAACGCGCGTTTGCGCGAGCTGCTGGGATCGCCATTGCGTCAGGACGAACAAAAGATGGTGACGCAGGTCATCTCAACGGTTAATGACCCTTACAGCGATCAGGTCGTGATCGACAAAGGGAGCGTTAACGGCGTCTACGAAGGTCAGCCAGTTATTAGCGACAAAGGTGTAGTGGGTCAGGTCGTTGCGGTAGCAAAACTGACCAGCCGCGTGCTGCTGATTTGCGATGCGACACATGCTCTGCCAATCCAGGTTCTGCGTAACGATATTCGCGTCATTGCTGCGGGCAACGGTTGTACGGACGATCTTCAGCTCGAACATCTGCCGGCGAACACCGATATTCGCGTTGGCGATGTGCTGGTGACTTCCGGTTTGGGTGGACGCTTCCCGGAAGGTTATCCGGTTGCTGTTGTTTCTTCCGTTAAGCTGGACACTCAGCGTGCTTATACCGTCATTCAGGCACGTCCGACCGCGGGTTTGCAGCGTTTGCGCTATCTGCTGCTGTTGTGGGGAGCCGATCGTAACGGCGCCAATCCGATGACGCCGGAAGAAGTACACCGTGTTGCCAATGAACGTTTGATGCAAATGATGCCGCAAGTTCTGCCTGCGCCAGATGCTATGGGGCCGCCAGCGCCAGTACCGGCACCTGCGACAGGCGTCACTACAGCGCCTACGGACACCACGCCGCCACAACCTGCTCCGCGTAAGCCGGGAGGACAGTAAGTGGCAAGCATACGTCACCAGGGGCGTTGGGTTATTTGGCTTTCGTTCCTTATTGCACTGTTGCTGCAAGTTATGCCCTGGCCGGATGACATTCTTGTTTTCCGGCCAAACTGGGTGCTGCTCATCTTGTTGTATTGGATTCTGGCGCTGCCGCATCGCGTCAATGTGGGCACAGGGTTCGTGGTGGGTGCCATACTGGATCTCATTAGCGGTTCCACGCTTGGCGTGCGGGCCTTGTCGATGAGTATCATTGCCTATCTGGTTGCACTGAAATTCCAGCTATTTCGCAACCTCGCGCTCTGGCAACAGGCGCTGGTGGTCGTGTTGTTATCACTGGTCGTGGATATTATTGTTTTCTGGGCCGAGTTTTTAGTGATCAATGTCTCTTTCAGACCCGAAGTGTTCTGGAGTAGTGTAGTGAATGGTGTGCTCTGGCCATGGCTATTCTTACTGATGCGTAAAATCCGTCAGCAGTTTGCGGTGCAATAAGGTTGATATGAATACTCTGTATCTTGCTTCAGGTTCTCCACGTCGTCAGGAACTGCTCGCTCAACTTGGTGTTACGTTTGAACGGCTGATTCCTGGGATTGAAGAACAGCGGCACCCGCAGGAAAGCGCGCAGCAGTACGTTTCTCGTCTGGCGCGCGAAAAAGCGCAGGCTGGCGTTGCGCTGGCGCAGCGCGATTTGCCGGTATTGGGTGCGGATACCATTGTTATTCTTAACGGCGAAGTGTTGGAAAAACCGCACGACGCCGCCCATGCCGCCGCAATGCTGCGTAAACTGTCTGGCAACACGCATCAGGTCATGACCGCCGTGGCATTAGCCGATCGCCAGCACAGTCTGGACTGTCTGGTAGTGACGGAAGTGATGTTCAGAGCACTCACCGATGAGGACATCGCGGGTTATGTTGCCAGCGGTGAACCAATGGATAAAGCAGGTGCATACGGTATTCAAGGGTTGGGTGGCTGTTTTGTCAGGAAGATAAATGGCAGCTATCACGCCGTAGTCGGCTTACCGCTGGTAGAAACGTATGAGTTGCTGACCAATTTTAACGCACTGCGTGAGCAAAGGGATAAACATGACGGCTGAATTGTTGGTAAACGTAACGCCATCGGAAACACGGGTGGCTTACATTGATGGCGGTATTCTGCAGGAAATTCATATTGAACGTGAGGCGCGACGTGGAATCGTAGGCAATATCTACAAAGGTCGTGTAAGTCGTGTGCTTCCGGGTATGCAGGCGGCTTTTGTAGATATTGGACTGGATAAAGCCGCATTTCTTCACGCTTCAGACATCATGCCGCATACCGAATGCGTGGCCGGTGAAGAACAAAAACAGTTCACCGTACGCGACATTTCTGAACTGGTTCGCCAGGGCCAGGATTTGATGGTGCAGGTGGTAAAAGATCCACTGGGAACTAAGGGCGCCCGCCTGACGACGGACATTACGCTGCCTTCCCGTTATCTTGTGTTTATGCCGGGTGCATCGCACGTTGGCGTTTCCCAACGTATCGAAAGCGAAACTGAACGCGAACGCCTGAAAAAAGTGGTAGCCGATTACTGTGATGAGCAGGGCGGATTTATCATTCGTACGGCGGCGGAAGGCGTATGCGAAGAGGATCTGGCCTCGGATGCTGCCTACCTGAAGCGCGTCTGGACGAAAGTCATGGAGCGCAAAAAACGCCCGCAAACGCGCTATCAGATGTATGGCGAACTGGCGCTGGCGCAGCGCGTTTTGCGTGATTTTGCCGATGCCCAGCTTGATCGGATCCGCGTCGACTCTCGCCTGACCTATGAGGCGTTGCTGGAATTTACGGCGGAGTACATTCCCGAGATGACCAGCAAGCTGGAGCATTACAGCGGACGTCAGCCCATTTTCGATCTCTTTGACGTTGAGAATGAAATCCAGCGCGCGCTTGAACGCAAAGTTGAGCTGAAATCCGGCGGCTATTTGATCATCGATCAAACCGAAGCGATGACCACCGTGGATATCAATACCGGCGCGTTTGTTGGACATCGTAATCTCGACGACACTATTTTTAATACTAATATTGAAGCAACGCAGGCCATTGCGCGTCAGCTGCGTTTGCGTAATCTGGGCGGCATTATCATTATCGATTTTATCGACATGAATAATGAAGACCATCGGCGCCGGGTGTTGCACTCTCTGGAGCAGGCTCTGAGCAAGGACCGCGTAAAAACCAGTATTAACGGTTTTTCACAGCTGGGCCTGGTAGAGATGACGCGCAAGCGCACGCGTGAAAGCGTGGAGCATGTGCTGTGCAATGAGTGCCCTACCTGCCATGGACGCGGTACCGTGAAAACGGTGGAAACCGTATGCTATGAAATCATGCGCGAAATTGTCCGCGTACACCATGCATACGACTCCGATCGCTTCCTGGTTTATGCATCTCCGGCAGTGGCGGAAACCCTGAAAGGCGAAGAGTCGCATGCGCTGGCAGAAGTCGAAATCTTTGTGGGTAAACAGGTCAAAGTCCAGGTTGAACCGCTCTATAACCAGGAGCAGTTCGACGTCGTAATGATGTAATTGAGTAGTAGCATCAGCGCATGTAGGCCGGATAAGGCGCAAGCGCAGCCATCCGGCAATATACACTCAAGGGGTGTGAGTCACATTTTTTGGCAGACAAGGAGAGGCGCGTGAGGCGATTGCCGGGGATATTACTGCTCACTGGAGCCGCATTCGTTGTCATTGCAGCGCTGCTGGTCAGTGGACTACGCCTTGCGCTACCTCATCTTGATAGCTGGCGTCCGGCCATTCTCGGTAAGATTGAATCCGCGACCGGTCTGCCCGTTTCCGCCAGCCAACTTTCCGCCAACTGGCAAAATTTCGGCCCTACGCTTGAAGCGCGTGATATCCACGCGCAGCTCAAAGACGGCGGTGAGTTTTCGGTAAAACGCGTCACGTTAGCGCTGGATGTCTGGCAAAGTTTGTTGCACATGCGCTGGCAGTTTCGCGATCTCACCTTCTGGCAACTACAGTTGCGCACCAATACCCCTATCCAGAGTAGTGAAAGCGGAGATGGAATTGAAGCGGGTCACCTCAGCGATCTCTTCCTGCGTCAGTTTGATCATTTCGATCTCCGCGACAGTCAAATTAGCTTTTTAACCCTCTCAGGCCAGCGTGCGGAACTGGCGATTCCTCAGCTTACCTGGCTGAACGGTAAAAACCGGCATCGTGCTGAGGGTCAGGTCAGTCTTTCCAGTCTGACTGGGCAGCATGGCGTTATGCAGGTGCGCATGGATCTGCGCGACGATAATGGGCTATTGAATAATGGTCGGGTCTGGTTGCAGGCCGACGACATTGACGTCAAACCGTGGCTGGGCAAATGGATGCAGGATAATGTCGCGTTGCAAACCGCGCGTTTTAGCCTGGAAGCATGGATGACGATCAATAAAGGCGTCGTCTCCGGGGGGGATGTCTGGCTGAAAAAAGGCGGTGCCAGCTGGCTGGGTGAAAACCGCACGCATACGCTCTCTGTTGATAATCTGACGGCGCACATCAGCCGGGAACAACCGGGCTGGCAATTCTCTATTCCCGATACCCGTATCACCATGGATGATAAACCCTGGCCGAGCGGGGCGTTAACGCTGGCCTGGCTCCCGGAGCAGGAAGTCGGTGGTGAGAATAACAAGCGCAGCGACGAGCTTCGTATTCGTGCCAGTAATCTGGAACTGGCTGGATTAGAAGGGTTGCGCCCGATGGCCTCAAGGTTATCGCCTGCGCTGGGTGATATTTGGCGCGCCACGCAGCCGAGCGGCAAAATAGATGTGCTGGCGCTGGATATCCCATTACAGGCAACAGAAAAGACCCGTTTCCAGTCCTCGTGGACCAATCTGGCCTGGAAACAGTGGAAGTTGTTACCGGGGGCTGAGCATTTCTCCGGTACGCTGGCGGGCAGCGTGGAAAATGGTGCGCTTACTGCCTCCATCAAGCAAGCCCGCATGCCGTATGAGACTGTCTTCCGCGCACCATTGGAAATAGAAAACGGCGTGGCGACGCTAAGCTGGCTGAAGAATGATAAAGGTTTTCAGTTAGATGGGCGCAACATTGATGTCAAAGCGAAAGCGGTACATGCGCGCGGTGGTTTTCGCTATCTGCAACCGACCGGTGACGAGCCATGGTTAGGCATTCTGGCGGGGATCAGTACTGATGACGGCTCTCAGGCCTGGCGCTACTTCCCGGAAAATCTGATGGGCAAAGAGCTGGTTGACTACCTCAGCGGCGCGATTCAGGGTGGCGAAGCGGATAATGCCACGCTGGTGTATGGCGGCAACCCGCATTTGTTCCCGTATCTGCACAATGAAGGGCAGTTTCAGGTCCTGGTGCCGCTACGCAATGCTAAATTCGCCTTCCAGCCCGACTGGCCTGCGTTGACTGACCTCAATATTGAACTGAACTTTATTAACGACGGTCTGTGGATGAAAACGGATGGCGTTAATTTAGGCGGCGTAAAAGCCAGTAACCTGACGGCCAATATTCCCGACTATGCAAAAGAAAAGCTGCTGATTGATGCCGACATCAACGGGCCGGGCAAAGCGGTTGGACCTTATTTTGATGATACGCCGCTAAAAGATTCTCTTGGCGCCACGCTTGAACAGTTGCAGATTGATGGCGATGTGAATGCTCGCTTACATCTCGATATCCCGTTGGATGGCTCGCTGGTTACGGCCAAAGGTGACGTCAATCTGCGTAATAACAGTCTGTTTATTAAACCGCTCGACAGCACGTTGAAGAATTTGACCGGTAAATTCAGCTTTGTGAACGGCGATCTGCAGAGCGAGCCGATGACGGCAAACTGGTTTAATCAGCCGCTGAACGTCGACTTTTCCACTACCGAAGGGGCTAAAGCCTATCAGGTGGCGGTGAATCTGCAAGGCGACTGGCAGCCAAACCGTATGGGGATTTTGCCGCCGCAGGTGAACGATGCGTTAAGCGGCAGTATGGCGTGGAATGGCAAGGTGGGCATCAATCTTCCGTACCATGCCGGGGCGACCTACGACATTGCGTTAAAGAGTGACCTGAAGAATGTAAGTAGTCACTTACCCGCTCCACTGAATAAGGCGGCCGGCGAGGCTCTGCCGGTAAACGTGAAGGCCAACGGCAATCTGCGTAGCTTTGATCTCACCGGCAATGCAGGGAGCAAGAATCACTTTAACAGTCACTGGCTGCTGAATCAGAAGCTGACCCTTGACCGCGCTATCTGGACGTCGGAAAGCCGCACCGTGCCCGCATTACCCGATCAGCAAGGCATTGAACTCAATCTTCCCCCTATGGATGGCGCGCAATGGCTGGCATTGTTCCAGAAAGGCGCTGCGGATAACGTTGGCTCGAACGCCAACTTCCCACAGCGTATCACGGTACGTACGCCATCGTTGTCTCTGGGGGGGCAGCAGTGGAATAATTTGAGTATTGTGTCTGAGCCTTCGGGCAGCGGTTCCAGCGTGCAGGCGCAGGGGCGTGAGATTAACGCCACGCTGGCTATGCGCAATAACGCCCCGTGGCTGGCGAACATTAAATATCTTTATTACAACCCGAGCGCCGCAAAGCCGTCTCCCGGCACAGCGCCAGCGTCGCCTTTCTCTACCATCAATAACGTCAGCTTCCGTGGCTGGCCGGATGTTCAGCTCCGCTGTGCAGAGTGTTGGCTGTGGGGACAGAAATATGGACGTATTGATGCCGATGTGGCGATCAAAGGCGATACGCTCACGTTGAGCAACGGTCTGTTGGATACCGGCTTTGCCAGACTGACAGCCGACGGCGAATGGGTGAATGTGCCGGGTAAAGAGCGTACGTCACTGAAGGGAAAACTGAACGGCAAAAAAATTGACTCTGCCGCCGGTTTCTTTGGCGTATCGACGCCGATTCGTAACTCTTCGTTCAATGTGGAGTACGACCTGCACTGGCGTAATCCACCGTGGGATCCGGATGAAGCGTCGCTGAATGGGATTTTGCGCACCCGGTTGGGCAAAGGTGAACTTACCGAACTTAGTACCGGGCATGCGGGGCAGCTGTTACGCTTGTTAAGCTTTGACGCGTTGCTACGTAAACTGCGCTTTGATTTTAGCGATACCTTCAGTGAAGGCTTCTATTTCGACTCTATTCGCAGCACGGCGTGGATTAAAGATGGCGTGATGCATACCGACGACACGCTGGTGGACGGTCTGGAAGCCGACATCGCGATGAAAGGCTCGGTGAATCTGGTACGCCGTGAACTGGATATGGAAGCGGTTGTTGCACCTGAAATTTCAGCCACCGTTGGGGTTGCCGCCGCGTTCGCCGTCAACCCGATTGTCGGCGCGGCGGTGTTTGCCGCCAGTAAGGTTCTGGGGCCGCTGTGGAGTAAAGTTTCGATTCTGCGTTACCGTATCACCGGTCCGGTTGATAAGCCGCAGATTAACGAAGTTCTGCGTCAGCCGCGCAAAGAAAGCCAGCAATGATTTGACGGGGGCAAGTAATTGCCCCAATCTCAGTACATAGTATTGCCGGATGGAGCAGCGCTTATCCGGCCTACAGTAGCCTAACAACGTAGGCCGGATAAGGCGTTTTTGCCGCCATCCGGCAGAATTAAATGAGTAACCAAAACGATGAGTCTGAACCTGGTAAGTGAACAATTGCTAGCGGCGAATGGCCTGAAACATCAGGATCTGTTTGCCATCCTGGGCCAACTGGCCGAACGCCGTCTTGATTACGGCGATCTCTATTTTCAGTCGAGCTATCACGAATCCTGGGTTTTAGAAGACCGCATCATTAAAGATGGTTCTTACAATATCGATCAGGGTGTTGGCGTGCGTGCCATCAGCGGCGAAAAAACGGGGTTTGCCTATGCAGACCAGATTAGCCTGCTGGCGCTGGAGCAAAGTGCGCATGCTGCCCGGACTATTGTGCGCGACAGCGGCGACGGCAAAGTAAAAACGCTGGGTGCGGTAGAGCATCAGGCGCTTTACACTTCGGTCGATCCGTTACAGAGCATGAGCCGCGAAGAGAAGCTGGATATTCTGCGTCGCGTTGACAGCGTTGCGCGTGCTGCCGACAAGCGCGTTCAGGAAGTAACCGCCAGCCTGACCGGTGTTTATGAGCTGATTCTGGTGGCGGCGACCGACGGTACGTTGGCCGCGGATGTCCGTCCACTGGTGCGTTTGTCGGTCAGCGTACAGGTCGAAGAAGACGGTAAACGTGAGCGCGGCGCGAGCGGTGGCGGCGGTCGCTTTGGCTATGACTATTTCCTTGGCGATCTTGATGGTGACGTTCGTGCCGACGCGTGGGCGAAAGAGGCTGTACGCATGGCGCTGGTCAATCTCTCGGCGGTAGCTGCGCCGGCCGGTACGTTACCGGTGGTACTCGGCGCTGGCTGGCCTGGCGTTCTGCTGCACGAAGCGGTCGGTCATGGTCTGGAAGGCGACTTTAACCGCCGTGGCACCTCGGTATTTAGCGGCCATATGGGTGAACTGGTCGCGTCAGAACTGTGTACTGTTGTGGATGATGGCACCATGGCGGACCGTCGTGGTTCCGTGGCTATTGATGACGAAGGTACGCCGGGCCAGTATAACGTGCTGATCGAAAACGGTATTCTGAAAGGCTACATGCAGGACAAACTGAATGCGCGCCTGATGGGTGTGGCGCCAACGGGGAACGGACGCCGTGAATCTTACGCGCACCTGCCGATGCCGCGGATGACCAACACCTATATGTTGCCAGGGAAGTCTACGCCGCAGGAAATCATCGAATCTGTTGAATACGGTATTTATGCGCCTAACTTTGGCGGCGGCCAGGTGGATATCACCTCCGGGAAATTTGTGTTTTCGACGTCCGAAGCGTATCTGATTGAAAACGGTAAAGTGACCAAACCGGTGAAAGGCGCGACGCTGATTGGCTCCGGTATCGAAGCGATGCAGCAAATTTCGATGGTGGGTAACGATCTGAAACTGGATAACGGCGTAGGCGTTTGTGGGAAAGAAGGCCAGAGCCTGCCGGTTGGCGTGGGTCAGCCGACGCTGAAGGTCGATAATTTGACGGTCGGCGGCACCGCATAACATCATGATCCAGGCCCGATAAGCGTCAGTACCATCGGGCATCTTGCCGGATGCGGCATCAACGCCTTATCCGGCCTGGACTCTTCTTATTTCTCTTTCCCTCGACCATACATTCCCTGGAACAGCTGTGCCACATCGACAAAATAATCCGTCAGATAGTTAATTACTACCTGAACCTTAAGCGGCAGTTTGTCTTTTTCGGTATACAGCGCATAGACCGGACGCGGATCCGACTGGTAGCGGGGAAGCAGGATCTCCACTTCGCCGCGATTGATCTCATTGATCACCCACATCAATGGTACATAAGCAATGCCCGCGCCTGCGGCCAGCCAACGCACCAGCGTCATCGGATCGTTGGTGACGAAGCGCCCCTCTGGAATCAGGCGGGTAGAGATCCCCTCCGGGGCGATAAGCTCGAATTCATTATCCGGGCGAACGCTGTATTCCAGCCATGAGTGATTGCTGAGATCGGCTGGTTTTTCCGGAGCGCCAAACTGGGCGAGATAGCTTTTAGCGGCGCAGACCACCATCGGCATGGCCCCCAGACGGCGTGAAAACAGGCTGGAGTCTTGTAACGCGCCGACGCGGATAACCACATCCAGGCCATCGGCAATTAAATCCGGTGCCGGGATGCCAGTGACCAGATTTACCGTCAGACCGGGGTACTCTTTCAGCATTTTCGCTGTCAGCCCGGCGAGGACATTTTGTGCCATGGTTGAAGAACAGCCAATACGCAACGTGCCGATAGGAGTGTTATTAAAGGCATACAGCTGCTCATGCACATCCTGCGCTTCGTGCAGCATGCGACGGCAGCCCTGGTAATAAATTTTACCGGCTTCGGTTAGCCCAATGCTGCGCGTACTGCGGTTTAGCAGTTTGACCTGTAGCTCATCTTCCAGTTTAGAGACCGTCTGGCTTATCGATGAAACGCTCATTTGTAGCTGTCTTGCGGCGGCGGTGAAGGAGCCCAGTTCGACAACTTTGGCGAACACCGACATACGTTTTAATCGTTCCATTATTCACTCTGGCTTAAAAGTGATTTAGATCACATAATATAGATAACAGCATAACAGTTACGTTAATATATTATTATTCAAATAACGGCTATGTCGCTCTCGCCTGGCTCATCCTTGCCCTTCTCTGCGGTGACATACGCTAGAAAATCTATCACCTGCACTCTCTTAAGCTACCAAGGTCAACATGAGTCTGTTTCCCGTTATCGTTGTGTTTGGTTTGTCCTTCCCACCGATTTTTTTCGAATTGCTTTTGTCACTGGCGATTTTCTGGCTGGTGCGCCGGGTGCTGGTTCCCACTGGCATTTATGATTTTGTCTGGCATCCGGCTCTGTTTAACACCGCGCTGTATTGCTGCCTGTTCTATTTAATAACGCGCCTGTTCGTTTGAGGTTGAAGTGAAAACACTAACAAAAAAACTCTCCCGTACGGCCATGACTCTCGTACTGGTCATTCTGGCCTTCATCGCTATTTTTCGCGCATGGGTGTTCTACACCGAGTCGCCGTGGACGCGTGATGCGCGTTTCAGCGCAGATGTCGTCGCCATTGCGCCGGACGTTGCGGGTCTTATTTCCAACGTTAACGTCCATGATAACCAACTGGTGAAAAAGGATCAGGTCCTGTTTACCATCGACCAGCCGCGCTATAAAAAAGCGCTCGAACAGGCCGAAGCCGACGTCTCTTATTACCAGGTTCTGGCGCAGGAAAAACGTCAGGAAGCCGGTCGTCGTAACCGTCTGGGCGTGCAGGCCATGTCTCGTGAAGAGATTGATCAGTCTAACAACGTACTGCAAACCGTATTACACCAGTTGGCGAAGGCGCAAGCGACCCGCGATCTGGCAAAATTGGATCTTGAACGTACCGTTATTCGTGCGCCAGCGGATGGTTGGGTGACTAACCTGAATGTCTACAGCGGCGAATTTATTACCCGTGGCTCCACGGCGGTGGCGCTGGTAAAACAGCACTCGTTCTATGTCCTGGCGTATATGGAAGAAACCAAGCTGGAAGGCGTACGCCCTGGATATCGCGCTGAAATTACCCCGCTTGGTAGCAATAATGTGTTGAAAGGTACCGTTGATAGCGTGGCGGCTGGCGTAACGAATGCCAGCAGCACGCGGGACGCAAAAGGTATGGCGACCATTGATTCCAATCTTGAATGGGTCCGTCTGGCACAGCGTGTGCCGGTGCGCATTCGTCTTGATGAGCAGCAGGGAACTCTGTGGCCAGCCGGGACGACGGCTACCGTTGTTATCACCGGTAAGCAGGATCGCGACGCCAGTCAGGAATCCTTCTTCCGTAAAATGGCGCACCGCCTGCGCGAGTTCGGTTAATTGCGATGGGTATTTTTTCCATTGCCAACCAGCATATCCGCTTCGCGGTAAAACTGGCGTGCGCGATTGTCCTGGCGCTGTTCGTTGGTTTTCACTTTCAGCTTGAGACCCCGCGCTGGGCGGTGTTGACCGCGGCAATTGTGGCCGCTGGCCCGGCTTTTGCCGCCGGTGGGGAACCCTATTCAGGCGCTATCCGCTATCGCGGGATGCTGCGTATCGTCGGGACATTTATTGGCTGTATTGCCGCACTGATCATTATTATCAGCATGATCCGCGCCCCGTTATTGATGATCCTGGTGTGTTGTATCTGGGCCGGTTTTTGTACCTGGATCTCGTCGCTAGTGAAGATCGAGAATTCCTATGCGTGGGGGCTTTCGGGCTATACGGCGCTGATCATCGTCATTACTATCCAGGCTGAACCGCTGTTGACGCCGCAATTTGCGCTCGAACGTTGTAGCGAGATTGTGATGGGGATTGTCTGTGCCATTGTTGCCGATCTGCTCTTTTCACCCCGCTCGGTGAAACAGGAAATTGATGTCGAACTGGACAGCCTGCTGGTGGCGCAGTATCAGCTTATGCAGTTGTGTATAAAGCATGGCGACAGTGAAGAAGTGGACAAAGCCTGGGGCGATTTAGTCCGTCGCACGGCGGCGCTGGAAGGGATGCGCAGTAACCTCAATATGGAGTCTTCACGTTGGGTGCGTGCTAATCGCAGGCTCAAAGCATTAAACACGCTGTCGCTCACGCTTATTACTCAGTCTTGTGAAACTTACCTTATTCAAAATACCCGCCCGGAACTGATCACTGACACCTTCCACGAGTTGTTCGACACACCGGTTGAAACGGTGCAGGATGTCCATAAACAGTTGAAGCGGATGCGTCGGGTAATTGTCTGGACCGGCGAACGTGAAACACCGGTAACGATTTATAGCTGGGCAGGTGCGGCGACGCGCTACCTGTTACTGAAGCGCGGTGTGGTGAGTAATACAAAAATTAGCGCGACGGAAGAAGAGATCCTGCAGGGCGAGCCGGTGGTTAAAGTTGAATCAGCCGAACGTCACCATGCGATGGTCAACTTCTGGCGCACCACCCTTTCCTGTGTGCTGGGAACCTTGTTCTGGCTGTGGACCGGCTGGACATCTGGCAGCGGGGCGATGGTGATGATTGCGGTCGTCACCTCGTTGGCAATGCGCTTACCCAACCCCCGGATGGTGGCGATAGATTTTATCTACGGTACGTTGGCGGCATTACCGCTCGGCGCGCTCTATTTTCTGGTGATAATCCCCAATACGCAGCAAAGTATGCTGTTGTTGTGTCTGAGCCTGGCGGTGCTGGGATTCTTTCTGGGGATTGAGGTACAGAAACGACGGCTGGGATCAATGGGGGCGCTGGCCAGCACCATTAATATCATTGTGCTGGATAACCCGATGACCTTTCACTTTAGCCAGTTCCTTGACAGTGCGCTGGGGCAGATTGTTGGCTGCGTGTTGGCGTTTATCGTCATTCTGCTGGTGCGTGATAACTCTCGTGACAGAACGGGTCGTGTGTTGCTCAACCAGTTTGTCTCGGCGGCGGTTTCAGCGATGACCACCAACGTAGTCCGTCGTAAAGAAAATCATCTTCCGGCACTTTATCAGCAGCTGTTTTTGCTGATGAACAAGTTTCCCGGCGATCTGGCGAAGTTTCGCCTGGCGCTGACGATGATCATCGCGCACCAGCGCCTGCGTGATGCGCCGGTACCGGTGAACGAGGATTTATCCGCATTCCATCGCCAGCTGCGTCGCACCGCCGATCACGTAATTTCAGCAGGAAATGACGACAAGCGCCGACGCTACTTTAGCCAGTTACTGGAGGAGCTTGATATCTACCAGGAAAAATTAATTATCTGGCAAGCACCACCGCAGGTGACCGAGCCAGTAAAACGACTCAGCGGGATGCTGCACAAATACCAGCATGCGCTGGTCAGTAATTAAGAGTTGAAAACCGACGCTAAAAGCGTCGGTTTTTTTATGGCTATACTTACCTGAAAATGCGAGAGACCCTTACATATTGGTGGTCTGTAGAGTAGCTGGCGTCGGGATGGTGGCTATAGATGAACATCTATACATTTGATTTTGACGAGATAGAAGATCAGGGTGATTTCTACCGCGAGTTCACGCGCGCATTCGGTCTGGCGCGGGAAAAGGTGGTTGATTTGGATTCTCTGTGGGAGGTAGTGATCGGCGAAGTCTTGCCGCTGCCGCTGGAAATTGAATTTGTCCATTTGCCTGACAAACTACGCAGGCGATACGGCGCGTTGATTTTACTGTTCGATGAAGCGGAAGAAGAGCTGGAAGGGCAGTTGCGTTTTAATGTTCGTCACTCAATGTAAGACATAAAAAAGCCCCCGGCAGGCGGGGGCAAGTCGTCGGACTTAGACGACGAGGGTTTATTTGTAGAGTTCTGCAGTAGCGTGCCAGTGAGCACCTTCACGGAGTTCGGTGACGCGATAGCTGCTGGCGCCTGCTTTTTCAGCTTTAGCGGCGATAGCCTGACGCATGTCCATTGGTGAACTACCGATCTGAGAGACGGAGACGCTACCGATGGATTGCAGATTCTGTGCTTCTTGTGAGTTCACCTGAGTAACCGCGGCGCTTGCACCGAAGGAGAGAACAGAAAGAAGGCTTAAGGTTGCAATAGTAGTTTTGATTTTCATGATATTTACCTCGTCGAATTCTTTTATAGGGGTCTGCGTTTCGTGACCCTCATCACAAAATCAAGTATACACTAATAACTCGATAAATTAATACCACGCTAATTGTTTCGTTAGGTATTAAGTGTTAAGAATAATGTTTTTCATAACTAAATGGAATTAAAAATGGAGTTAAAAACACCAGTTGTTAGATAAATATAATAAAATCATGAGTATACAAAATTTTGCAAAATGTGCGTTTTTAAAACTACGTATTCACCATGTGAATGTATTTCGATGGTTAAACGCACCATTTGTTAAATCAATAGCAGTGAAAAATAGATGGAAGGGGATGGAAAGAGAGTGTTTTCCCCCGCCGCGAGGCGACGGGGAGGCGGTATTACAGTTCTTGTTCGAACAGTTCCAGAATGGCTTCGTACAGATCTTTTACCGTAAAACCCTTAGCTGGGGTGGTGAAGATGGTATCGTCACCGGCAATCGTACCCAGGATACCTTCCGCTTTCCCCAATGAGTCCAGCAGACGTGCAATCAACTGAGCAGCGCCAGGGCTGGTATGAATAACCACGACCGCATCGTTATAGTCGATATCCAGCACCAGATTTTTCAGCGGACTGGAGGTCGTGGGTACGCCCAGCTCAGCCGGAAGGCAGTACACCATTTCCATTTTCGCATTGCGGGTACGCACGGCGCCAAATTTGGTCAGCATGCGTGAAACCTTGGACTGATTGATATTATCAAAGCCCTGGTCCTGCAACGCGAGGACGATTTCGCCTTGAGAGCTGAACTTTTCTTCTTTAAGTAGCGCTTTAAACGCCTTTACTAATTCTTCTTGTTTTGCCGAGCTTCGCATAAGTCACCCGTAATATGGCGGTAGAAACAACATTATTGTGCATACAGATGAATTTTTATGCAAACAGTCTGCCTTGTTCAAGGCTGAAATAATGTTATGAAAGAGCGGAATTTTATCAAATTTCGTTATCAAGAAACATGCCTGTGTCACGGCTCGCAAATAAGGTTAAAAGTAAATTAAATGTTATCAAATTGATGTTGTTTTGAGAGGTGGGTAGGGTATATTGTCAGCACCTGTTGGAAAGTTGCTCTACTGTGTGGGTGGTTTTGAATTACGTAACTTAGGTTTTATTTTACGTAAGTTAAATGCATAAAAGCCAAATTTGCGTGACTACGCATTCTTGACGCGTGGTTGTTGTATTCATTGGATTTGTGAATTAAGGTCGCCGCCGCGGAGCAATAGACATTTTGCTTATCAATATAATAAGGAGTTTAGGATGAAAGTTGCAGTCCTCGGCGCTGCTGGTGGTATCGGTCAGGCGCTAGCATTACTGTTAAAAACCCAACTGCCTTCAGGTTCAGAACTCTCCCTGTACGACATCGCTCCAGTAACGCCTGGTGTGGCCGTTGATTTGAGCCATATCCCTACTGCTGTGAAAATCAAAGGCTTCAGCGGTGAAGACGCTACCCCTGCACTGGAAGGTGCTGATGTAGTACTGATCTCTGCGGGTGTCGCGCGTAAACCGGGTATGGATCGTTCCGACCTGTTCAACGTCAACGCCGGTATCGTGAAGAACCTGGTGCAGCAAGTTGCTAAAACCTGCCCGAAAGCGTGTATCGGTATCATCACCAACCCGGTGAATACTACCGTTGCTATCGCTGCAGAAGTGCTGAAAAAAGCAGGCGTATACGATAAGAACAAACTGTTTGGCGTGACCACGCTGGACATCATCCGCTCCAACACCTTTGTTGCGGAACTGAAAGGCAAACAACCTGGCGACGTTGAAGTTCCGGTTATTGGCGGCCACTCTGGCGTGACCATCCTGCCACTGCTGTCACAAATTCCTGGCGTAAGCTTCACCGAACAAGAAGCCGCTGACCTGACTAAACGTATCCAGAATGCGGGTACTGAAGTTGTGGAAGCTAAAGCCGGTGGCGGTTCTGCAACCCTGTCTATGGGCCAGGCTGCTGCACGTTTCGGACTGTCCCTGGTTCGCGCATTGAGCGGCGAAAAAGGTGTGGTTGAATGTGCTTACGTTGAAGGCGACGGCCAGTATGCTCGCTTCTTCTCTCAGCCGCTGCTGCTGGGCAAAAACGGCGTAGAAGAGCGTCAGTCTATCGGCAAGCTGAGCGCGTTTGAACAAAGCTCGCTGGAAGGTATGCTGGATACGCTGAAGAAAGATATCACTCTGGGCGAAGAGTTCGTTAAGTAACGCGAAGAGAGGCCTGCGTGTATTTGTAGGCCTGATAAGCGTAGTACCATCAGGTATTACGAGTTAACGCCCTACGATATGCCTAATAAAAACCGGAGCTAATTGTGCTCCGGTTTTTTTATGGTAAGTGGGCAGCCAGACGTGACGTTAGTTGGTGGCTGGGTATTCCTGGATCGTTACCTGCAGCGTCAACTGTTTGTCATCACGCATCACGACAACGGAGATAACTGAACCTGGTCGAATCTCTGCCACCTGGTCCATCGTTTCCAGCGCAGACACCGCCGGTTTGTTATTGACCGAGATAATCAGATCGTTAACCTGAATGCCTGCCTGCGCTGCCGGACCATCCGGGGCTACTTCGTTAACCACAATGCCCTGAATTTGATCCATCCCGCCGCCCTGAGCATGCAGTGGCGCAATTTCGCGACCGCTGATGCCGATGTAGCCACGAATCACGCGCCCGTCACGAATCAGCTTATCCATGATTTTCGTTGCCAACTGAAAAGGAATGGCAAAGCCGATCCCTTCCGGGGTTTCGCCATCGTTGCTCTTATCAAACGACAGCGTGTTAATCCCCATCAATTCACCCAGTGAGTTGACCAGCGCACCGCCGGAGTTTCCGTGGTTGATGGAGGCATCCGTTTGCAGGAAGTTTTGCCGCCCAGTTGGGTTCAGGCCAATACGGCCGGTGGCGCTGATAATCCCCTGGGTGATGGTTTGCCCAAGGTTGTACGGGTTGCCAATGGCGAGTACCACGTCACCAATGTGTGGCACGCGTTTGTTATTAATTGGGATTGTTGGCAGCCCGCCAGTGGCGTTGATTTTCAGCACCGCAAGGTCGGTTAACGTATCAGACCCCACAAGCAGCGCTTCAAATACACGCCCATCCTGTAATGCGACGATGATTTGGTCAGCATCATTAATGACGTGCTTATTGGTAATGATATAGCCGCGCTGATCCATGATAACGCCTGAGCCGAGCGTACGGATCTCTAGCTGGTTATGTGCTGTGCTGTTCATACTGCGGTTATAAACGTTAACGACGGCAGGAGCAGCACGGCGAACCGCCGAGTTATAGCTGGCGGGCGTTTCATCTGCACTGTCAAACTGCGGTGTAGTAAGGGTATTAATTTTGCGCAGAGAGGGCATCGCCGCCAGCAGAATGGCGCCGACGATTAAACCAATCGCGACCGAACGTAAAAGCTTCACAAACATGATGGCGGCGTCATTAAAAAAGGGAACGGCAGCAGCATATCACGAGTTAACCGGACATCACACGGGGGGCTGATGTCCGGTTTAATGCATTACCGCAGGAGTAGGTAAATACTGTCGTTACCGCGAACCACCTGCAGAGCGATAATCGCCGGTTTCGCTTCCAGCACCTTACGCATTTCGGCAATCGAGTTTACGCGATCGCGGTTAACGCCAATGATAACGTCATCTTTATGCAGACCAGCCTGTGCGGCTGGACTACTTTTTTCAACGTTATCTATTTTGATGCCTTTAGTGCCATCTTTTAACTGACCATCACTGAGCGTAGCGCCTTGCAACGCAGGGGCGATCATTTCCGCACTGGCGGACGATGATGTGCTGGTATCCAGGGTGACTTCAACCTCCAGCGGTTTACCGTTACGCAGCAGCCCCAGTTTGACCTTGGTTCCTGGTTCAGTTGTCGCAATGCGTGAACGCAGTTCGGCAAAGCTGCTGAGTGGTTTACCGTTGAGACTGGTAATGACGTCACCGGATTTCACCCCCGCCTTGGCAGAACCTGAGTTGGGCAGAACCTCGCTGACAAACGCCCCGCGCTGCACATTCAGATTGAACGCTTTGGCGATGTCGGCGGTCATTTCGGTACCTTTAATCCCTAACAGACCGCGTTTGATTTCGCCAAACTGCATCAACTGTTGGGCCAGCGTGCGCGCCATGTTGCTTGGGATCGCGAAGCCAATCCCGATGCTGCCGCCGCCGGGCGCCAGAATCGCGGTGTTAATGCCAATCAACTCACCGTTGAGATTAAGTAACGCGCCGCCGGAGTTACCCCGGTTGATGGACGCATCGGTCTGAATAAAGTTTTCCAGACCCTCCAGGTTCAGCCCACTGCGGCCTAATGCCGATACGATGCCGGAGGTGGCGGTTTGCCCGAGACCGAACGGGTTACCGACGGCCACCGCGAAATCACCCACGCGGAGTTTGTCGGAGTCGGCAATGGCGATTTGCGTCAGGTTACTGGGGTGTTGAATTTGCAGCAGGGCGATATCGCTCTGATCGTCACTGCCGATCAGCTTCGCGTCGAACTCTCGGCCATCATTAAGCTGAACGCTGATTTTTTGCGCCTGATTAATGACGTGGTTATTGGTCAGGACGTAGCCTTTTGCGGCATCAATAATGACCCCTGAGCCCAGCCCTTCAAAAGGTTGTGAAGGTTGGTCGGGAAGCTCATCACCAAAAAATTTTTTAAACTCTTCCGGGACTTTTTGTCCTTGAACAGCGGTGCCTTCGACCCTAACGCTCACCACGGCAGGTAACACTTTCTCCAGCATCGGGGCAAGGCTGGGAAGCGCAGCCTGACCGGGAACCTGGCCGGGAATCGACGCAACGGCCGGGAATGGCGCCGAGAGAGTTAACCCGACACTTAACGCTAATGCACTCAACAGCTGGGTTTGTTTTTTCATGGATCCTGCTCTCGTACCTTGAGTAAACGGAAGATGATTCAAAACAGTTTGATGTTATTGAATTTTCGGTTTGGTCACAATGAGGCTAACGACTAAATAATAGCTGGGACGGGAAGAGAAGCGGAGGGCGCAATTACTGCGCCCAATAAATTTCTTAACGATGTGCGTTTAGTCGCGCTTTGCGCCACTACGCAGCAGGCCGGAGGCTCCTTCAGAATAGTCACGCGGCATCTGAACCGGCGCCTGATCGTTGCCAGCTTCGGACTCTGCCAGACGATTACGGAACGGGTTGTTTTCCGGCGACATACCCGGCAGCAGGTTGCTCGAGCTTTTCGCCATATGCTGGTAGATCTGACGATAATCGTCCGCCATGTTATCCAGCAATTCAGCGCTGCGGGCAAAGTGGCTCACCAGCTCTTCGCGGTACTCTTCCAGCTCAGCTTTATTTTTTTCCAGTTCGTACTGCAATGCCTGCTGTTGGCGTAATTTACGATTACCAAAACGCATGGCTACAGCACCAATAATGATACCGACGACTAACCCAATTAGCGCATATTCCCAGGTCATGAACATCTCCCGTTGTCTTGTGTTTCCGTAGGGTGTTGGCTGTAGGCTCCATGCCTGCGCCTGATTATGCCACTATAACCGCTAATCCCGTAGAAGTGGAATCCCGTGTTTATATCACGTAATGTAGAACGGCCTTTTTTTCGTCAACCGTGAGCGACGGCACATCGATTCTCAAGGAATAACAATAACATCATGCAAAGCCTTTCCCCGACATCGCGTTACCAACAAGCCCTTACAGACGGCACTCATCAGCCCGACAGCGTACAACAAGAAGCCGTGAATCGACTGGAAACCATTTTCCAGGCGTTAACGACGCCAGCTCGTCCTGCCCCGCAGGAGAATGGTCTGATGGCGCGTTTTGGCAAATTGCTGGGCAAGCGTGAGTCGCCGACCAACCCGCCGGTGCGTGGTTTGTATATGTGGGGCGGGGTCGGACGCGGGAAGACCTGGCTGATGGATCTGTTCTACCATAGTCTGCCGGGCGGGCGTAAACAGCGTTTGCACTTTCACCGCTTTATGCTGCGCGTCCATGAAGAGCTTACCGCCCTGCAGGGGCAGAGCGATCCGCTGGAAATCATTGCCGACCGCTTTAAGGCCGAAACGGACGTGCTGTGCTTTGACGAATTTTTTGTTTCTGATATCACCGACGCCATGCTGCTTGGCGGCTTAATGAAGGCGCTATTTGCCCGGGGCATCACGCTGGTGGCGACCTCCAATATTCCGCCGGACGACCTGTATCGCAACGGTTTGCAACGCACGCGTTTTCTTCCTGCCATTGATGCCATCAAGCAGCATTGCGACATCATGAATGTTGATGCCGGCGTCGATTATCGTCTGCGCACCTTAACGCAGGCGCATTTGTGGTTGTCGCCTCTGAATGAGGAAACCCGCCAGCAGATGGATAAGCTGTGGCTGGCACTAGCGGGAACCAAAAGTGAGCATGCGCCGACGCTGGAGATCAACCATCGTCCAATGCAGACGCTGGCCGTCGAAAACCAAACGCTGGCGGTGTCATTCACTACGCTCTGCGTCGATGCCCGCAGCCAGCACGATTACATTGCATTGTCGCGCCTGTTCCACACGGTGCTGTTGTTTGATGTGCCGGTCATGACCCCGCTGATGGAAAGTGAGGCGCGACGCTTTATCGCGCTGGTGGATGAGTTCTACGAACGCCACGTCAAGCTGGTGGTGAGTGCGGCATCTCCCTTATATGAGATCTACC
Source organism: Citrobacter sp. wls615 (assembly GCF_005281355.1). Lineage (NCBI taxonomy): Bacteria > Pseudomonadati > Pseudomonadota > Gammaproteobacteria > Enterobacterales > Enterobacteriaceae > Citrobacter > Citrobacter sp. wls615. Next base: position 69,187 of record NZ_SZXM01000062.1, on the reverse strand, counting down.
AGGGCGAGCGTCTGAAGTTTGAATTCCAGCGTTGTTTGTCGCGTTTGCAGGAGATGCAAAGCGAGGAGTATCTGAAGCGTGAACATTTAGCCGGTTAAACCTGCCGCAAATCACATAAAGGGGTCGATCTTTGACCCTGACTTCTCTATAATCTTGCGACCCCACGTTACGAGAGAGTTTTTTTCCCAAAACTTTCTATGCGCCGGCATAGGCTATTCGAAGGGGTAGGTTTGCTGGACAATGTCGTGTGAACCTCAACTGACAAAACGTTTGGGTGTTCACCAACGTGTAACTTATTTATTTGGGTAAGCTTTTAATGAAAACTTTTACAGCTAAACCAGAAACCGTAAAACGCGACTGGTATGTTGTTGACGCGACCGGTAAAACTCTGGGCCGTCTGGCTTCCGAACTGGCTCTGCGCCTGCGCGGTAAGCACAAAGCGGAATATACTCCGCACGTAGATACTGGTGATTACATCATCGTTCTGAACGCTGACAAAGTTGCTGTAACCGGCAACAAGCGTACTGACAAAGTGTACTATCACCACACCGGTCACATCGGTGGTATCAAACAAGCGACCTTTGAAGAGATGATTGCTCGCCGTCCTGAGCGTGTGCTTGAAATCGCGGTTAAAGGCATGCTGCCAAAAGGCCCGCTGGGTCGTGCTATGTTCCGTAAACTGAAAGTTTACGCTGGCAACGAGCACAACCACGCGGCACAGCAACCGCAAGTTCTTGACATCTAATCGGGATTATAGGCAATGGCTGAAAATCAATACTACGGCACTGGTCGCCGCAAAAGTTCCGCAGCTCGCGTTTTCATCAAACCGGGTAGTGGTAAAATCGTAATCAACCAACGTTCTCTGGAACAGTACTTCGGTCGTGAAACTGCCCGCATGGTAGTTCGTCAGCCGCTGGAACTGGTCGACATGGTTGAGAAACTGGATCTGTACATCACTGTTAAAGGTGGTGGTATCTCTGGTCAGGCTGGTGCGATCCGTCACGGTATCACCCGCGCTCTGATGGAGTACGACGAATCCCTGCGTGGCGAACTGCGTAAAGCTGGCTTCGTTACCCGTGATGCTCGTCAGGTTGAACGTAAGAAAGTCGGTCTGCGTAAAGCACGTCGTCGTCCGCAGTTCTCCAAACGTTAATTGCTTTCTGCTTCGGCAGACAACAATTTGCGAAAAAACCCGCTTCGGCGGGTTTTTTTATCACTATTGCTCCCCGTGGAAGCACGGTAATCCGCTGATTGCCACCTCTTTTTCCCCATTTCAAGAATCGACTCACCACAAAGGTCACAAAATCTGGTAAACTATCATCCAATTTTCTGCCCAAATGTCAGGTATCGCTCATTTTTTGTTTGTATTTTGAACAGTAATGGCTTTCCTGAGTCTGGGTGACATCACTTCTGGCTGGCCACTGAGTGGCTGGTAGCAGTAAAAATTCTGAATATACCTGGAGGTTTTCATGGCTGTCGCTGCCAACAAACGTTCGGTAATGACGCTGTTTTCTGGTCCTACTGACATCTATAGCCATCAGGTCCGCATCGTGCTGGCTGAAAAAGGTGTTAGTTTCGAGATTGAGCACGTGGAGAAGGACAATCCACCTCAGGATCTGATCGACCTCAACCCGAATCAGAGCGTACCGACACTGGTGGATCGTGAGCTGACCCTGTGGGAATCTCGCATCATTATGGAATACCTGGATGAGCGCTTCCCGCATCCGCCGCTGATGCCGGTTTACCCGGTTGCGCGTGGTGAAAGCCGCCTGTACATGCAGCGTATCGAAAAAGACTGGTACACGCTGATGAACGTCATCGTGAACGGTTCCGCTTCTGAAGCCGAGGTCGCGCGTAAGCGTCTGCGCGAAGAGCTGCTGGCAATCGCGCCAGTATTCGGTCAGAAACCTTACTTCCTGAGCGATGAGTTCAGCCTGGTAGACTGCTACCTGGCGCCGCTGCTGTGGCGTTTACCGCAGCTGGGTATTGAATTCAACGGTGCCGGTTCGAAAGAACTGAAAGGTTATATGACTCGCGTCTTTGAACGTGATTCTTTCCTGGCTTCTCTGACTGAGCCTGAACGTGAAATGCGTCTGGGCCGGGGTTAACCTGTATGGATTTGCCACAGCTAACACCACGCCGTCCGTATCTGCTGCGCGCATTCTATGAGTGGTTGTTAGACAACCAGCTCACGCCGCATCTGGTGGTGGATGTGACGCTCCAGGACGTGCAGGTTCCGATGGAATACGCACGTGACGGGCAAATAGTTCTGAATATTGCACCGCGCGCGGTGGGGAACCTGGAACTGACAAATGACGAAGTACGCTTTAACGCGCGCTTCGGTGGTGTGCCGCGTCAGGTTTCCGTCCCGCTGGCTGCAGTTCTGGCTATTTATGCTCGTGAAAACGGCGCCGGTACGATGTTTGAACCGGAAGCCGCCTACGACGAAGATGTCGCCAGCTTAAATGATGACGACAACGAAGCGTCTGGTTTTGAGAGTGAAACGGTCATGTCGGTCATTGATGGCGATAAGCCTGACAACAGCGACGACAACGATCCGGATGACGGGCGCCCAGCGCTACGCGTAGTGAAATAAAGAGTGAAATAAGAAAACAGGCCCTTTCGGGCCTGTTCTGTTTTCTGGCTCTGCAATCAATAAAACAGCGCGATGGTGACTATCATATTCACCACAAACCCCACTGCCATCGGAATAGCGGTGCGCTTTACCACCTCAAAGGGCGACACGCCGGCAATACCTGAAGTCACGACGATCACTGCGGTAATGGGTGATACCGCGCGGGCCAGCGTAGTGGCAAAATGCATCGGCATAATCATCACTACTGCCGGAATATGCAGCCCGGCGGCAATATCCGGGATCAGGCTGGCAAAAGACATAAACGGTGCGTTGCCTGAGCCCATGACGATCGCACAGGCGGCAATGACCACGGCCATGATGATCATCACGCCGATGCCGCCAAGGCCCGAGTGTTCCGCGCCTTTAATCACTGCGTCCACTGTCCCGATAGTCGTCAACCCTTTGGCAAAGATCTCACCGGCGACCACCAGTGTGACAACGTTGGCAAACTGTGTCCCCATGCCGTCAAAAAAAGCCTGCACATCATCCATTGTTTCGCGCAGATTATGTTTATGCAGGAATTCGACAAACATGGTCAGCGTCATGCTCATGAGCATCACCACTACCAGATTCAGTTCTGCCTGCATTAATCCCATATGTGCCAGCAACAGCGAACCCAACATCAGGATCAGCGGCATCACCGGTAAAATGGCGTAATACAGCGGGGGTACATCTTCCAGCGTCTTTTGTTCAGCGAACCCGTTGTTTTCCGGTAACGTTTTTTTATCAAATCGGCGCTGTACGAAAAAATGCGCAATGGCGACAGCGATAATGACGCATGAAGCGACGGGGAGCTGGTAATGGAAGAAGTAGGTGGCGATTTTCATGCCCGCGACCTGCGCGGCAAAAATAGAGTTGGTTTCCAGAATGCCCCATTCAATCGACATCGAGGTGGCAATGACCGCAACCGCGGATAATCGACTCACGCCAAGACTGACCAGCGTTGGGAAAAGCGTCACCATCAGTAGCATGCCTAACCCGGAAGCGCTGGTAATGAACTGCGCCATGATCTGACCAATCACATAGGTGGCGGCCAGCACGACATAGGGGGAACGGATCAGCTTAAGCGGTCGGCTTAACAGGCTAACCATCGCTCTGCTGGCCCCCATCCTGTCCATATAACGGGCATAACCACCCACCGCCATGATAGATAAACCCAGCCCTGCCGCCCGATTTGAGAGCATACGCAGAATTTCGTTGTAAATATCGACCAGTAGATAGCCGCTACTTTTATCGTCAGCGACCAGCGCGCCGTAACCCAGCCAGACGCCGCAGATCATCAGGAAGATCCCGGCTGCTGCCAGCACGACCTGGGGTTTGTAGTTTTTGAGGATCAAGTAACCCATCGTTAATAAAACGATGACAGAGATAATGATGCCGAACATTGTTTCACTCCATGCCAGGGAAGATGATAAATCCGGTAATAATGCTGTTGTCAAAACGGATGTTATATTTTTCTGGACACTTTTTATGGAGTGGATATCTTATTTTTAACGCAATGGTTAATTTATTTTATGTTATAAAATAGTGGGTTATGATAAATTCTCAAATTCATATTCGGAAATCTCACGAAGCCGATATAGCCTTGTTTAATTAAAGGTAATCGGCATGTTCAAGCTAAATATAATATGAATAATAAATATATTATTCATAAGTCAGCCTGTCTGGATGACCATCATTTCACCCTGCTTTCGATCCTGTGTTAGGATAAACCCGCTGTTGTTTGTCACCACGACTTAGCTGAATAGGCCCTATGAACGCATTTGATTCGCAAGCTGAAGACTCTCCATCCACCATTGGCCGTAGCTTACGCAATCGCCCGCTGGCGCGTAAAAAACTGTCTGAGATGGTTGAAGAAGAACTGGAGCAGATGATCCGTCGTCGGGAATTTGGCGAGGGAGAACAGCTGCCGTCTGAGCGGGAGCTGATGGCCTTCTTTAACGTGGGTCGTCCTTCTGTACGAGAAGCGCTGGCAGCGTTAAAACGCAAAGGCCTGGTACAAATCAACAACGGCGAGCGCGCCCGCGTTTCGCGTCCTTCGGCTGATACCATTATTAGCGAGCTGTCCGGTATGGCCAAAGATTTCCTCGCGCATCCCGGCGGCATTGCCCACTTCGAGCAGCTGCGACTGTTCTTTGAATCCAGCCTGGTACGATACGCCGCAGAACACGCCACTGACGAGCAAATCGCCAGACTGGTGAAAGCACTGGAGATCAACAGCCAGTCGCTGGATGACAATACGCTATTCATTCGCTCGGACGTTGATTTTCACCGTGTGCTGGCGGAGATCCCGGGCAATCCCATCTTTATGGCGATCCATGTTGCGCTGTTAGACTGGCTGATTGCTGCCCGCCCGACCGTTGCCGATCAAGAGTTGTATGAGCACAACAACGTGAGTTATCAGCAGCATATCGCCATTGTCGAGGCAATTCGCCAGCGCGATCCTGAAGAAGCTGACCGCGCACTGCAAGAACACCTCAACAGCGTTTCCGCGACCTGGCACGCTTTCAGCAAAAGTAAAAAATTGCGTAAGTGATCGCGATCCTGACGATCGTTTAGTGAAGCAGATCGCACTATAAGCGTTCTGTATTGTATTGCTGCTTATTTGATCTGGTATAACAGGTATAAAGGTATGCAGTCAGATAACACTAATCATCGACAGAGGTAGTTATGGCAAGAGATCTAAAAGGCGTAATGCCAGCGTTGTTAACCCCATTCGATAACCAACAGCGGCTGGATGTTGAGAGTCTGCGCCGGCTGGTGCGTTTCAACATTGGCCAGGGTATTGATGGGCTCTATGTCGGTGGCTCTACGGGCGAGGCCTTTGTCCAAAACCGCGTTGAAAGAGAGCAGGTGCTGGAAATTGTTGCCGAAGAAGCGAAAGGCAAGGTGACGCTTATCGCCCACGTTGGCACGGTGAGTACCGAAGAGAGCCAGCAACTGGCGAGCGCCGCGCATCGCTACGGCTTTGATGCGGTTTCAGCCGTCACGCCGTTTTACTATCCGTTCAGTTTTGAAGAACACTGCGATCACTACCGCGCAATCATTGATTCGGCGAATGGATTGCCGATGGTGGTCTATAACATCCCAGCGCTGAGCGGCGTAAAACTGACGCTGGATCAGATCAACACGCTGGTGACGCTACCTGGCGTTGGCGCGCTGAAGCAAACTTCCGGCGATCTCTATCAGATGGAACAGATCCGCCGCGCTCATCCCGATCTGGTGCTTTATAACGGTTATGACGAGATCTTCGCTTCTGGTTTGCTGGCGGGTGCAGATGGCGGTATCGGTAGCACTTACAACATCATGGGATGGCGTTATCAGGGAATTGTGAAAGCACTCAAAGAAGGCGACATTCGGACGGCACAAAAGCTGCAAACTGAGTGCAATAAGGTTATCGATCTGCTCATTAAGGTTGGCGTGTTCCGCGGCCTGAAAACGGTACTGCACTATATGGACGTGATTTCTGTTCCGCTGTGTCGTAAGCCGTTTGCCTCGGTAGATGAACGCTATCTGCCAGAACTGAAAGCGCTGGCTAACCAACTGCTGGCGGAAAAGGCGTAATCGCGGGTCGCCGGGGAGCTTTGCTCGCCCGGCCTGGATTTTCGACCGTAGGCCGGATAAGACAAAGCCGCTATCCGGCACAACAACAAAAATCGTCGGGAGAGTAAAATGAGTACTTCTACCCAGAGCATCCCGTGGTATCGCCATCTCAATCGGGCGCAATGGCGGGCATTTTCCGCCGCCTGGCTGGGATATTTACTTGATGGTTTTGATTTTGTGTTAATCGCCCTTGTGCTGACCGAAGTTCAAGGTGAATTCGGTCTGACGACGGTGCAGGCTGCCAGTTTGATCTCAGCCGCCTTTATCTCCCGCTGGTTTGGCGGGTTAATGTTGGGGGCCATGGGCGACCGTTACGGACGCCGTCTGGCGATGGTCACCAGCATCATTCTGTTCTCTGTCGGGACGCTGGCTTGCGGCTTCGCGCCAGGCTACACCACCATGTTTATCGCTCGCCTGGTTATCGGGATGGGGATGGCTGGCGAGTACGGATCCAGTGCCACCTATGTCATTGAAAGCTGGCCTAAACACCTGCGTAACAAAGCCAGTGGTTTCCTGATCTCCGGCTTCTCCGTTGGCGCAGTGGTCGCCGCCCAGGTTTACAGCCTGGTGGTCCCGGTCTGGGGATGGCGCGCGCTGTTCTTCATCGGCATTCTGCCGATTATCTTCGCCCTCTGGCTGCGTAAAAATATTCCGGAAGCGGAAGACTGGAAAGAGAAACACGAAGGCAAAGCGCCGGTGCGTACGATGGTGGACATTCTCTATCGGGGCGAACATCGGGTTATCAATATTCTGATGACTCTCGCTGCTGCAACCGCGCTGTGGTTCTGCTTTGCGGGCAATCTGCAAAATGCGGCTATCGTGGCGATACTCGGGCTGATATGCGCATTTATCTTCATTAGCTTTATGGTGCAAAGCAGCGGTAAGCGTTGGCCCACGGGCGTCATGCTGATGGTCGTCGTGCTGTTCGCCTTCCTTTACTCGTGGCCGATTCAGGCGCTGCTGCCTACATATCTGAAAACCGAACTCATGTATGACCCCTCAACGGTTGCCAGAGTGCTCTTCTTCAGCGGCTTTGGCGCGGCGGTCGGCTGTTGCGTCGGTGGGTTTCTTGGCGACTGGCTGGGCACCCGTAAAGCCTATGTCTGCAGTCTCCTGGCCTCGCAGCTACTGATTATTCCGGTATTTGCGATCGGTGGTTCAAACGTCTGGGTCCTGGGTTTGCTGCTGTTTTTCCAGCAAATGCTCGGTCAGGGGATCTCCGGGATCTTACCGAAATTAATTGGTGGCTATTTCGATACCGACCAGCGAGCTGCGGGTCTGGGCTTCACCTACAACGTTGGGGCGCTTGGCGGGGCACTGGCACCGATCATCGGCGCACTGATTGCACAACGTCTGGATCTGGGAACCGCGTTGGGATCGCTCTCCTTCGGCCTGACATTTGTGGTGATCCTGCTGATTGGTCTCGATATGCCGTCCCGCGTACAGCGCTGGCTGCGTCCTGAAGCGTTACGTACGCATGACGCCATCGATGGTCGACCGTTTAGCGGGGCCGTGCCGTTCGGCGGTGACAAAAGCACCATGGTGAAATCCAAAAGTTAATCGGGTTGCCCGGCGCTAAACCGGGCAACTAGCGAAAGGGAAGAACGATGTCGTTATTTAAGCAACGGGATAAAAAGATTATCACCGCGAAGCAGAAGGCTGCGTCATGACTACGCTGGCGATTGATATCGGTGGCACCAAACTGGCTGCAGCGCTGGTGGACAGCAACCTGCGAATCCGCGAACGGCGCGAATTGCCAACACCTGCCAGCAAAACGCCGGATGCGCTGCGCGCCGCGTTACAGGCACTGATTGCGCCGCTACAAGAGCAGGTGAAGCGGGTGGCGATCGCCTCGACGGGGATTATCCGTGAGGGTTCTCTGCTGGCGCTGAATCCATATAACCTCGGCGGGTTGCTGCATTTTCCGTTGCGGCAAACGCTAAAAGATCTCACAGGTTTGCCGACGCTGGCGGTCAATGACGCGCAGGCCGCGGCGTGGGCTGAGTATCATGCGCTTGGCGGCGAGTACCGCGATATGGTGTTTATTACCGTTTCCACCGGCGTGGGCGGCGGAGTCGTGAGTGCAGGGAAACTGCTGACCGGAGTCGGCGGTCTGGCCGGGCATCTGGGACACACGCTGGCCGATCCGCATGGCCCCGTGTGCGGCTGCGGGCGGGTGGGCTGCGTTGAGGCGATCGCATCCGGTCGAGGGATCGCGGCGGCTGCCGAAGGCGCGCTTGCCGGATGCGACGCAAAAACTATTTTTAGCCGTGCCGGGCAGGGGGATGAGCAGGCCAGCCGGTTGATCCATCGCTCAGCGCGAACATTGGCAAGGCTTGTCGCCGATGTGAAGGCCACGACCGATTGCCAGTGCGTGGTCATTGGCGGCAGCGTTGGGCTGGCTGAAGGGTATCTGGCGCTGGTGGAACATTATCTGGCAGAAGAGCCTGCGGCCTATCACGTGGAGTTACTGGCGGCGCATTACCGTCATGACGCTGGATTATTGGGGGCCGCGCTGTTGGCCCGGGGAGAATAATGATGATCACAGATGAATTGCGTTCACTACCTTCTTCCGGATTACATCCGGTATTACAGGAAGCACTAACGCTGGCCGTTGCGGCAAGACCGCAGGAGAAACCACCAGGACGCTATGAGCTGCAGGGCGATAATATTTTTATGAACGTCATGCAGTTCGCCACGCAGAGCCCGGAGCAAAAGAAAGCGGAGCTGCATCAGCAGTACATTGACATTCAGGTGCTGTTGTCCGGTGAAGAACGCATTCTGTTCGGGATGACCGATTCTGCTCGCCAGTGCGAAGAAAGGCATGCTGAGGACGATTATCAGCTGTGCAATCACATTGCCGATGAGCAGGCGCTCACCTTAAAGCCGGGAAGATTCGCAATTTTTATGCCGGGTGAGCCGCATAAACCGGGTTGTGCGGTGGAGGAGCCAGGGGAAATCAAAAAAGTTGTGATTAAGGTGCGCGCCAGCTTATTACACGCCTGACGATGAGAGAGACGTGTCGGATGACAAGGTTTGCGCCATCCGACACGGGATATAACAATTTAGCGCTTAAACGTCACCGCTTCCGGCTGCGTCAAATGCAGCATGGTCTGGCTGGGGACCGTCTCGGCAATGACTCGCCCGTGACGAATAGAATATCGTGCAGGCGTCTGGCGACGAACCGCGTCAAATCCATTTTCAGCCGGTAAAATCACCAGATTCGCCGAGTTCCCCACGCTCAGGCCATAGTCCTGCAGGTGCAGAGTTTTCGCGCTGTGGGTAGTGATCAGATTCAGTCCATCATTTATCTGCCCATACCCCATCAACTGGCACACGTGTAAACCCATATGCAGCACCTGTAACATATTTGCGGTGCCTAATGGATACCACGGATCGAAGACGTCATCATGACCAAAGCAGACGTTAATCTCCGCTTCCAGCATCTCTTTGACACGCGTGACGCCGCGGCGTTTAGGATAAGTGTCAAAGCGTCCTTGCAGGTGAATATTGACCAGCGGATTCGCCACGAAGTTAATACCGGACATTTTTAACAGGCGGAAAAGACGGGAAGCATATGCGCCGTTATAGGAGTGCATTGCCGTGGTATGACTGGCGGTCACGCGCTCGCCCATATTGTAGCGATGCGCCAGCGCTGCGACGGTTTCAACAAAGCGTGATTGCTCATCGTCAATTTCGTCGCAGTGCACATCGATAAGTCGGTCGTATTTTTGCGCCAGGGCGAAGATTTTGTGCAGCGACTCCACGCCATATTCACGCGTAAATTCAAAGTGGGGAATCGCGCCGATGACGTCGGCTCCCAAACGCACGGCCTCTTCTAACAGCGCTTCACCGTTGGGATAAGACAGAATACCTTCTTGCGGGAATGCGACAATTTGCAGCTCTACCCACGGCGCAACCTCCTGCTTCACTTCCAGCATGGCTTTCAAAGCCGTTAGCGTAGGATCGGAAACGTCAACGTGGGTACGGACATACTGGATACCGTTCGCCATCTGCCATTTCAGGGTCTGCATCGCGCGCGCTTTGACGTCTTCGTGAGTCAGCATTGCCTTACGCTCGGCCCAGCGCTCAATGCCCTCAAACAACGTACCTGACTGGTTCCAGCTCGGCTCACCCGCGGTTTGCGTGGTATCCAGATGAATATGTGGCTCAACGAAAGGTGGGATTGCCAGACCGCCCTCGGCATCAAGTACTTCGCCTTGCGGCAATGCAGCTGCGTCCTGAGGCTCAATCCGGCTGAAGCGCCCGTTTTCAATCGTGAGCTGCCACAATCCTTCGCGTCCCTGTAAACGCGCCTGACGGATGGTGATGTTATTGTTCTGCATGGCTGACCTCTGGTGATTTAGCAAGGCTGCGATTGAAAAGTGGATTCAGCAGGATATAGCTGAATACGCCGCCGAGTACGGCGTTGACTGGCACAATACCGGGAATATAGTGACCGGCGGCGATGCCCAGTGCAACGGACAAAATAGCTATCCAGTTGACGGTCATAAATCGTGCTTTGCTGAAATCGGCATATCGGCGATGGTTCAGCAGATAGTCGGCGATAATTACCCCGCCAATCGGTGGAATCGCTGCCGACAGAAATGTTAGCCAGCCAACAAAGTTATTGTAAAGCCACAGCGCGCAGAGTGTGCCAATAATGCCGTTAGCCACCGACAGCGTACGGCTGGAAAGGCCGGTAATATTGGCAAAGCCCAGACCTGATGCATACAGCGCGTTGTCATTGGTGGTCCAGATATTCAGGCCGAGTACCACAATCGCTGGCAGCAGCAGGCCCTGGGCTATCATCACGTCAGAAATATCCGCTTGCCCGACAGCGGCAGCGCCCGCAGCCCCGAAGATAAACATCAACGAGTTGCCGAGGAAAAAAGCGATCATGGCAATTAGCACCGCGCCTTTGGCATTGCGGCCAAAGCGAACGAAGTCGGCGGTTAACGTCCCGGCGCTGACAAACGAGCCTACCACCAGCGCCAGAGCGGTGGAGAAATTAAGCGGCGTTTGCGGCACAATCGCTTTTAAATGGACTAAACCGCCGACATCGCTTACCGCCAGCCAGACGGAGTAGCTGCCAAGAATGACGATGGCGGGCACGGCGATGATAGATAAAATGGTCAGTGCCGAGATGCCAAAAACGATGGTCATCGTCATCAGCAGACCGGAAACCGCAATCAGGATATTGACGTCAATTCCCGTCGCTTTGCCAACCGGAATGGCAAACATGGCCACACCCACGCCAAACCAACCCACCTGGGTACCGCCTAATAGCAGTGAAGGAAGCCAGGAGCCTTTCACCCCAAATGAGTAACGCGCCAGAAGGTGGGTTGAGAGCCCTGTTTTTGCGCCGATGAAACCGAGAAATGCAGTGTAAATACCGAGGAGAAGATTACCGAAGAGAACTGCCAGGAAGAAATCATTATAAGAAAGACCGGTACCGAGTGTGCCACCGGTCCACATACTGGCGGAAAAAAATGTGAGCCCCAACATAACAAACGTTAGTGGTATCACGCCTTTCCGCGCCGCCAGAGGGACGGGGCCCTGGCTATAATTGTTGTCCTGCGACACAACGCCTCCATGAATTTTGCCCAAAAAATCCGCCGCATAATATACAGTTCTCAGAATAAAGCAAACGTTTCCGTGTGATATTTTCTTGATAATTATTCATGGCATTAATGGTTTGCTGGTTTTTCTCCGTCGTCAGTGAACCACCGCGTGTGAGTTGAGTTTCCAGCATGGTTTGCGAACGAATAAGTTCGTCTGTGAGTAATACCAGTAAGCTGACCATGTAAGCGGAAAAATATTAGCTCCCCATCCATCAGCGTCAGGCTGTGGCAGGGGAGCTCGAAGAGTTACACTTCCAGGTAATTCAGTATCCCGTCAGCCGCTTTACGACCTTCGGCAATCGCGGTGACCACCAGATCCGAACCGCGCACGATGTCGCCACCGGCGAAGATTTTCGGGTTGCTGGTCTGGAAGGCGATGTCACTGCGTTCCGGAGCGATAATCCGGCCCTGAGAATCCAGTTCGACGCTGTGTTTTGCCAACCATTCCATACTGTGCGGACGGAAACCAAACGCCAGTACCACCGCATCCGCCGGTACAACGTGCTCGGAACCGGCGACGATCTCCGCGCGGCGACGACCTTTCGCATCCGGTTCGCCCATTTCGGTACGCGCCATTTTCACGCCGCATACTTTACCGTTGGCATTCACTTCCACACCTAACGGCTGTACGTTGAACTGGAATTCCACGCCTTCTTCACGCGCGTTTTTCACCTCGCGTTTGGAGCCCGGCATGTTCTCTTCGTCGCGGCGATAGGCGCAGATTACGTGCGCTGCGTTCTGGCGAATCGAGGTGCGCACACAGTCCATCGCGGTATCGCCCCCGCCGAGAACGACGACGCGTTTGCCTTCCATGCTGATGTACGGCTCGTCGCTGCTTTCGCCAAAGCCCATTAACTGTTTGGTATTGGCGATCAGGAACGGCAGGGCGTCGAATACGCCGGAAGCGTCTTCGTTTTCCAGCCCACCGCGCATGGATTGGTAAGTACCCACGCCGAGGAACACCGCGTCGTAATCCTTCAGCAGGTCGTCGAGCTGTACGTCGCGACCCACTTCGGTATTGAGTTTGAACTCAATACCCATGCCGGTGAAGATTTCACGGCGGCGGGTCATGACCTCTTTCTCCAGCTTGAAAGCCGGGATGCCGAAGGTCAGCAGACCACCGATCTCCGGATGACGATCAAACACCACCGCCTTCACGCCGTTGCGGGTTAGCACATCAGCGCAGGCCAGGCCCGCCGGACCCGCACCGATAATCGCCACGCGTTTGTCCGTCTGGCGCACACCGGTCATATCCGGACGCCAGCCCATTTCGAACGCTTTATCGTTGATATAGCGCTCGATGTTACCGATGGTCACCGCGCCGAACTCGTCGTTCAGGGTACAGGATCCTTCACACAGACGATCCTGCGGGCAGACGCGACCGCAAACTTCCGGCAGGGTGTTAGTCTGGTGTGACAGCTCGGCCGCTTCAAAAATACGCCCCTCGTTGGCCAGCTTCAGCCAGTTCGGGATGTAGTTATGCACCGGGCACTTCCACTCGCAGTACGGGTTGCCGCAGGACAGGCAGCGATCTGCCTGCGCTTTGGCCTGACCTTCGGAAAACGGCTCGTAGATCTCGATAAACTCGATCTTACGGATCTTCAGCGGTTTCTTCGGCGGATCAACGCGCTGCAGGTCGATAAATTGGTATACGTTCTGACTCATTGCTGCTACCCCTTACTGCGCCTGCACACGCAGCTCTGCTGCGCTACGACTACGGTGACCCAACAGTGCTTTCACATCACTGGATTTTGGTTTTACCAGCGCGAATTTCGCTGAGAATGCTGGCCAGTTAGCCAGGATCTCTTCGCCGTGTGAAGAGCCGGTATGTTGCACGTGCTCGGTAATCAGACCGCGCAGGTGTTCCTCATGAATGGCCAGAGAATCAACGTCCAGCACTTCCACCAGTTCCGGGTTCACGCGCTTGCGGAAATCACCGTCTTCATCCAGTACGTAGGCGAATCCTCCCGTCATACCCGCCCCGAAGTTGACGCCCGTTTTACCGAGAATACAGACGATGCCGCCGGTCATATACTCGCAGCCGTTGTCGCCGATACCTTCCACCACGGTGATAGCGCCGGAGTTACGCACCGCAAAGCGCTCGCCCGCACGGCCTGCTGCAAACAGACGACCGCCGGTGGCGCCGTACAGGCAGGTGTTACCGATGATGCTCGCCTCATGGCTACGGAAAGCCGAGCCAACCGGAGGACGCACTGCCAGCAGGCCGCCCGCCATGCCTTTACCGACATAGTCGTTGGCATCGCCGGTCAGATACAGCTCCACGCCGCCCGCGTTCCACACGCCAAAGCTCTGGCCCGCAGTACCGTTGAAGTGTGCTTTAATCGGGTCAGATGCCAGCCCCTGATCGCCGTGGGTCTGGGCAATATAGCCAGACAGCGACGCACCCACGGAACGGTCGGTGTTGCGGATATCGAACCAGAAGGTTTTGCTCTGGCGCTCGTCGACATACGGTTTTGCTTGTTGCAGGAGCTGTGCGTTCAGTACGCCGTTATCAAACGGCGGGTTGTTCTCGGTGCAGAACAACGCCTTACCAGGATGCGGCTCGGCGGTTTCCAGCAGACGAGACAGTTCCAGTTTCTGTTGCTTGGCGGTAAACCCTTCCAGCTCTTTGAGCAGGTCGGTACGACCAATCAGATCCACCAGACGTTTCACGCCCAGCTCGGCCATCAGCTCGCGCACTTCGCGGGCGATAAATTCAAAGTAGTTGGTCACTTTGAACGGCAGACCGTGATAGTGGTTCTTACGCAGTTTGTCGTCCTGAGTTGCCACGCCGGTTGCGCAGTTGTTCAGATGGCAAATACGCAGATATTTACAGCCCAGCGCGACCATTGGACCGGTGCCGAAACCGAAGCTTTCCGCGCCGAGAATCGCCGCTTTAATGATATCCACGCCAGTTTTCAGACCGCCATCGACCTGCAGACGAATCTTGTGACGCAGACCGTTGGCGACCAGCGCCTGCTGGGTCTCCACCAGACCCAGCTCCCATGGGCAGCCCGCATATTTCACCGAGGAGAGCGGGCTTGCGCCGGTGCCGCCGTCGTAGCCAGCGATGGTGATGAGGTCTGCATAGGCTTTTGCCACGCCGGTGGCGATGGTGCCGACGCCTGGTTCAGAAACCAGCTTCACCGAGATCATCGCTTTCGGGTTGACCTGTTTGAGGTCGAAAATCAGCTGCGCTAAGTCCTCGATAGAGTAGATATCGTGGTGCGGCGGCGGGGAGATCAGCGTCACGCCCGGCACTGAATAGCGCAGTTTAGCGATGTACGGGGTAACTTTATCACCCGGCAACTGACCGCCTTCGCCCGGTTTCGCGCCCTGAGCGACTTTAATCTGAATGACGTCGGCGTTGACCAGGTACGCCGGGGTTACGCCAAAGCGACCGGAAGCCACCTGCTTAATACGCGATACCTTGTTGGTGCCATAACGCGTAGGATCTTCGCCGCCTTCGCCAGAGTTAGAGTTACCACCGATGCTGTTCATCGCTTCCGCCAACGCCTCGTGTGCTTCCGGGCTTAATGCGCCGATAGACATGGCTGCTGTATCAAAGCGTTTAAATAATTCGCTCGCGGGTTCTACCTCGTCAATGCTCACGGCTTCATCGCCGGGCGTAATCGCCAGCAGATCGCGCAGCGTGGCCGCCGGACGCTCATTGACCAGCCTGGCATATTCCTGATAGTCGCTGTATTCGCCGCTTTGTACTGCCTGTTGCAGTGTGCGCACCACGTCCGGGTTGTAAGCGTGGTATTCACCGCCGTGGACGTACTTCAGCAAACCGCCCTGGCTAATAGGTTTCCGCGCCAGCCAGGCATGTTTCGAGAGGTTTAGCAGATCCTGCTGGAAGTCGACAAACCCTGCGCCGCTGATGCGGCTGACTACGCCCTGGAAGCACAGCGCCACGACATCATCATGCAGACCAACGGCTTCAAACAGCTTCGAGCAGCGGTAAGAGGCGATGGTTGAGATGCCCATTTTGGACATGATTTTGTACAGACCTTTGTTGATGCCGTTACGGTAGTTCAGCATCACGGTCCGGTAATCTTTGGCAATCGCCTGAGTGTCGATCAGACGCCCCAGCGTTTCATACGCCAGATACGGATAAATGGCTGTCGCGCCAAAGCCGAGCAGTACCGCGAAGTGGTGCGGGTCACGGGCGCTCGCCGTTTCAACGATGATGTTGGCGTCGCAACGCAGGCTTTGTTCTACCAGACGCGTTTGCACTGCGCCCACGGCCATTGGTGCCGGAACCGGCAGACGGTTTTTTGCGATATTACGGTCAGAGAGCACCAGCAGTACCGTGCCGTTACGTACCATCTGTTCCGCCTTATCGCACAAGGCTTTGACGGTCTCTTCGAGCGTGGTTTCGGTCACGTCGAAGGTGATATCCAGACGGTCAGCGCGATAATGCTCCTCTTTCATGGTGGTGAGCTGGGTGAAATCGGAGTACAGCAGGATCGGCGATTTAAAGCTCAGACGGTGTGCCTGACCTTCCGCTTCGCAGAAGACATTCATCTCGCGACCGATGCTGGTGGCCAGCGACATAACGTGCGCTTCACGCAGCGGGTCGATAGGCGGGTTAGTCACCTGCGCGAACTGCTGGCGGAAGTAGTCATAAATGATGCGCGGCTGGCTGGACAGCACGGCAAACGGGGTATCATCCCCCATGGAACCGACCGCTTCCTGGCCGTTTTCACCGAGTACGCGGATCACGGAATCCAGCTCTTCGGCACTGTAGTTAAACTGTTTCTGGTAGCTGGCGAGGGTATCATCGTCCAGCTCGCGGCTGCCGACCTGATCGTCAGCCAGCTCTTCGAACGGCACCAGACGACGAACGTTTTTCTCCATCCACTCTTTGTACGGGTGGCGGCTTTTCAGGTCATTGTCGGTTTCGGCAGAGTGCAGAATGCGCCCGCTGCGGGTGTCGATAACCATCAGCTCGCCAGGGCCGACGCGACCTTTCTCGACGACTTCATCCGGCTGATAATCCCAGATCCCAACTTCAGAGGCGCAGGTAATCAGCTTGTCTTTGGTGATGACGTAGCGCGCCGGACGCAGGCCGTTACGGTCAAGGTTACAGGCGGCAAAGCGGCCGTCGGACATAACAATGCCCGCCGGGCCATCCCACGGCTCCATGTGCATGGAGTTAAAGTCAAAGAACGCGCGCAGCTCCGGGTCCATATCCGGGTTGTTCTGCCAGGCCGGCGGCACCAGTAAACGCATGGCGCGAATAATGTCCATCCCGCCAGCCAGCAGCAGTTCCAGCATGTTATCCATTGAGCTGGAGTCGGAGCCGGTTTCGTTAACGAACGGTGCGGCGTCGTGCAGGTCAGGGATCAGTGGCGTCTGGAATTTATAGGTACGTGCGCGTGCCCACTGGCGGTTGCCGGTGATGGTGTTGATTTCACCGTTATGCGCCAGGTAGCGGAACGGTTGCGCCAGCGGCCAGCGCGGTACGGTATTGGTGGAGAAGCGCTGGTGGAACAGGCAGATGGCCGATTCCAGACGCAGGTCCGCCAGGTCCAGGTAAAAGCGCGGCAGATCCGCCGGCATACACAGACCTTTATAGATATTGACCAGGTTCGACAAGCTACAGACGTAGAAGTCTTTATCGTCCTGGAGGCGTTTTTCGATACGACGGCGCGCGATGAACAGGCGGCGCTCCATATCACGTGGACGCCAGCCCGCAGGGGCGTTGACAAAAATTTGCTCGATACGAGGCAGGGAGGAGAGGGCGATTTCACCGAGAACACCTTCGTTGGTCGGCACGTCGCGCCAGCCGACAATCGACAGGGTCTCCTGCTGTAATTCTTCTTCGACAATGCGACGAGAAGCCGCAGCCAGTTCAGCGTCTTTATTTAAAAAGATCATGCCGACGGCATAGTTTTTAGCTAAACGCCAGCCGCGCTCTTGCGCCACGATGCGGAAAAAGCGGTCAGGTTTTTGTAACAGCAAACCGCAACCATCGCCGGTTTTACCATCGGCTAGAATTGCGCCACGGTGCTGCATGCGGGCCAGTGCGTGTATGGCGGTACGCACTACCTTGTGGCTAGGTTCGCCTTCTATGTGGGCGATCAGGCCGAAACCACAGTTATCCCTCTCAAGGGATTTATCGTACAACATATCAGTGAACCTCCCCAGGCTCTGCGGGATTCCCATCTGGACCGTTGCGCACGGGCACACCAAGAGCATGGCGACGGGGTTTGCGTGTCATACGCTTACCTCGCATTCGCCCTCTTTATCCTTTTCGCATAGGTCAAACAAGTTTGAGGACTTGCTTCAGAGGGAATCTCAATTACTGCATAAATATGATGAGCAGACTGCTCATCCAGAAAGCTTCCAGCGGATTTCCACGTTATCGGGAATCCACACACAGGTCAAATGGCAATCTTATTTATGCAAAAATGTGCTATAGGGCGATTAACTTTATGAATATGTTGAAAATTAAGGCTTTTTTACATTGATTTAACGCAAGGAGAATGGAGAGCGAAGTGTGATCTGTCTCACTGTCAGAAAGGCTGTATATCCCCCGTCCTCCCTTTGTTTATCGCTATGCTTGGCATTTTATGCTGGTTTTTGGAGTTTTGGCGTCTTAAAGATACTGTTTTTATGCCGAGAGTATAAGAAGATAAAAAAAACAGTCGGATATAAGGAAAAGTAATTTCATTTTTAATGAATGAAATTTCGATTATTTTGATTTGTTATGCAATGAATAAAGGCACGCCAGGGCGATTGATCCAGGTCATCGCCGACTGGGGCAAAAAATGGCAGGCTTTGGCCTCTTTTCAAGGCGCGGTCTACCAGATTATGCAGTTACAGAAATTAGTCAATATGTTTGGTGGGGATCTTTCTCGCCGTTACGGGCAAAAGGTTCATAAACTCACGCTTCACGGCGGCTTTAGCTGTCCAAATCGTGATGGCACCATCGGACGTGGTGGATGTACTTTCTGCAATGTCGCCTCGTTTGCCGATGAAGCACAGCAGCACCATTCTATTGCCGAGCAGCTTGAGCATCAGGCGCATCTGGTCAATCGCGCGAAACGCTATCTGGCCTATTTCCAGGCCTATACCAGCACCTTTGCTGAAGTGCAGGTGCTGCGTTCGATGTATCAGCAGGCGGTTAGCCAGGCCAGTATCGTCGGGTTATGCGTTGGGACGCGCCCCGACTGTGTGCCGGATGCGGTACTCGATCTGCTTTGCGAGTATAAAGACCTCGGCTATGAGGTATGGCTGGAACTCGGTTTGCAAACTGCGCATGACAAAACCCTGCATCGTATTAACCGCGGCCATGATTTTGCCTGCTACCAACGCACTACGCGACTGGCACGCGAGCGTGGGCTGAAAGTGTGCTCGCACCTGATTGTCGGTCTGCCGGGAGAAGGGCAGGCAGAATGCCTGCAAACCATGGAACGTGTAGTGGAGACGGGTGTTGACGGTATTAAGCTGCACCCGCTGCATATTGTGAAAGGCAGTACGATGGCGAAAGCCTGGGAAGCCGGGCGGCTGAACGGAATTGAACTGGACGACTATACGGTTACCGCCGGGGAGATGATCCGTCATACGCCGCCAGAGGTGATTTATCATCGAATTTCCGCCAGCGCGCGCCGCCCAACGCTGTTGGCACCGCTATGGTGTGAAAACCGCTGGACCGGCATGGTCGAACTGGATAAGTACCTTAACAAGTACGGTGTGCAAGGCTCGGCGCTCGGTACGCCATGGGTACAGCCTGAGAACTAACTCTCCGTAGGCCGGATAAGGCAAAGCCGACATCCGGCAATCTGCGCCTGCTTGCCTGATGGCGCTTTGCTTATCAGGCCTACGATGGCCTCTCCGCGGTCATTTCACCGATAACCTCCGCATTTCTTGCACAATCTTCAACGTCACGCTGAGAATTGAGTATTATTGTGCCAAGTTGTCGTGAAGGAACCCTCTATGAAGCAAATCCGTATGCTGGCGCAATATTACGTCGACCTGATGATGAAGTTAGGTCTGGTGCGCTTTTCGCTGCTATTAGCGCTGGCTTTGGTGGTGTTGGCAATTGTGGTGCAAATGGCTGTCACCATGGTGCTGCATGGCCAGGTAGAAAGCATTGATGTCATCCGCTCTATCTTTTTTGGTCTGTTAATTACCCCCTGGGCCGTCTATTTTTTGTCAGTGGTGGTGGAGCAACTGGAGGAGTCCCGGCAGCGTCTGTCACGACTGGTGCAAAAGCTGGAAGAGATGCGCGAGCGCGATCTCAAGCTCAATGTGCAGTTGAAAGATAATATTGCCCAGCTCAATCAGGAAATTGTTGAGCGTGAAAAAGCCGAAGCGGAGCGCCAGGAAACGTTTGAACAGCTGAAGGTCGAAATCAAAGAGCGCGAAGAGGCGCAGATTCAGCTTGAGCAACAGTCTTCATTTTTACGCTCTTTCCTTGATGCCTCGCCGGATCTGGTCTTTTATCGTAATGAAGATAAAGAATTTTCCGGCTGTAACCGCGCCATGGAGCTGCTGACCGGCAAGAGTGAAAAGCAACTGGTGAATTTAAAACCGGCTGACGTTTACTCCCCTGAGGCGGCGGAAAAAGTTATTGAGACCGACGAGAAGGTGTTTCGTCATAACGTCTCGCTCACTTATGAACAGTGGCTGGACTACCCGGATGGACGCAAAGCCTGCTTTGAAATTCGTAAAGTGCCTTACTATGACCGCGTAGGTAAACGACATGGTCTGATGGGCTTTGGGCGCGATATTACCGAGCGTAAGCGTTATCAGGACGCGCTTGAGCGCGCCAGCCGCGATAAGACCACCTTTATTTCTACCATCAGCCACGAGCTGCGCACCCCGCTTAACGGCATTGTCGGCTTAAGCCGGATCCTGCTGGATACGGATCTGACCGCGGAACAGGAAAAATACCTGAAAACAATCCACGTCTCTGCTGTGACGCTGGGGAATATTTTCAACGATATTATCGATATGGATAAGATGGAGCGACGTAAAGTCCAGCTCGATAACCAGCCGATCGATTTCACCAGCTTTATGGCGGATCTGGAAAACCTCTCTGGCCTACAGGCGCAGCAAAAAGGGCTGCGCTTTGTGCTTGAGCCGACGTTACCGCTGCCGCATAAGGTCATTACCGACGGAACGCGTCTGCGTCAGATCCTGTGGAATCTGATCAGCAACGCCGTGAAGTTTACCCAGCAGGGGCAGGTGACCGTGCGGGCGCGCTATGACCAGGGGAATATGCTGCATTTCGAAGTTGAAGATTCCGGCATCGGCATTCCGCAGGATGAGCAGGATAAAATCTTCGCTATGTATTATCAGGTGAAGGACAGTAACGGCGGTAAACCGGCTACGGGGACCGGGATTGGTTTGGCCGTGTCGAAGCGTCTGGCGAAAAACATGGGCGGTGATATTACGGTTTCCAGCCAGGCAGGAAAAGGGTCCATCTTTACGCTAACCGTGCATGCCCCTGCGGTAGCGGAAGAGATTGAAGATGCTTTTGAAGACGATGAACTGCCGCTGCCAGCCCTGAATGTGCTGCTGGTAGAAGACATTGAGCTGAACGTTATTGTTGCGCGCTCCGTGCTGGAAAAATTAGGCAACAGCGTGGATGTCGCGATGACCGGGAAAGCCGCGCTGGAAATGTTCACGCCGGGTGAATATGACCTGGTATTACTGGATATTCAGCTACCGGATATGACTGGGCTGGATATCTCCCGCGAGTTGACGCAAAAATACTCGCGTGAAGACTTGCCGCCGCTGGTGGCCCTTACCGCCAACGTTCTGAAAGATAAAAAAGAGTATCTGGAGGCGGGAATGGACGACGTGCTGAGTAAGCCGCTGTCAGTCCCGGCTTTAACCGCCATGATCAAAAAATACTGGGATACCCGAAACAAAGAGGAGAGCACTGTGACATCTGAAGAGAGCAGTAAATCGCAAGCGCTGTTAGATATTCCTATGTTGGAACAATACCTCGAGCTGGTGGGTCCGAAGTTAATTACCGACGGGCTGGCGGTGTTTGAGAAAATGATGCCGGGATATTTGAGCGTGCTGGAATCCAATCTGACTGCACGTGATAAAAAAGGCGTGGTTGAGGAAGGTCATAAAATTAAAGGTGCGGCAGGTTCGGTGGGGCTGCGTCATCTGCAACAGTTAGGTCAGCAAATCCAGTCGCCAGATCTTCCAGCCTGGGAAGATAACGTTGCTGAATGGATTGAAGAGATGAAGCAGGAGTGGCAGCACGACGTGGCGGTACTAAAAGCCTGGGTGGCGAGCGTGGAAAAAAAATGACCCCGGCTTGACCGGGGTGCGCGAATACTGCGCCAACACCAGGGAAATCGTGGCTGCGCCGTAAATTATTGTCATTGTGTACAAAGGCGCAGCCCTATTTTTCAGGCCGCACGCAGTTAAGATAGCAAATCTTAAATAATTTGTTACATGAATCAGTTAAATGTGTGAAGCGTAGCATTTAAATCATAATAACTAATATGTTTCAGCCAGTTGAGAAAGGAGTATTACGATGAAAAAAGTGGGTGTCGTGCTCAGCGGATGCGGCGTGTATGACGGTGCAGAGATCCATGAAACTGTTCTCACGCTTCTGGCCATTGCCCGCAACGGCGCTCAGGCTGTCTGTTTCGCACCAGATAAACAACAAGCGGATGTGATTAATCATCTGACCGGCGAGCCGATGCTGGAAACTCGCAATGTGCTGATTGAAGCCGCGCGTATCACACGTGGCGATATTCGCCCACTTGCGCAGGCAGTCTCATCGGAACTGGATGCGTTGATCGTGCCGGGTGGGTTTGGTGCGGCCAAAAATCTGAGCAATTTTGCCAGTCAGGGCAGCGAATGCCGGGTTGACAGCGATTTAGCCGCGCTGGCGGTGGCCATGCATCAGGCGGGTAAGCCGTTGGGGTTTATGTGCATTGCGCCTGCCATGTTACCTAAAATTTTTGACTTCCCGCTGCGTCTGACCATCGGCACTGATATCGACACGGCAGAGGTGCTGGAAGAG
Organism: Citrobacter sp. wls615; assembly: GCF_005281355.1. NCBI lineage: Bacteria > Pseudomonadati > Pseudomonadota > Gammaproteobacteria > Enterobacterales > Enterobacteriaceae > Citrobacter > Citrobacter sp. wls615. The sequence continues at coordinate 46,317 of NZ_SZXM01000062.1, read as the reverse complement.
ATGGGCGCTGAGCATGTGCCTTGTCCGGTTGATGACATTGTCGTCGATGAAGACAACAAAATCGTCACCACGCCTGCCTATATGCTGGCGCAGGATATCGCTCAGGCTGCGAGTGGCATCGATAAACTGGTATCGCGTGTGCTGGTGCTGACTGAATGAGAAAAGGAGTAACCGCCTTTCTGCGACGTATTTTTCTGCGGGTGGTGGTTGTCCTCGCCGTATTCTGGGGCGGAGGCATCGCACTTTTCAGCGTGATGCCTGTGCCTTTCTCGGCGGTAATGGTCGAGCGACAGCTGGGCGCATGGCTGTCCGGTGATTTCGGCTATGTGGCGCACTCGGACTGGGTGAGTATGGATGAGATCTCACCGTGGATTGGACTGGCGGTGATTGCTGCGGAGGACCAGAAGTTTCCAGACCACTGGGGGTTTGACGTCACCGCCATAGAGAAAGCGCTGGCGCACAATGAACGCAATGAAAACCGCATTCGCGGGGCGTCGACGTTATCGCAACAGACGGCGAAAAACCTCTTTTTGTGGGATGGACGTAGCTGGGTGCGTAAGGGCCTTGAAGCCGGGCTAACGCTGGGTATGGAAACCGTCTGGAGTAAGAAACGTATTCTGACCGTCTATTTGAATATCGCCGAGTTTGGCGATGGGATATTTGGCGTGGAGGCGGCGGCGCAACGGTATTTTCATAAACCGGCCAGTCGGTTGAGCCTGTCTGAAGCGGCCTTGCTGGCGGCAGTATTGCCCAATCCTTTGCGTTTTAAGGCGAATGCGCCTTCTGGTTATGTGCGTAACCGCCAGGCGTGGATTATGCGCCAAATGCGCCAGTTAGGTGGTGAGTCGTTTATGCGGGAAAATAAGCTGTATTAGCGTAGTTATTGCCGGATGCGGCGTAAACGCCTTATCCGGCCTACTGGCTACGTTCTGTGTACTCGATTAATCTTCATCAAACCCTGAATTAAACAGGGCAATCACTGCGGCCAGGGCTTCTACTTCCTGTGGTCCCGTGGCTTCGACTTCTATCTGACGCCCTTTGGCTGAATCCAGCATCAGCAGAGCGATAACGCTGTTGGCCTCGGCTTCCGTTCCTTCATCATTACGCAGTAAAACTTCTGCTTCGAAACCCTGCATCAATTCAAACAGTTTCATCGCTGGGCGGGCATGCATGCCCAGCTTATTGGTGATTTCAACGGTTTGCTTCACGGTCATGATTTACGTTTTTCCAGCGTACGATGGCGTGACTGCACGTTTTTACCGCGTGAGCGGAAGTAGTCTGCCAACTGCTCAGCAATATACACCGAACGGTGTTTCCCGCCGGTACAGCCGATGGCTACGGTAAGGTAGCTACGGTTGTTGGTCTCCAGCATGGGTAACCATAGCTCAAGATAGCTGCGAGTCTGGTAAATAAAATTGTGTACTTCTGTGTGCCTGTCGAGGAATGCGGCGACGGGGCGGTCAAGACCGGTCATTGGGCGCAGCTTTGGATCCCAGTGTGGGTTAGGCAGAAAGCGCACGTCAAAGACGTAATCCGCATCAATCGGGATACCGTGTTTGAAACCAAAGGATTCGAATACCATCGTCAATTCACGTTCGCGCTTACCCAGCAGTCGGGTACGTAACATTTCCGCTAGTTCGTGTACGGACATTTCGGAGGTATCAACGATCAGGTCAGCGCGAGAGCGCAGTGGCTCCAGCAAATCGCTTTCCTTATCGATAGCGCTTTCCAGAGACAAGTTCTTGCTGGAGAGCGGGTGTAAACGGCGCGTGTCACTGTAGCGACGAATCAGCGTGTTACGGTCTGCATCAAGGAACAGCAGCTGTGGTGAGAAACCCTCGGGCAGATTATTCATTGCCTGCTCAAAAATTTCCGGGGACTCAGGCATGTTGCGCACATCAATGCTGACGGCCGCAGAAATCTGGCGATCGGCCAGTGTACGAGCCAGATCGGGCAACAGCACTACGGGAAGGTTATCCACGCAGTAAAAACCCATATCTTCCAGCGCACGCAGGGCGACGGATTTGCCTGACCCTGAACGACCGCTGACGATCATCAGTACCATGTACTGTTTCTCCTCACAACGACAAAAAAGGATGCCATTGGGTTGTTATGCTTCATCCTGTCCACCTTCGGTGTCCGTGATGATTTGATACAACTCCTGGTCACTCTGTGCGGCGCGCAGGCGACGGCAGATGGTTTTATCTGCCAGACGTTTGGCGACCAGCGACAATGTATGCAAATGTGTCTTGGTTTGGTCTGCCGGGACCAGCAGGGCGAAAAGCAGGTCGACGGGTTGATTATCAATGGCGTCGAAGGCGATGGGCGTTTCGAGTTGCACAAACACACCAACCGCGCGCATCGTGTCTTCTTCCAGCTTGCCATGCGGGATGACAATACCGTTACCGATGCCGGTACTGCCCATTTTTTCACGCGTCAGAATGGCTTCAAATACCACCTGAGAGGGCAGGCTGAGCTGTTTTGCCGCCAGTTCACTGATGATTTCCAGTGCGCGTTTCTTGCTTTGGCAGTGAACGGCCGCACGCGTACATTCCTGGTTAAGAACATTGCTCAGTTGTAGAGTCGTATCGTTATTTATCATAATTTCACCTAAGCGCTAACCGTACAAATGGCCCGTTGTGCTGCACAACAGGCCGTCCTGCACCCGCTAACTGCCCGGACAAGTTAGTGCTGTTTCAGTTTATCTTTATGTTTTGTTAACTGCCGAGCCAGTTTATCAATTAAACCGTCAATGGCGGCGTACATATCCTGACCTTCCGCGCTGGCATGAATTTCGCCACCGTTTACATGCAGTGTTGCATCCGAGATATGTGTAACCTTCTCCACTTTCAACACAATATAGACCTGATTAATCCGGTCGAAATATTGTTCAAGCTTGGCGAACTTGGTATTAACAAACTCGCGCAGAGCTTCCGTGATTTCGACGTTGTTTCCAGTGATGTTGAGCTGCATAGTGTCTTCCTTATCGGTTGGGTCATACCAGCTGTTTGCGCTGGTTAGACGGCGGAATGGATAAAGACTCTCGGTACTTCGCAACGGTGCGGCGCGCCACCATGATACCCTGTTCTGACAGCATAGAGGTTAACTTGCTGTCACTCAGTGGTTTCGCGGGGTTTTCCGCAGCAATTAATTTCTTCACCAGCGCACGGATAGCTGTGGATGAGGCTTCACCTCCGCCTTCAGTGTTAACGTGACTGGAAAAGAAATACTTCAATTCAAAAATGCCGCGCGGACTGTGCAGATACTTTTGCGTGGTCACACGGGAAATGGTCGATTCGTGCATCTCGACGGCCTGGGCGATATCCGCCAGCACCATCGGTTTCATAAACTCTTCGCCTTGCTCAAAGAAAGCTTGCTGCTGCTCAACGATGCAGCGGCTGACGCGCAGCAACGTATCATTGCGGCTTTCCAGGCTTTTAATCAGCCACTTCGCATCTTGCAGATTGCTACGAATAAACTGGCTGTCGGCATCGTTGCGCGCGCTATTGCACATGGCGGCGTAGTGCTGGTTAATCTGTAAACGAGGAATGCTGTCGCCGTTGAGTTCGACCACCCAGCGATCGTTATGCTTACGCACCAGCACATCCGGAATAACGTACTCCGGCTCGCCGGTCTGGATCGATTGCCCAGGTCTTGGATCCAGCGACTGAATAAGATTGACGGCTTCTTTCAGCACGTCTTCTTTCAGCCGGGTCACGCGCATCAGGGTGCGGAAGTCATGGTTGGCTAACAGATCGAGGTGATCGCTGATGATCAGACGCGCTTCTTCCAGCCACGGTGTGGCTTTATCAAACTGCGAAAGTTGGATCAGTAAGCAGTCACGCAGATCTTTGGCCGCCACGCCAACGGGATCAAAGCGCTGAACGCGTTTAAGCACGGCTTCGATTTCATCCATACCGACGTCGTCATCGCCCATGCTTTCGAGAATATCGTCCAGGGTCACGGTGAGATAACCGGTTTCGTCAACCGCATCAACAATCGATGTCGCAATGGCGCGATCGGTATCCGAGAACGGGGTCAGCTCCACTTGCCACATCAGGTAATCCTGCAGCGATTGCGTGGTCTCACCCTGATAAACAGGCAGTTCGTCGTCAATGTAATCTCCGCTGGTGCCTGAAGGCGTACCAGCGGTGTAGATTTCATCCCAACTGGCGTCAAGCGGCAATTCCTCTGGCATCTCTTTTTGTTCGAGCGCATCTGCGGTATCGAGGGATTCGCTGTCCTGTTTTTCCTGGGTATCAATTTCGTCGTGAAGATCGGTTTGCTCGAGCAGTGGGTTACTTTCCAGCGCTTGCTGAAGTTCTTGCTGAAGTTCCAGCGTGGACAACTGCAACAGACGGATCGCCTGTTGTAGCTGAGGCGTCATCGCCAGTTGTTGGCTAAGCCTGAGTTGCAAACCTTGCTTCATGTTCAGAGTTGTTTTCTCCTGCGGTGACGTGAAGTCTTCTACCCTATCAGAGTCTGAAGTCTTCCCCAAGGTATACGCGCTTAACGTGCTCATCCTGCAGTATTTCTGTCGGCGTGCCGTGGGCGATCAGGTGTCCCTGGCTCACGATATAGGCGCGCTCACACACTGCCAGCGTTTCGCGGACGTTATGGTCGGTAATCAATACCCCAAGCCCGCTGTCGCGCAGGTGTTCGATGATCCGTTTGATATCGATAACGGAAATCGGGTCAACACCGGCAAACGGTTCATCAAGCAGGATAAATTTCGGATTCGCGGCCAGCGCGCGGGCGATTTCCACACGGCGTCGTTCACCACCGGAGAGCGATTGGCCCATGCTGTCACGCAGATGTTCGATATGGAATTCTTCCATCAGCTCATTGGCGCGATCTTCCCGCTGCTCACTGGTGAGATCGTCACGAATTTGCAGTACCGCCATCAGGTTATCAAACACGCTCAGGCGACGGAAAATCGACGCTTCCTGCGGCAGGTAGCCGATGCCGCGACGCGCGCGCGCATGCAGTGGCAGCAGACTAATATCTTCGTCATCAATGATAATGTTGCCCGCGTCGCGCGGGACAATGCCGACCACCATGTAAAAGGTCGTTGTCTTACCCGCACCGTTAGGACCGAGCAGACCGACGATCTCCCCGGAGTTGACGGTCAGACTGACATCTTCCACCACACGGCGGCCCTTATAGGCCTTTGCAAGGTTCTTTGCAGTTAATGTTGCCATAACGAATCAGTTACCTTTTTTCTCTGCCGGAGCCTTGTTTTTGTCCTGCAACTGCGACGGAACCAGAACGGTGGTGACGCGTTTGCCTTTATCGCTGAAGGCCTGCATTTTCTGCTCTTTTACCAGATAGGTGATCTTATCGCCTGTGATGTTGCTATCAAGCTGTTCCAGGTAAGCCTTACCGGTGAGAACGACGAAGTCTTTCGCCAGTTCATAGTGCATGTGTGAGGCGCGGCCTTTCACTGGCTTACCGTTGTCCTGCATCTGGTAAAACGTGGCTGGATCACCGTAACCATCAATCACTTCTTTACCGTCTTCACCGCCCGGGCGGGTCACAACGACTTTATCGGCGTTAATTTTGATGGTGCCCTGGGTCACAATCACGTTGCCAGTAAACGTCACCACGTTGCCCTGCATATCCAGGGACTGCTGGTCCGACTCAATGTGAATCGGCTGCTCGGTATCACCGGTGACGGCAAATGCCGGAATGCTGGCGGCCAGAAGTGAGCTGGCAAGCACAAGATTAAGGCTGAGTTTGTTTGTTTTGGATTTCATATGAGGTTCTAACCTTTTCAATCAGCTCGGCGTTCTTGTTGCGTAAGTTGCCGCGCATCTTCAGTCCGCTGGAGTTAAATGTTGTGCCATATAACGTGACAAGATCATCAGAAGTGACGTCTTGAGTCACCAGGTTAACCTGTGCGTTATCGGTCGTAATTCTGCGTAGTTGAGAGTCAGGCACCAGGGCGTTAACTTCAACATGGCCGTACAGATACAGCATCCGATCGTTGGTCAATTTGGCTTTATCGGCCTTGATTGACCAGGTCGGTACTTTATCCTTATCAAACGTGGTTAATACCGGTTGAGTAAACCACGAAACCGCTTGTTCTGAATAATATTCAACGTGTTGGGCGATCAAGTGATAGCTCAGCGCGCCTTCCGGACTATACACGACGGTATCGGTATGTTCGCTTTTATAGGTTGGCTCGTTGTTATTGACGGCGACCTGAGTGGCCTCGTCTTTGTCTGCCAGGTTAATACCAATCATCACAAGGACAGCCAGCGACAGTAGAATGATAACCCAACGTCTGGTTTTGCTCATATCGATTGCCCTTTGGCCTCGTCCAGTTTGCCCTGCGCCAGGAGTAATAAATCGCAGACTTCACGTACAGCGCCGCGTCCACCGTCGATACGGGTGACGTAGTCGGCACGTGGAATCAGCAATGGATGGGCATCCGCCACCGCTACGCTTAATCCCACTTTTGCCATCACTGGCCAATCAATCAGGTCATCGCCAACATAGGCCACATTTTCCGGCGCGATCGCCAGTTTTCCAAGCAGATCGTCAAAGGCGATCAGTTTGTCTGACTGCCCCTGATACAGATGCGTGATCCCCAATGTGGCACAGCGATCTTCTACAAGTTTAGCCTTTCGTCCGGTAATAATAGCAACCTCAATACCGGAAGTGAGCGCACAGCGGATTCCGTAGCCATCGCGGACATTAAAAGCCTTCAGCTCTTCACCGTTGTTGCCCATATAAATCAGACCATCAGACAGTACGCCATCCACATCCAGGATCAGCAAACGGATGTTCTCTGCCCGGGTGATAATGTCAGCGCTGACGGGTCCATAACAGGTCGCAAGCGACGCACCTGCTTTACTCATTTTCTTTATCCTTGAGTTTCTTACACTACACCTGCACGCAGCAGATCATGCATATGTAACACACCGAGTAACTGGTCGCCATCAGCAACCATTACCGAAGTGATATGGCGGGACTGCATTAAGTTCAGAGCATCAACGGCAAGAATGCCCGGACGCACGCGAATGCCTCCAGGGGTCATCACATCGGCAATGCCTAACTGGCGTACATCTACACCCATATCAAAGACGCGACGTAAATCGCCATCGGTGAAAATACCGTCAATCTTCATTGCATCATCGCAAATGACGGTCATGCCGAGATTTTTACGTGTGATCTCAAGTAAGGCGTCACGCAGGCTGGCGCTTTTATTCACATGCGGGATTTCATCGCCCGTATGCATAATATCGTTAACTCGCAGCAAAAGCTTACGGCCCAGTGCGCCACCTGGATGCGATAACGCAAAATCTTCCGCGGTGAAGCCACGCGCTTTTAATAACGCCACGGCAAGAGCATCACCCATCACCAGCGTTGCAGTGGTGCTACTGGTCGGCGCCAGGCCTAATGGGCAAGCTTCCTTGGGCACTTTAACACACAGATGCACATCTGCCGCACGCGCCATGCTGCTTTCCGGACGGCCAGTCATGCAAATAAGCGGGACATGAAGACGTTTTAATACCGGGATTAACGCCGCTATCTCATTGGATTCACCGGAGTTTGAGATGGCAATAACCACATCCTGCGGCGAGACCATACCCAGATCGCCATGCGCGGCTTCGCCAGGATGTACGAAAAATGAGGGGGTGCCGGTGCTGGCAAATGTGGCCGCCATCTTCCGTCCGATATGTCCGGATTTCCCCATCCCCATCACCACCACTTTTCCCGGGCAACTGAATATTTTTTCACAAGCGAGGGTAAAGTTTTGATTAATGTACTGATCAAGCTCCGCCAGGCCTTCACGTTCAATTGCCAGGACTTCCTTGCCTGCTTGCTGAAAGTCAAAACCCGGTTGCAACTCTAAGTGCGACATAATGCGTTTCCAGTTATCCAACGAGAAGTGGCGATAACCAATACAGCATCGCCAGCCATATGATAAAACCGCCGGTCAGCAGCGCACCCGCGCCGCGACCAATCTGGCGCGGACGTCGCCAGCAGAGTAGTGCAAAAATTACGCTCACCAGCAGCATGACGCTATAGTCACGGATGAAGGCCATCGGGTTGACTTCACCCGGCGTAATCAGCGCCGGCAGTCCGAGGACGATAACAATATTAAAAATGTTCGCGCCGATGATGTTGCCAACGGCGATGTCGTTTTCGCCTTTACGCAGACCCGCAATGGCCGTTGCCAGCTCTGGCAGGCTGGTACCAATAGCGACTACCGTCAGCCCGATGGTGAGTTCGCTCATGGCGAAATAGTTCGCCAGTACAGTGGCATTGTCCACCACCATCCGTGTTGCTATTGGCATAATAATCAGCGCAATGCCCAGCCACAAAAACGCGACCGGTAATCCGCCTTCGCGCGGAAGCTCCGCTATCTGCTCCCGGGTCAGCGTGTCATTGCCTTGTCGCTCAGCCAGACGAGCGATTTTAACAATGAATAGCAGCCATAGCACGGCCAGAAGCAGGAGAAAGAAACTGTCACTACGACTCAACTGGCCGTCATACAGGACGGATGCGGCTAAAAGACTTACCAGCAACATTAGCGGTAATTCACGACGCAGAACATCAGAATGCACGGTAAAAGGATGAATCAGCGCCGACAGACCTAAAATAAGCAGAATGTTGGTAATGTTAGAACCGATAGCGGTACCGACGGCCAAATCGAGTTGCCCATTTATTGATGCAGCCACAGAGACAATGATCTCGGGTAACGACGTCCCTACGCTGACGACGGTCATCCCAATAATAATGGGGGGGATACCGAAATTTCGACATAAAATGGATGCGGCAAATACCAGACGGTCGGCACCGTAGACCACCAGAAGTAAACCAATTATTAACAGCGCCGTCGCTAAAAGCATCTAAAGTCCTTTCTTCAGGTATACTCGCCGGTCCACTTGAAGGATCTTCTGGAAGCCGTAACGAAGTCTTAATTTTGACTTTATGCGGCTAAAAAGTAAAACAAATGCCAGCTTTCGCTAACCAGGACAGGCAATAATCTGTAAATATGTTGGGTTCAGGGCTAAATTGAGCGCCAAACTCTTCGATCAACGAGGCAATAGTAAAGGATGAATCAATGGGGCAGTCTGTGGCGAATCTAGTCGATATGCGCGATGTCAGCTTTTCCCGAGGCGACCGCTGCATCTTTGATAATATTTCCCTGACGGTACCGCGCGGTAAGGTGACGGCGATCATGGGGCCATCAGGCATCGGCAAAACGACGCTGTTGCGTCTGATTGGCGGACAGATCCCTCCGGATAAGGGCGAGATCCTGTTTGACGGCGAAAACGTTCCGGCTATGTCCCGTTCGCGTTTATTTACCGTACGTAAGCGCATGAGCATGCTGTTTCAGTCTGGTGCGCTGTTTACCGACATGAACGTGTTTGACAACGTCGCGTATCCGCTACGCGAGCATACAACGTTGCCGGCGCCATTGCTGAAGAGCACGGTGATGATGAAGCTTGAGGCCGTTGGTCTGCGGGGCGCGGCAAAATTAATGCCTTCTGAATTATCCGGTGGGATGGCGCGCCGCGCCGCGTTAGCACGCGCCATCGCGCTGGAACCTGACCTCATTATGTTTGACGAACCGTTCGTCGGCCAGGACCCCATTACTATGGGCGTGCTGGTGAAACTGATTTCGGAACTGAACAGTGCGCTGGGCGTCACCTGTGTGGTGGTGTCCCATGATGTGCCTGAGGTGCTGAGTATTGCAGATTACGCCTATATTATGGCGGACAAAAAAATAGTGGCCTACGGTAGTGCTCAGGCTCTGCAAGAAAATGCCGACCCGCGCGTACGTCAGTTCCTTGACGGTATTGCTGATGGGCCGGTTCCGTTCCGTTACCCGGCGGGCGACTACCACATCGATTTACTCAAAACAGGGAGTTAAGCCACCCATGTTGTTAAATGCGCTGGCATCACTCGGACATCGAGGGATTAAAACCCTCAGGACGTTCGGGCGAGCCGGATTAATGTTGTTCAATGCGCTTGTCGGCAAGCCGGAGTTTCGCAAACATGCGCCGTTGCTGATACGCCAGCTCTATAATGTCGGTGTCTTATCGATGCTGATCATTATTGTTTCTGGTGTGTTCATCGGTATGGTGCTGGGGCTGCAGGGATACCTGGTTCTGACAACCTACAGCGCGGAAACCAGCCTTGGCATGCTGGTGGCGCTGTCATTGTTACGTGAGCTGGGGCCGGTTGTTGCGGCGCTACTGTTTGCCGGGCGCGCCGGATCGGCCTTAACCGCAGAGATTGGCCTGATGCGGGCGACCGAGCAGCTCTCCAGTCTGGAAATGATGGCCGTCGATCCACTGCGTCGGGTGATCTCTCCGCGGTTTTGGGCTGGTGTCATTTCATTGCCGCTGTTGACGATTATTTTTGTCGCGGTGGGGATCTGGGGTGGTTCGCTGGTTGGCGTTAGCTGGAAAGGTATTGATGCAGGCTTTTTCTGGTCGGCGATGCAAAATGCCGTCGACTGGCGTCTGGACCTGGTCAACTGTCTGATTAAAAGCGTGGTGTTCGCCATTACGGTCACCTGGATTGCATTGTTCAATGGTTATGATGCGATCCCGACCTCTGCCGGCATTAGCCGGGCAACGACACGCACCGTTGTGCACGCCTCTCTCGCCGTTCTGGGGCTGGATTTTGTGCTCACCGCACTGATGTTTGGGAATTGAGTTCATGCAAACGAAAAAAAATGAAATTTGGGTCGGGTTATTCTTGCTGGTTGCGCTGCTGGCTGCGCTGTTTGTCTGCCTGAAAGCAGCGAATGTTACCTCAATGCGTACTGAGCCGACTTACACGATTTATGCGACCTTTGATAATATCGGCGGCCTGAAAGAACGCTCTCCTGTGCGGATTGGCGGGGTGGTGGTTGGACGTGTATCGGATATCTCGTTAGATCCGAAAACGTATCTGCCGCGCGTGACGCTGGAAATCGAATCGCGTTTTAACCATATTCCAGACACCAGCTCACTGAGCATCCGTACTTCCGGCCTGCTGGGCGAGCAGTATCTGGCGTTGAACGTCGGTTTTGAAGATCCTGAGCTGGGAACGTCTATCCTCAAAGATGGCGGTACGATTCAGGACACGAAATCCGCGATGGTGCTGGAAGACATGATTGGTCAGTTCCTTTACAACAGCAACAGTAAAGGTGATGACAATAAGAATTCTGGCGATGCGCCAGCCGCAACTGAAGGCAATAATGAAGCCACTACGCCTGCGGGCGCAACGAAATAATCTCAGGAGAATCGACGTATGTTTAAACGATTGATGATGGTGGCAATGCTGATCATTGCCCCCCTTAGCGCGGCAACCGCAGCGGATCAGACTAACCCGTACAAATTGATGAATGAGGCGGCGCAGAAGACCTTTGACCGCCTAAAAAACGAGCAACCTAAAATCCGCGCAAACCCGGATTACCTGCGCGATGTTGTCGATCAGGAATTGTTGCCATACGTACAGGTTAAATACGCCGGTGCGCTGGTCCTGGGCCGCTACTACAAAGAAGCGACCCCGGCACAGCGTGACGCCTATTTCGCCGCCTTTCGTGAATACCTGAAGCAGGCTTACGGTCAGGCGCTGGCAATGTACCACGGTCAGACCTACCAGATTGCCCCTGAGCAGCCGCTGGGTGATGCGACCATCGTGCCTATCCGCGTGACTATTATCGATCCGAATGGCCGTCCTCCGGTTCGTCTGGATTTCCAGTGGCGTAAAAACTCGCAAACCGGTAACTGGCAGGCGTATGACATGATCGCCGAAGGCGTAAGTATGATCACCACCAAACAGAATGAGTGGAGCGATCTGCTGCGTACCAAAGGTATCGATGGCCTGACGGCACAGCTGAAATCTATTTCTCAGCAGAAAATTACCCTGGAAGAGAAAAAATAATGACGCAGTCACTCACCTGGATGCGTGAAGCTGACAAGCTGGTGCTGGTGGGAGAGCTGGATCAGGACGTGTTAAATCCATTATGGGATGCACGAGTTGAGGCGATGCAAGGGGTAACTTGCATCGACCTGAACCAGGTTTCCCGGGTGGATACCGGTGGTCTGGCGTTACTGCTGCACTTGATCGATCAGGGCAAGCAGCAGGGGAACAGCGTTTCGCTCGCTGGCGTTAACGATAAAGTTTACACGCTGGCGCAGCTTTACAATCTGCCTGACGACGTCCTTCCGCGTTAATTTTTTCAGGCTGGATAAGGCCTTGTGCCTGCATTCAGCACCCCCATTACAGGGGATCTGCCACCAAAGCCTTGTCTGATTTATCAGCGAGGCTTTTTGCTTATTTATGACAGCGCCACTTTGCTCTAAGATGTTGGGCTGTTTTCACTATCTGACGAATGAAGAGCCCATGGAAAATAATGAAATTCAGAGCGTGCTGATGAATGCACTCTCCCTCCAGGAAGTCCACGTTTCTGGCGACGGCAGTCACTTTCAGGTTATTGCCGTGGGTGAGATGTTTGAAGGCATGAGCCGGGTCAAGAAGCAGCAATCAGTCTATGGCCCGTTGATGGAGTACATTGCGGACAACCGCATTCATGCTTTGTCGATTAAAGCGTTTACCCCAGCGGAATGGGCGCGTGATCGCAAACTTAACGGTTTTTGAGCTACGGGTGATGTGCCGGTAGCGAAGATAAATTCTTAACAGAGAACAGAATAATGGATAAATTTCGTGTTCAGGGGCCAACGAAGCTCCAGGGCGAAGTCACAATTTCAGGCGCTAAAAACGCCGCACTGCCGATCCTTTTTGCGGCGCTGCTGGCGGAAGAACCTGTAGAGATCCAAAACGTCCCGAAACTGAAGGACGTTGACACCTCCATGAAGCTACTGAGCCAGTTGGGGGCGAAAGTTGAGCGTAATGGTTCCGTGCACATTGATGCGCGTGACGTTAACGTCTTCTGTGCACCGTATGATCTGGTAAAAACCATGCGTGCGTCTATCTGGGCGCTCGGACCGTTGGTTGCTCGTTTTGGCCAGGGTCAGGTTTCACTGCCGGGTGGTTGCACCATCGGCGCGCGTCCGGTTGACCTGCACATTACCGGTCTGGAGCAGTTAGGCGCGACGATCAAGCTGGAAGAAGGCTATGTGAAGGCGTCCGTTGATGGTCGTCTGAAAGGCGCGCACATCGTCATGGATAAAGTGAGCGTCGGTGCGACGGTCACTATTATGTGTGCGGCAACACTTGCTGAAGGCACCACTATCATCGAAAACGCCGCGCGCGAGCCAGAGATCGTCGATACCGCGAACTTCCTGATTACGCTGGGCGCGAAGATCACGGGTCAGGGCACCGATCGTATTACCATCGAAGGCGTTGAACGTCTCGGCGGTGGTGTTTATCGCGTTCTGCCAGACCGTATTGAAACCGGTACTTTCCTGGTGGCGGCGGCGATTTCTCGCGGCAAAATTATCTGCCGCAATGCACAGCCGGACACGCTGGATGCCGTCCTGGCGAAGCTGCGTGATGCGGGTGCGGATATCGAAGTCGGCGACGACTGGATAAGCCTCGACATGCACGGCAAGCGTCCGAAGGCGGTCAATGTGCGCACTGCGCCGCACCCGGCGTTCCCGACCGATATGCAAGCCCAGTTCACGCTGCTGAACCTGGTAGCAGAAGGGACGGGCTTCATCACGGAAACCGTGTTTGAGAACCGCTTCATGCACGTGCCTGAGCTGAGCCGTATGGGCGCTCACGCGGAAATTGAAAGCAACACCGTGATTTGCCACGGCGTGGAAACGCTCTCTGGCGCACAGGTGATGGCGACCGATCTGCGTGCATCTGCAAGTTTAGTGCTGGCAGGTTGTATTGCTGAAGGTACAACAGTGGTCGACCGTATTTATCACATCGATCGCGGCTATGAGCGCATCGAAGATAAACTGCGCGCGCTGGGCGCAAACATTGAGCGCGTGAAAGGCGAGTAATCGTCAACGCCTCTTGTAACCCCCAGGTCTTTGGGCCGGGGGTTACTGCTTAATGTTCATTCAGGATTCTTTTTCCCTCTCGGTCCCCTCATCATCCGTGTTCTGTCGATGAATTCATGCGTTTTCGCATCGTGATAGCGTGACGGCCAAATCACCCAAGGGTCAGTTCCCAGCGCCCGGGCGATAATCAACTCACCTTTTGGCCATGGTCGTGTTAACGCATTTGCCAGCGTTGATGAACTCAATCCATTTTTACGTGACTCAGCGGCCATTGAGGTCCCTTTTTTGTGCAGCCCGGCGATGATGTCGGCCGGATGCCAGTCAATCAGCTTGCTTTCCATAAATTCATCTCTCCTTGGGTTAATGACTTACGGTTCCACGATCGGTTGTGGTGACACTATAACTCTCAAAGAACAAATGTTCTAAAATGTTCATGTAAAGTGTGTGTATATTCGGAATATACCAAGATTGTGCGTAACGCACTGGGAAGTGGAAAAGATTTATAGGAATTTATAAGAATATCCCGTGCGGGGCACGGGACGATGGGGGATTGAGGGCAGGGGAATTAGCGGTCGCGCTGTACGGCGATATGCGCCAGACCAATCAGCGCTTCTCTCCATGGCGTATCAGGCAACACCTGCAACGCGGCGATGGCTTTATCGGCCTCTTCTTCCGCCCGCTGTCGGGTCCACTCCAGTGAGCCACAGGCGTTCATCGCTTCCAGAACCGGCTCCAGAAGGTGACGACCGTTACCTTGCTCAATGGCCTGGCGGATCATCTGCGCTTGTTCTGGGGTGCCGTGGCGCATGGCATGCAGCAGCGGTAGCGTCGGTTTACCTTCGTTAAGGTCATCGCCGACGTTTTTACCCAGTTGCTCGCCATCTGCGCTGTAATCCAGTAAATCGTCAATTAACTGAAACGCAGTCCCGAGATAACGGCCATAATCCTGCAACCCTTTCTCTTGTTCTTCGCTGCAGCCAGCCAGAATACCTGAGCATTGGGCTGCGGCTTCAAACAAACGCGCCGTCTTGCTGTAGATGACGCGCATATAGTTTTCTTCGGTGATGTCCGGGTCGTTGACGTTCATCAACTGCAGAACTTCACCTTCTGCGATGACGTTGACCGCTTTCGACATAACTTCCAGTACTTTCAGCGAGCCGAGGCTGGTCATCATCTGAAATGCGCGGGTATAGATAAAATCGCCGACCAGCACGCTGGCCGCATTACCAAACGCCGCATTTGCTGTGGCTTTTCCGCGTCGCATATCAGACTCATCCACAACATCGTCATGCAGCAGGGTTGCGGTGTGGATAAACTCGATGAGAGCCGCAATCGTAACGTGCGCATTTTCCTGGTAACCAACGGCACGTGCTGCAAGTACTGCGATCATTGGGCGAATGCGTTTTCCGCCGCCGCTCACGATGTAGTACCCTAACTGATTGATCAATTGGACGTCGGAATTGAGCTGTTCAAGGATTGTCGCATTGACCCCCGCCATATCTTGCGCGGTTAACTCATTGATTTTTTCTAAATTCATCGCAAAAGCCGGGCTTCTCGCCCCGATTACCTCACTGTATGGCGAGGTAACGTCGGGTTCAGGGTTATAAATATATGCTGATTGTACTGAAAAAACGCCGTAGATAAACGTTACCGTACGTGTTGTGTTTTTTTTCTTCATGTATTGACGGTAGCACTTGTCAAAGGCTCGCGTTTTGCGTAATATTCGCGCCCTATTGTGAATATTTATAGCGCACTCTGAATCATCAAAAAGGTGTGCGCGGAAGCGGAGTTTTTTATGTACGCGGTTTTCCAAAGTGGTGGTAAACAACACCGAGTAAGCGAAGGTCAGACCGTTCGCCTGGAAAAGCTGGACATCGCAACTGGCGAATCTGTTGAATTCGCTGAAGTTCTGATGATCGCAAACGGTGAAGAAGTCAAAATCGGCGTTCCTTTCGTTGATGGCGGCGTTATCAAAGCTGAAGTTGTTGCTCACGGTCGTGGCGAGAAAGTTAAAATCGTTAAGTTTCGTCGTCGTAAACACTACCGTAAGCAGCAGGGCCATCGTCAGTGGTTCACTGATGTGAAAATCACTGGCATCAGCGCTTAAGTTAAGGGGAGCAGATTAAATGGCACATAAAAAGGCTGGCGGCTCGACTCGTAACGGTCGCGATTCAGAAGCTAAACGTCTGGGCGTAAAACGCTTCGGCGGTGAAACAGTTCTGGCTGGTAGCATCATCGTTCGTCAACGTGGTACTAAATTCCACGCTGGCTCCAACGTTGGTTGCGGCAAAGACCACACTTTGTTTGCTAAAGCAGACGGTAAAGTGAAATTTGAAGTGAAAGGCCCGAAAAACCGTAAATTCATCAGCATCGTTGCTGAATAAGTTTTTCGCGTCCCGGTAACGGATAAAAGCCCCGCAACACGTTGCGGGGCTTTTTACATTCGACGGCCGGTAAATATGCTCGTCGCGCCGTGATAAACCGGAAACGAGCCCTTGCAGGGAATACGGCATGAAGCAGCAGGCAGGCATTGGTATTCTGTTAGCACTCACGACTGCAATATGTTGGGGCGCTTTGCCAATAGCAATGAAGCAAGTGCTGGAGGTGATGGAGCCTCCTACCGTGGTGTTCTACCGTTTTTTAATGGCAAGTATTGGCCTTGGCGCTATCCTTGCGGTTAAAAAAAAGCTCCCCCCATTGCGCATTTTTCGCAAAGCGCGTTGGTTGGTGCTGTTGGCAATAGCCACCGGTGGGCTGTTCGGTAACTTCATTCTGTTTAGTTCATCTTTGCAATACTTGAGCCCAACGGCTTCGCAGGTTATCGGCCAACTGTCACCGGTTGGTATGATGATCGCCAGCGTCTTTATCCTGAAAGAAAAGATGCGCGGCACGCAGGTGATTGGCGCCATTATGCTTCTGAGCGGCCTGGTTCTGTTTTTTAATACCAGTCTGATCGAAATTTTTACCCGACTCACCGATTACACCTGGGGCGTTATCTTTGGTGTCGGTGCGGCGATGGTTTGGGTGAGCTATGGGGTCGCGCAAAAGGTGTTATTGCGTCGTCTGGCGTCACCGCAGATCCTGTTTTTACTGTACACTTTATGTACGATAGCGTTGTTGCCGCTGGCTAAGCCCGGCGTCATCACGCAGCTCAGCGACTGGCAGCTGGCCTGCCTGGTATTCTGTGGCCTGAATACGCTGGTGGGATACGGCGCTCTCGCGGAAGCGATGGCGCGTTGGCAGGCTGCACAGGTAAGCGCCATTATTACGCTTACCCCGCTGTTTACGTTGTTATTTTCAGATTTATTATCACTGGCCTGGCCCGATTTCTTCGCCAGACCGATGCTAAACCTTTTAGGTTATCTCGGTGCGTTTATCGTGGTTGCGGGCGCGATGTATTCCGCCATTGGTCATCGAATTTGGGGCGGTTTACGTAAGCATGAAACGGTGGTTTCGCAACCCCGCTCAGGCGAATGATTTACGGAGAGTAAAATGAAGTTTGTTGATGAAGCATCGATTCTGGTCGTTGCAGGTGATGGCGGTAATGGTTGCGTGAGCTTCCGCCGTGAAAAATATATTCCAAAAGGCGGCCCGGACGGCGGTGATGGCGGTGATGGCGGCGACGTATGGATGGAAGCCGACGAAAACCTGAACACGCTGATCGATTACCGTTTTGAAAAATCTTTCCGTGCGGAACGTGGTCAGAATGGCGCGAGCCGCGATTGCACAGGTAAACGCGGTAAAGACGTTACGATTAAAGTGCCTGTCGGTACGCGCGTTATCGATCAGGGCACCGGCGAAACCATGGGCGACATGACCAAGCATGGTCAGCGTCTGATGGTCGCTAAAGGCGGCTGGCACGGCCTGGGTAACACCCGTTTCAAATCCTCGGTCAACCGTACTCCGCGTCAGAAAACGATGGGGACACCGGGTGATAAGCGCGATCTGTTGCTGGAACTGATGCTGCTGGCGGATGTCGGTATGCTGGGTATGCCAAATGCCGGTAAATCGACGTTTATCCGTGCGGTATCCGCGGCGAAGCCGAAAGTTGCCGATTATCCGTTCACCACCCTGGTACCAAGCCTGGGCGTGGTGCGTATGGACAACGAAAAGAGTTTCGTCGTGGCCGACATTCCGGGGCTGATTGAAGGCGCGGCTGAAGGCGCGGGCCTCGGTATTCGCTTCCTGAAACACCTGGAACGTTGCCGCGTGCTGCTGCACCTCATCGATATCGATCCAATTGATGGCTCCGATCCGGTAGAAAACGCCCGTATTATTATTGGCGAACTGGAAAAATACAGTCAGGATCTGGCGTCTAAACCGCGCTGGTTAGTGTTCAACAAAATTGATTTGCTGGACAAGGCCGAAGCGGAAGAGAAAGCGAAAGCGATCGCTGAAGCGCTGGGCTGGGAAGGTAAATATTACCTGATCTCCGCCGCCAGCCAGTTGGGCGTGAAGGATCTGTGCTGGGATGTGATGACCTTTATCATTGAGAACCCGATTGTTCAGGCTGAAGAAGCAAAACAGCCAGAGAAAGTTGAGTTCATGTGGGATGATTATCACCGCCAGCAGCTCGCTGAAGTCGAAGACGAAGCGGAAGATGACTGGGATGACGATTGGGACGAAGACGACGAAGAAGGCGTTGAGTTCATCTACAAACGTTAATCTCGTAACCGGATGGCGCTTACGCTTATCCGGCCTACAAAAGCCAACGGGCCGCATTTGCGGCCCGTTTTCTATCAGTTATTCTGATAAATATCCTTGTACAACCGGCTCTCAAAGCGAACCAGCGGAATACGACGATTACGCTGATCAGCCGGCTCTACCGCATAACCCGACAGATACTGCACAAATGCCATGCGCTGACCGCTTGCCGTGGTGATGAAGCCTGCGAGGTTGTAGACGCCCTGTAGCGAGCCTGTCTTCGCCGATACTTTGCCATCCACGCCAGCCTGATGCAGGCCCGCACGGTATTGCAGGGAGCCGTCATGGCCCGCCAGCGGCAGCATAGTAATAAAGTTCAGCTCGTTATCGTGCTGTGCGATGTATTGCAGCACCTGCATCATGGTCGCTGGGGCAATCAGGTTATGGCGGGAGAGGCCAGAACCGTCGGCGATAATGGTGTTGCCGATATCAACGCCCGCTTGCTGACGCAAAATCTGGCGTACGGCATCGGAACCTGCCCGCCAGGTGCCCGGGACGTTAAATCGTGCATGGCCAATCATGCGGAAAACGGTATCGGCGATCATGTTGTCTGATTTTTTCAGCATAATCTTAAGCAGGTCATGCAGCGGCGCTGACTGTTTGCTGGCAACCACGGTTCCCGGTTCGTTGACCTGCGTCTGGCGCAGCAGCGTGCCGCTGTAAGTGATACCCGCTTGTTTTAGCTCATCTTTAATAATCGCCCCGGCATAGCTGGCACCGTCCTGAATGGCGAACGCCAGCGGCAGCGGGTCGGCGCGTTGAGGTAGGCATCCGGTCAGCGTGAAGCGGTTGAGATCGCCTGGAACCACGTCCAGTTCACAATATTGCGCTTCGGCAGAGCCACGCGCGAGGGTTCGCACCTGGCTGAACATGGTGACCGGGTAGTAGGATGCCACGCGAATAAATGCCAGATCGTTCGGTTTTTGCGCGCTGTAGAGCGAAATCGAGAAACAGTTGCGATCGACAATGGCTGCGGCTGGCGGGGCGCTAAAACATTGCGTCATGTCGTTCCAGGGCCAACCGGGGGCTTTATCATGACTGGCGAAAATAGAGGTGTCGATCAGAACATTTCCGGCAATTTGCGTCACACCCGATTTTTTCAGGGTCGTCACCATATTGCGAATATCCTGGCGTTTTAGCGTCGGATCGGCACCAAATCGCGCCACTAAGTCGCCTTTCAAGATGCCGCCTTCCACGTTGCCTTTCGTCTCAAGCGTGGTGGTAAAACGGAAGTCAGGCCCGAGCTGAATCAACGCCGCCAGCGCGGTGATCACTTTCTGGGTACTGGCGGGGAGCGCCATCTGCTGGCTATGAAAATTGATAGCGGGTGCAGGTGCGCCAACCTTCTGTACCATAAGGGCGAGGTTGGCCCCGGCAGGAAGCTGGTTGATGTATTCGTCGACATTCGCAGCCTGAACGCTGAACGCTATACTGGCAGTCAATCCAATGGTAAATCTGGGAAATCGCATAATCTCGCGCTAACAACCTGGAAACAGGCCGTCATACTACGGCGCAACGCCCCAAAAAGTAAACGATGACCCATAGGGAACTCCAGGGTAAAATGATCATCAAATAGAGAATTGTAGCTGACCTGGGACCTTGAGCCCCGGGTCGGTATTTTTTTGCTTCTGACTCTGGCATGGCGTATGCCAGGGTGGGCTTAGCAGCCGGGGTGAGAACCATCGCCCCCTACAGGAATGTTCAAGAGGTATAACAAATGCAAGCTATCCCGATGACCTTACGTGGTGCTGAAAAACTGCGCGAAGAGCTGGATTTTCTGAAATCTGTGCGCCGTCCTGAAATTATCGCCGCTATCGCGGAAGCGCGTGAACACGGTGACCTGAAAGAGAACGCGGAGTATCACGCGGCTCGCGAACAGCAGGGATTCTGCGAAGGACGCATTAAAGATATCGAAGCTAAACTGTCCAATGCGCAGGTGATTGACGTCACAAAAATGCCGAACAATGGTCGTGTTGTTTTCGGCGCGACGGTTACCGTTCTGAATCTCGATAATGACGAAGAGCAGACCTGGCGTATTGTCGGCGATGATGAAGCTGATTTTAAACAGAACCTGATTTCAGTGAACTCGCCTATTGCTCGTGGCCTGATTGGCAAAGAGCAGGATGACGTCGTCGTTATCAAAACGCCGGGCGGTGAAGTTGAATATGAAGTAACGAAGGTCGAATACCTGTAATTCGCATCTTGGTTAAGATGTTGATACATTGTAAAGAAAGGAAAAAGGCCGCATAGCGGCCTTTTATCAACGAAGAGAGCGTGGCATTTTGCTCTCCTGCTAGCGGAAAACCCCGCGTTTTACACAAACTTCGTGTGCGACTTTGGGATATTCTTAGCGTGGCAGCGAGATTTTACGTTCTTTAGTCGGGCGATACAGTACCAGCGTTTTGCCGATGACCTGTACATTGCAGGCGCCGGTTTCGCGTACGATAGCTTCCACGATCAAGGTTTTGGTATCGCGATCTTCCGAGGCGATTTTCACCTTGATAAGTTCATGGTGCTCTAGCGCTTGTTCAATCTCGGCCAGTACCCCTTCGGTCAAACCATTATTGCCAAGCATAACTACCGGCTTGAGCGGATGTGCCAGACCTTTCAGGTGCTGTTTTTGTTTAGTACTCAGATTCATCGTATATTTTTGCTTACGTTGGGATTGAAAACGGGTCATTCTACCGCCATCTCCCATATATCACCAAATAGCTGTGTAGAAATTTACACCATTGGTTACGATGAACTGCCCTTTGGGAATGTGAAATGACAGGTAAAAAGCGTTCTGCCAGCTCAAGCCGCTGGCTTCAGGAACACTTTAGCGATAAATATGTTCAACAGGCGCAGAAAAAGGGGTTACGTTCCCGTGCCTGGTTTAAACTTGATGAAATACAGCAAAGTGACAAAATTTTTAAACCGGGGATGACGATTGTTGATCTCGGCGCTGCACCGGGTGGCTGGTCGCAATATGCGGTTACGCAGATCGGCAACAGCGGCCGCATTATCGCTTGCGATCTTTTACCTATGGATCCAATCGTTGGTGTGGACTTCCTTCAGGGCGACTTTCGTGATGAATTAGTCCTGCAAGCGTTACTTGAACGCGTAGGTGACAGTAAAGTACAAGTTGTCATGTCTGATATGGCGCCAAATATGTGTGGAACACCGGCGGTGGATATTCCCCGGGCCATGTATCTGGTAGAGCTGGCGCTTGGAATGGCTCGAGATGTTTTAGCGCCAGGTGGTAGTTTTGTAGTGAAGGTGTTCCAGGGCGAAGGCTTCGATGAGTATCTAAGAGAGATTCGCTCCCTGTTTACGAAGGTCAAAGTTCGTAAGCCGGACTCTTCTCGCGCCCGTTCGCGTGAAGTGTATATTGTAGCGACCGGGCGTAAACCATAACCGGTAGATTTCAAACGAAAGTTTGAAAGAAACTGGATATAGAGTATCCTGACGCTGTTTTTAACACAGTTGTAATATGAGGTTAATCCCTTGAGTGACATGGCGAAAAACCTAATTCTCTGGCTGGTCATTGCCGTTGTGCTGATGTCAGTATTCCAGAGCTTTGGGCCCAGCGAGTCTAATGGCCGTAAGGTTGATTACTCTACCTTCCTGCAAGAGGTCAATCAGGACCAGGTTCGTGAAGCGAAGATCAACGGACGTGAGATTAACGTTACCAAGAAAGATAGTAACCGTTACACGACCTACATTCCGGTTAACGATCCGAAGCTGCTTGATAACCTGCTGACCAAAAACGTCAAGGTTGTCGGTGAGCCGCCTGAAGAGCCGAGCCTGCTGGCTTCTATCTTCATTTCCTGGTTCCCAATGCTGCTGCTGATTGGTGTCTGGATCTTCTTCATGCGTCAAATGCAGGGCGGTGGTGGCAAAGGCGCCATGTCGTTCGGTAAGAGCAAAGCGCGCATGCTGACGGAAGATCAGATCAAAACCACGTTTGCTGACGTTGCGGGTTGTGACGAAGCGAAGGAAGAGGTTGCTGAGCTGGTTGAATACCTGCGCGAACCGAGCCGTTTCCAGAAGTTGGGCGGTAAAATCCCGAAAGGCGTCCTGATGGTCGGTCCTCCGGGTACCGGTAAAACCTTGTTGGCGAAAGCTATCGCCGGTGAAGCGAAGGTTCCATTCTTTACAATTTCCGGTTCTGATTTCGTGGAAATGTTCGTGGGTGTTGGTGCATCTCGTGTGCGTGACATGTTCGAACAGGCCAAGAAAGCGGCACCGTGCATCATCTTCATCGATGAAATCGACGCCGTAGGCCGCCAGCGTGGCGCTGGTCTGGGCGGTGGTCACGATGAACGTGAGCAGACGCTGAACCAGATGCTGGTTGAGATGGACGGCTTCGAAGGTAACGAAGGTATTATCGTTATCGCGGCAACTAACCGTCCGGACGTTCTTGACCCTGCGCTGCTGCGTCCAGGCCGTTTCGACCGTCAGGTTGTGGTTGGTCTGCCGGACGTTCGCGGTCGTGAACAGATCCTGAAAGTGCATATGCGTCGCGTACCACTGTCTCCGGATATCGATGCGGCAATCATTGCCCGTGGTACCCCTGGCTTCTCCGGTGCGGACCTCGCGAACCTGGTGAACGAAGCGGCGCTGTTTGCTGCTCGCGGCAACAAGCGCGTGGTGTCGATGGTTGAGTTCGAGAAAGCGAAAGACAAAATCATGATGGGTGCGGAACGTCGCTCCATGGTGATGACGGAAGCGCAGAAAGAATCTACCGCGTATCACGAAGCTGGCCACGCGATTATCGGTCGCCTTGTGCCGGAACACGATCCGGTACACAAAGTAACGATTATCCCACGCGGTCGTGCGCTGGGTGTGACCTTCTTCCTGCCTGAAGGCGACGCAATTAGCGCCAGCCGTCAGAAGCTGGAAAGCCAGATCTCCACGCTGTATGGCGGTCGTCTGGCGGAAGAGATCATCTACGGTGCTGAACATGTTTCTACCGGTGCGTCGAACGACATCAAAGTCGCGACTAACCTGGCACGTAACATGGTTACTCAGTGGGGCTTCTCCGATAAACTCGGTCCGCTGCTGTACGCTGAAGAAGAAGGCGAAGTGTTCCTGGGACGTTCTGTTGCGAAAGCTAAACATATGTCCGATGAAACGGCTCGTATTATCGATCAGGAAGTTAAGCTGCTGATTGAGCGTAACTATGACCGTGCGCGTCGTCTGCTGAACGAAAACATGGACATTCTGCACTCGATGAAAGATGCGCTCATGAAATATGAGACCATCGATGCACCGCAGATTGATGATCTGATGGCTCGCCGCGACGTGCGTCCGCCAGCGGGTTGGGAAGAACCGGGTTCTTCTAACAACAACTCTGGCAGCACCGGCAAGCCGAGCGCGCCGCGTCCGGTTGATGAACCGCGTGCGCCGGACTCTGGCACCATGTCAGAGCAACTGGGCGACAAATAAGTTATCGTTGATGATGACCGTGTTTTAATTGAAAACCCTGGGGCTTGCTCCGGGGTTTTTCTTATCTGCATACTCAAGATTTTTACCAGGGATAAAACTATGAAACTCTTTGCTCAGGGTTCTTCACTGGATCTCAACCATCCTCACGTCATGGGGATTTTAAACGTTACGCCAGATTCTTTTTCCGATGGCGGGGCGCACAACTCTCTGGTTGAGGCGGTAAAACACGCAAATCTGATGATTAACGCTGGGGCGACTATCATTGATGTGGGGGGGGAGTCCACGCGTCCGGGCGCTGCTGATGTGAGCGTGGAAGAAGAGCTGCAACGAGTTATCCCCGTGGTGGAGGCGATTGCTCAACGTTTTGAAGTATGGATTTCCGTCGATACCTCAAAACCCGAAGTGATTCGCGAATGCGCGCGGGTTGGCGCACATATCATTAATGACATTCGTTCACTCTCGGAACCCGGGGCGCTGGAAGCCGCCGCGGAAACCGGACTGCCGGTTTGTTTGATGCATATGCAGGGACAGCCGAAAACCATGCAGGAAGCGCCAAAGTACGAGGATGTGTTCGCTGAGGTAAATCGTTACTTTGTTGAGCAAATAGCACGTTGTGAACGAGCCGGAATCACAAAAGATAAATTGTTGCTCGACCCGGGATTCGGATTCGGTAAAAATCTCACCCACAACTACACATTACTGGCGCGCCTGGCTGAGTTTCATCATTTTGATCTGCCGCTGCTGGTTGGAATGTCACGAAAATCAATGGTTGGTCAACTGCTGAATGTGGGGCCATCCGAACGCCTGAGCGGGAGTCTTGCGTGCGCGGTGATTGCCGCAATGCAGGGGGCACAGATCGTTCGTGTCCATGACGTCAAAGAAACCGTAGAAGCGATGCGTGTGGTGGAAGCCACATTGTCTGCAAAGGAAAACAAACGCTATGAGTAATCGTAAATATTTT
Organism: Citrobacter sp. wls615; assembly: GCF_005281355.1. Lineage (NCBI taxonomy): Bacteria > Pseudomonadati > Pseudomonadota > Gammaproteobacteria > Enterobacterales > Enterobacteriaceae > Citrobacter > Citrobacter sp. wls615. The sequence goes on along the minus strand of NZ_SZXM01000062.1, from coordinate 21,297 downwards.
GGCACTGATGGGATCCGTGGTCGCGTAGGCGACTCCCCAATTACCCCTGACTTTGTGCTCAAACTGGGGTGGGCGGCAGGAAAAGTGCTGGCACGTCATGGTTCACGAAAAATTATCATCGGTAAAGATACGCGTATTTCCGGCTATATGCTGGAATCTGCGCTGGAAGCGGGCCTGGCTGCCGCAGGTCTTTCTGCCTCTTTCACTGGCCCAATGCCAACACCTGCCGTTGCTTATCTGACGCGTGCTTTCCGTGCGGAAGCCGGGATCGTTATCTCCGCTTCGCACAACCCGTACTATGACAACGGGATTAAATTTTTCTCTATCGACGGCACCAAACTGCCGGATGCGGTTGAAGAAGCCATAGAAGCCGAGATGGAAAAAGCGATCACCTGCGTGGATTCGGCTGAGCTGGGTAAAGCCACCCGTATCGTCGATGCCGCCGGTCGCTATATCGAGTTTTGCAAAGGCACCTTCCCGAATGAACTGAGCCTGAGCGAGCTTAAAATTGTGGTGGATTGCGCTAACGGTGCGACGTATCACATTGCGCCAAATGTACTGCGTGAGCTGGGCGCCAATGTTATTGCCATTGGTTGTGAGCCAAACGGCGTTAACATCAATGAAGAGGTCGGCGCTACCGACGTCCGTGCCCTGCAAGCGCGGGTGATCGCAGAAAAAGCCGATCTGGGTATCGCGCTGGACGGCGACGGAGATCGCGTGATCATGGTCGACCACGAAGGCAATAAGGTCGACGGTGACCAAATCATGTATATCATCGCCCGTGAAGCGCTGCGTCAGGGACAGCTCCGCGGTGGCGCGGTAGGCACGCTGATGAGCAACATGGGCCTTGAGCTGGCGTTGAAACAGTTGGGTATTCCGTTTGCCCGTGCGAAAGTCGGTGACCGCTATGTCCTGGAAAAAATGCAGGAAAAAGGCTGGAGTATCGGTGCGGAAAACTCAGGCCATGTGATCCTGCTGGATAAAACCACCACCGGTGACGGTATCGTGGCAGGTCTGCAGGTGCTGACTGCAATGGTGCGCAATCATATGAGTTTGCACGACCTGTGCAGCGGCATGAAAATGTTCCCGCAGCTGCTGGTTAATGTTCGTTACACCGCAGGTAGCGGCGATCCGCTGGAAAATGAAAATGTGAAAGCGGTGATGGCAGACGTTGAAGCGGCGCTGGGTAATCGTGGACGCGTCCTGTTGCGTAAGTCTGGCACTGAACCATTAATTCGTGTGATGGTTGAAGGTGAAGACGAGGCGCAGGTAACTGAATTCGCCCACCGTATTGCAGATGCAGTGAAAGCGGCGTAAACACTGAAGACAGTGAGAGCCGGAGTCTGAGACTCCGGCTTTTTTTTTACTATACCGCCAGCGGCTGTTTACGTCGGCGTTGCCAGAAATACCCCCCGAGCATCAGTAGTACAAGGACTGCCAGCCACGGCAGAACCGCCAGTAAATGCCCTGACCGGGCAAAGGTCAGCGCAATCATTAGTAGCCAACCCCCGAGCATCGGGATCGCGGTGCGCTTGACAATATCTACTGGCGATACGCCGGCAATGCCCGCGATGGCAATGATGACGCCAGCAATGGGAGATAACGTACGACCAATACCCGCCGATATCTGGATAGGTAGCATCATCACTGCGATATCGCTGCCGATATGGCGGCTGATGTCCGGCACCATTGGGGCGAAGGAGAAAAATGCCGCATTTCCGGAACCCATCAGCGCTGAAATCGCAAAGGTGATAAGTGTCATCAACAGGATAATTGAGGCGGCGCTGAGACCAAATTCACCGGAAAGCGACAGCAGTGCGTCGACGGCGCCAATGGCTTTCAGCCCGGCAGAAAAAACTTCACCGGCGATAATCAGCGTCACCACGGTGGCAAAAACGCTGCCCATGCTGTCGAATACCTTTTGTACGCCAGCCATGACTTCCCGGGCTTTACGATGGCGTCCGTACTCACAAACCAGCGTAATGGCCAGACTTATCAGTACGGCGGTATCCAGCGTAATTTTGAGCGAGCTGAACACTAAATCGCTGCACACCAGCATCAACACCAGCGGCAGCATGGGCAAAAACAGCCAGCCGATCGGGGCGTCGGCTTCTTCGGTCGACGTTAATGTCTGCATCTGCTGAGCCGCATTGTCACCGCTTTCCCGACGATCGAAAAAGCGTTGCACAACAATATGCAGCAGCGCGATGAAAAGGATAACGGGGACAACGATCGGCAACTGATCCTGCACGAAATAGTTCACGACCTCGATACCTGCGGTTTTGGCGGCGAGAACTGAGTTGCCGGAACCGGGGCCAAACTCAACCGCACAGGTACTGGCGATAACGGCGGCAACGGCGGCGCGACTGCAGCCCAGTCGGGTCAGCAGTGGGTAAAGCGTCGCCATTAACAACAGGCCCAGTCCGGTAGCGCTGCTGATAAACAGCGACAGGAATTGGCCCAGCAGCAGCGCCAGTCCCAACAGCAGGTATGGCGAGTTCAGACGCTGCAACGGACGAGACGTCACCCGAACCAGCACCTGGCTTGCGCCAATGGCCGACATATAGGTAGCGAAGCCACCAATCAACATAATTTGCAGCCCAAGACCGCCGAGGCGCACGCTCAGGGTATCGCGAATAAATTCAAAGGCGTCGAAGGGGCCAAAGCCGGTGCTTTTTTTCACCAGGCTACTGAGTGTCGTCATGCCACTAAAATGCGCGATCAGCAGGAGTATAATCCCGGTCAACAGCAGTACTGACTGGGGATGATACTTTTTGAGAATCAGACGTCCGGCAAAGATAATGGCGATTAGCGCCAGTAATAATGACATTCTCGCCTCCTCACTCAAAGTTGCCGGTGACCAGGCACTCGCCATCGCGCAGCAACGGTTTACCCGCAGCAAACAGATGGGCCAGCGAGAGGTCATCATTAAGTACGCAGATATCGGCACGTTCCCCGGCGCAGAGCACGCCGCCGGAAATACCCAGCGAGCGTGCGACGTTTGCCGTCAACATGGCGATCGCCTGAGACACCGGAATTCCCACATCAATCAGGCGGGGAAGCAGGTTAAGGTTACCTGCGACCGGCGCCGCGCTTAAACCCTCCACGATACCCTGAGCGTTAAAGCGCGGTACGCTGCCATTGCCATCAGAACTGATCGTGATGCGCTCGGCCGGAACCTGTGCTTCCAGGGCGTGGAGGATCGCCTGCTCCTGAGGTGTAAAGCGGCTGCCGCCAGACGTAACGTCGATATGGCCGCCGCGATGGGCGAAAGCAATCGCCTGTTCGAACAAGGGTTCTGTTCTCGCCACATGCGTCGGCGAAATGTGGTGAATCGGAATGCCTGCATCACACAGCTCAAGCAGTTGCGACATCCCTTCCGGTAGATTCCCCAGGTGGACATGCAACAGCCCTTTTTTCCCGGCCAGTAAGGAAGAGACGCGGATATCGCTGACTATTCTCAGCAATTCCTGGAAAGAGGGATACGAACCGCGGTGATCGGCGAGCGCGATTTTTACGCCAAGAATCGCCGGAATAAATGCCATGTCATCGCGGATGGATCGCGTAATGGTCGGGCTGGGTACCGCGTAGGCTCCCGTGTGCATAAACGCACGCAGTCCTTCGAGATTAAGGGACTGCATTTTGGCGTAGAGATCTTTCGGTGAGCGAGAAATAGCGTCGGTACCCAACACGCCGACGACCGTGGTAATGCCCGCCTGAATCAGATCGCGCAGCTTGACGGCTGGCGTCCGACTGGCAAACCCGGCTTCCCCGCCGCCACCGGTAAGATGGACATGCTGATCGATGATACCAGGGATAACCCATTTACCCCGACAATCGATGACCTCTTTGACGCCATCAAAGAGCGAAATATCTTTTTCTACCGCCACAATTCGGTCGGCATGAATGAGCAGGGAGCAGAGGCCTAAATCCTCAGGGGAAAAAACACGGGCATTGGTCAGTAAAGTAAACATATCGGTCCTGTCAAACGTCGAGGGTGAGAGTCGGCAGGTGAAACGGAATATTGTTGTTATGACGCTCACCATAAAGCCATTACTATATCTATGACTATTACCGATTTGTTATTGGAGGATGCGGTTATGGCATGGTGGAGAGTTAAACGTGGATTGTAAGTGGCTGGAAGATTTTCTGGCGTTGAGTCAGCATGGAAATTACTCTCAAGCCGCTGCGCAGCGGCATATTACTCAACCTGCACTCAGTCGGCGTATTAAAGCTCTGGAAGAGGTGCTGGGCGTGCCATTGTTTGATCGGACCACGACTCCCGTCACGCTGACGCGCTATGGTGAACGTTTTGAGCCCTATGCCCGACACGTCCTCAGTACGTTAACAGAGGCGTGCCACGAGCTATCGGCGATGTCGCCCGCAACGGATAACACGCTGGTCATGGTCAGTCTGCATACGCTGTCGGTCAATATCCTGCCGGATATGATCAACTATTTACGCCAGAGTGAACCACAGCTCAATTTCACGGTAAATGCCAGTATTCAGGGGATAGACAATCACTTTAATGCGCTGATTGACCGGCAGATTGATTTGCTGGTGACATACGACTTACCGTCAGCGCAGCCGGGGCTGGAGATCGCCGGCGGATTAAAACGTTCGCTATGGCGATATGAACGATTTATTCCGGTTATTTCTGCACAGCTGGCGGATACGCTTGACGATCCGCAGGTGTCTATTCCGTGGCTCTGCTACAGCGACTATACCTTTGTCAGACGCATTATTGAGCCGGCAGAACAACGCGTCCGTCCGCGCCTGAAAAAAGTCTTTGAGAGCGGTTTAAGTGAAACGATACGCGAAATGGTACTGCGCCATATGGGAATGGCATGGTTACCCGAATCAATGGTGGCGGAAGAGTTGGTGAATCAGCAAGTTATTCACTGTTGGCCAGAAAATGGCGATCTGATTTGTGAAATCCCCGTTGTGGTATGGGCTAACCTTGACGATCAACGCGCAGTCATGCAGAGATGCTGGGAGAAATTGCTGCGTTTTTGATTGATATGGCGATTTTTTCCGCAGTTGATACAATGCTAACAAATTGCCCTTGCGAAGGTTATTCGCTTTGGTTAGTATTCACACCCGCTTCAGTGGGAAACAGTAAACATTCCCGCTTTAATGGTCGAAGCATTGTACGCGGCAACTCCGCAAGGAACAGGTTGATTATGCACGAAGCTCTTTTAGTAGTTTTCCTTATTGTGGCAATTGGCCTGGTAGGCTTGATCATGCTGCAGCAAGGTAAAGGCGCTGATATGGGAGCCTCTTTTGGCGCAGGCGCTTCTGGTACTCTGTTTGGTTCAAGTGGTTCTGGTAACTTCATGACCCGTATGACGGCTGTATTGGGAACCTTGTTCTTCATCATCAGTCTGGTGCTGGGTAACATGAACAGCAATAAGACCAATAAAGGAAGTGAGTGGGAAAATCTGAGCGCACCGGCGAAAACCGAGCAAACTCAGCCAGCTGCTCCGGCTCAGCCGACCAGCGATATCCCACACTAAGTATTCTGTACCGAGGTGGTGGAATTGGTAGACACGCTACCTTGAGGTGGTAGTGCCCTAACGGGCTTGTGGGTTCGAGTCCCATCCTCGGTACCAAATTCCAAAAAAAAGACGCTGCAAAGCGTCTTTTTTTCGTCTGTTATTTATGGTTGTCTGTAGGTCGGATAAGGCGTTTACGCCGCCATCCGACATTATTACAACGCCAGATTGAGCTACGTTTATCAGGCCTACAGACACCTTATATTCCGCGCATAAAAAAGGCCGCTTTCGCGGCCTTAGAATGCTGAATGTTTACTTCGCTTTGTTTTCCAGATTCTCAACCTGCGGCAGGCCGGTCGTTGAAGAGGCGGTCAACAGACCGGCTTTCGCGTAGCCGAACAGCTTCTCGCGGGTATCGGTAATGTCCAGATTACGCATGGTCAGCTGGCCGATACGATCGTCAGGTGAGAATACTGACTCGCCTTTCTCCATGGTCAGACGCTCAGCCTTATAGGTCAGGTTGTCAGACACGGTGTTCAGGATGGAGTAGTCGTTGCCGCGACGCAGTTCCAGCGTCACTTCACCGGTGATCTGGCTGGCGACCCAACGCTGCAGACCGTCACGCAGCATCAATGCCTGCGAGTCGAACCAACGGCCCTGATACAGCAGTTTGCCCAACTGACGACCATGAGAGTGATATTGCTCAATGGTGTCTTCGTTATGGATACCGGTCAGCAGACGCTCGTAAGCGATGTGCAGCAGCGCCATCCCCGGGGCTTCATAGATGCCACGGCTTTTCGCTTCAATAATACGGTTTTCAATCTGATCGCTCATGCCCAGACCGTGACGGCCGCCGATGCGGTTGGCTTCCAGCATCATTTCTACATCATCGCTGAAGGTTTTACCGTTTAGCGCTACCGGATGACCCTGTTCAAAGCGTACGGTCACTTCTTCTGCCGGGATCTTCACGCTCTCATCCCAGAACTTCACGCCCATAATCGGGTTGACGATTTTGACGCTGGAGTTCAGGAATTCCAGGTCTTTCGCTTCGTGGGTCGCACCGAGCATATTGGAGTCAGTGGAGTACGCTTTCTCGACAGACATTTTGTAGTCGAAACCGCAGGCGATCATAAATTCGGACATCTCATGGCGACCACCCAGTTCATCGATAAAATCGGTATCCAGCCATGGTTTGTAAATCTGCAGTTCCGCGTTGGTCAGCAGGCCGTAACGATAGAAACGTTCAATATCGTTGCCTTTATAGGTGCTGCCGTCACCCCAGATGTTCACGCCATCTTCTTTCATGGCGGCAACCAGCATGGTGCCGGTAACGGCGCGGCCCAGCGGAGTGGTGTTGAAATAGGTCAGGCCACCGGTGGTGTTGTGAAAGGCGCCGCACTGAATGGCAGCGATCCCTTCGGCAACCAGCTGCTTGCGGCAATCTACCAGGCGAGCATTCTCAGCACCATATTCCATTGCACGGCGAGGAATGGCGTCATAGTCATCCTCATCCGGCTGGCCCAAATTTGCAGTATATGCATATGGGACAGCCCCTTTTTGTCGCATCCACAGCAGTGCTGCACTGGTGTCCAGGCCGCCGGAAAAAGCGATACCAATACGTTGACCTACCGGGAGATGCTTGAGAATCGTCGTCATAAAATAAAACCCTGCTTGATAGACTGGTGAAGAGGTCGGCTTATTATACTAAATGCATTTTTATGCAAAATAAATGAGTTTTAATTTAATCATCTTTTCTGGATGACAGGAAGAGTTTAGTGACAATTTCGTTAAATAGCGGCGCGGATGGCATATTTATCTTACTGGAGATGCGCTGGTAGGCATTCATTGATTTGCATAGTCGTAACAAGGTTGACATAACGCATAGTGAATCAATATACTGTGCGCAGATTTTACGTCCCGTCCTCGGTACCAAATCCCAGCAGTATTTGCATTTTTTACCCAAAACGAGTAAAATTTGCCACGTTTCAGGCGCGGGGTGGAGCAGCCTGGTAGCTCGTCGGGCTCATAACCCGAAGGTCGTCGGTTCAAATCCGGCCCCCGCAACCACTTTCCCTTAGAGTTCTTTTTCAAATATACTGTGAAGACTTAGGCCTTCGTAGCTGGATTTGAAAAAAATTCTTTCGGAAGGTTCTCCGAACCGCAGGTGCGGTTATAGGGTTCAGTTATCTAAAGCCCCGATTTATCGGGGTTTTTTGTTATCTGACTACAGAATAACTGGGCTTTAGGCCCTTTTTTTATGTCTTGGGGGTGGGCTTGTCCACATTAGAGCAAAAATTAACAGAGATGATTACAGCACCGGTTGAAGCCCTGGGCTACGAACTGGTCGGCATCGAATTTATTCGCGGTCGCACATCCACACTGCGCATCTATATTGATAGTGAAGATGGCATCAATGTTGATGATTGTGCTGATGTGAGCCATCAGGTAAGCGCCGTGATGGATGTCGAAGACCCAATCACCGTTGCCTATAACCTGGAAGTTTCCTCGCCGGGTCTCGACCGTCCTCTGTTCACTGCTGAACACTACGTGCGTTTCCTGGGGGAAGAAGTCACGCTGGTTCTTCGTATGGCGGTACAAAACCGTCGTAAATGGCTGGGCGTTATCAAAGCGGTGGACGGTGAGATGATCACGGTCACAGTCGAAGGTAAAGATGAAGTGTTCGCGCTGAGTAATATCCAGAAGGCGAACCTGGTTCCCCACTTTTAACAGTCTGGATTGAGGTGAAAAGCCCGCGATGAACAAAGAAATTTTGGCTGTTGTTGAAGCCGTATCCAACGAAAAAGCGCTGCCACGCGAGAAAATTTTTGAAGCGCTGGAAAGTGCGCTGGCTACAGCAACAAAGAAAAAATATGAGCAAGAGATCGACGTCCGCGTAGAAATCGATCGTAAAAGCGGTGATTTCGATACCTTCCGTCGTTGGGTAATCGTAGAAGAAGTTACTCAGCCGACCAAAGAAATTACCCTGGAAGCGGCACGCTTCGAAGACGAAAGCCTGAACGTGGGCGACTATGTTGAAGATCAGATTGAATCTGTCACCTTTGACCGTATCACCACCCAGACCGCGAAACAGGTTATCGTACAGAAAGTACGTGAAGCTGAACGCGCAATGGTTGTTGATCAGTTCCGCGAACACGAAGGTGAAATCGTTACGGGTGTGGTGAAAAAAGTTAACCGTGACAACATTTCCCTGGATCTGGGCAGCAATGCTGAAGCCGTGATCCTGCGTGAAGACATGCTGCCGCGCGAAAACTTCCGCCCTGGCGACCGTATTCGTGGCGTTCTGTACTCTGTGCGCCCGGAAGCGCGCGGTGCGCAACTGTTCGTCACCCGTTCCAAACCGGAAATGCTGGTTGAGCTGTTCCGCATTGAAGTGCCAGAAATTGGCGAAGAAGTGATTGAAATTAAAGCGGCTGCTCGCGATCCTGGCTCTCGTGCGAAAATCGCCGTTAAGACCAACGACAAGCGTATCGACCCGGTCGGTGCTTGCGTCGGTATGCGCGGTGCGCGCGTTCAGGCGGTCTCTACCGAACTGGGCGGCGAGCGTATCGATATCGTCCTGTGGGATGATAACCCGGCGCAGTTCGTGATTAACGCAATGGCGCCAGCAGATGTCGCTTCTATCGTGGTGGATGAAGACAAACACACCATGGATATCGCGGTTGAAGCCGGTAACCTGGCTCAGGCGATTGGACGTAACGGTCAGAACGTCCGCCTGGCTTCACAACTGAGCGGTTGGGAACTCAACGTAATGACCGTTGATGACCTGCAAGCGAAGCATCAGGCTGAAGCACATGCAGCCATCGATACCTTCACCAAATATCTCGATATCGATGAAGATTTCGCGACAGTTCTGGTGGAAGAAGGTTTTGCGACGCTGGAAGAACTGGCCTACGTGCCAATGAAAGAACTGCTGGAAATTGACGGCCTCGATGAACCGACCGTTGAAGCGCTGCGCGAGCGTGCTAAAAACGCACTGACCACTCTGGCACTGGCCCAGGAAGAAAGCCTCGGTGATAACAAACCGGCTGACGATCTGCTGAATCTGGAAGGATTGGATCGCGATATGGCCTTTAAACTGGCTGCCCGTGGTGTTTGTACGCTGGAAGATCTCGCCGAACAGGGCATTGATGATCTGGCTGATATCGAAGGGTTGACCGACGAAAAAGCCGGTGAGCTGATTATGGCTGCCCGTAATATTTGCTGGTTCGGTGATGAAGCGTAATAAACTGTAGCAGGAAGGAACAGTATGACAGATGTAACCGTAAAAACGCTGGCTGCAGAGATACAGACCTCCGTGGATCGCCTGGTACAGCAATTTGCTGATGCAGGTATCCGTAAGTCTGCTGATGACTCTGTGTCCGCACAAGAGAAACAAACCTTACTGGCGCATCTGAACCGTGAGAACGGCTCAGCGCCGGATAAGTTGACATTGCAGCGTAAAACGCGCAGTACTCTCAATATTCCAGGTACCGGTGGGAAAAGCAAATCGGTACAAATCGAAGTCCGCAAGACACGCACCTTTGTGAAACGCGATCCGCAAGAGGCTGAACGCCTGGCCGCGGAAGAGCAGGCGCAGCGTGAAGCGGAAGAGCAAGCCCGTCGTGAGGCAGAAGAAGCTGCCAAACGCGAGGCGCAACAAAAAGCCGAACGTGAGGCCGCAGAACAAGCTAAGCGTGAAGCCGCTGATAAAGCGAAACGTGAAGCTGCGGAAAAAGACAAAGTGAGCAATCAACAGACCGACGATATGACTAAAACCGCCCAGGCCGAAAAAGCCCGCCGTGAAAATGAAGCCGCAGAACTGAAACGTAAAGCGGAAGAAGAAGCACGTCGCAAGCTTGAAGAAGAAGCTCGCCGCGTAGCGGAAGAAGCTCGCCGTATGGCGGAAGAAAACGAGAAAAATGGTGTGGATAACGCTGAACCTGTTGAAGATACCAGCGATTATCACGTCACAACTTCTCAGCACGCTCGCCAGGCAGAAGACGAAAACGATCGTGAAGTTGAAGGCGGCCGTGGTCGTACTCGCAGCGCGAAAGCCGCGCGTCCGGCGAAGAAAGGCAACAAACACGCTGAATCGAAAGCCGACCGTGAAGAAGCGCGCGCCGCAGTTCGTGGTGGTAAAGGCGGTAAACAGCGTAAAGGTTCCGCTCTGCAGCAGGGCTTCCAGAAGCCAGCTCAGGCTGTTAACCGTGACGTTGTGATCGGCGAAACCATCACCGTTGGCGAACTGGCTAACAAGATGGCGGTGAAAGGCTCTCAGGTCATCAAAGCGATGATGAAACTGGGCGCTATGGCGACCATCAACCAGGTCATCGACCAGGAAACCGCACAGCTGGTTGCCGAAGAGATGGGCCACAAAGTTATCCTGCGTCGTGAAAACGAGCTGGAAGAAGCAGTAATGAGCGACCGTGACACCGGCGCTGCGGCTGAACCGCGCGCACCGGTTGTAACCATCATGGGTCACGTTGACCACGGTAAAACCTCCCTGCTGGACTACATTCGTTCCACGAAAGTGGCTTCTGGCGAAGCGGGCGGCATTACCCAGCACATCGGTGCGTACCACGTTGAAACTGACAACGGTATGATCACCTTCCTGGATACCCCGGGTCACGCCGCGTTTACCTCCATGCGTGCTCGTGGTGCTCAGGCAACGGATATCGTGGTTCTGGTTGTTGCAGCAGACGACGGCGTGATGCCGCAGACCATCGAAGCTATCCAGCACGCGAAAGCGGCAGGTGTGCCGGTGGTGGTTGCAGTTAACAAAATCGATAAACCAGAAGCAGATCCGGATCGCGTTAAAAATGAACTGTCCCAGTACGGTATCATGCCGGAAGAGTGGGGCGGCGAGAGCCAGTTCGTTCACGTTTCTGCGAAAGCCGGTACCGGTATCGACGAACTGCTGGATGCGATCCTACTGCAGGCCGAAGTGCTGGAGCTGAAAGCTGTTCGTAAAGGTATGGCGAGCGGCGCGGTAATCGAATCCTTTCTGGATAAAGGTCGTGGTCCGGTTGCTACCGTCCTGGTACGCGAAGGTACGCTGCATAAAGGCGACATCGTACTGTGTGGCTTCGAATACGGCCGCGTGCGTGCGATGCGTAACGAACTGGGTCAGGAAGTTCTGGAAGCAGGTCCGTCCATTCCAGTGGAAATCCTCGGTCTGTCCGGTGTTCCGGCTGCCGGTGACGAAGTGACCGTGGTGCGTGACGAGAAGAAAGCCCGTGAAGTTGCACTGTATCGTCAGGGCAAATTCCGTGAAGTTAAACTGGCTCGTCAGCAGAAATCCAAACTTGAGAACATGTTCGCCAACATGACCGATGGCGAAGTTCACGAAGTGAACGTCGTACTGAAAGCTGACGTACAGGGTTCTGTAGAAGCGATCTCCGACTCCTTACTGAAACTGTCTACCGACGAAGTGAAAGTGAAGATCATCGGTTCCGGCGTAGGTGGTATCACTGAAACCGACGCGACCCTGGCTGCGGCGTCCAACGCGATTCTGGTTGGCTTCAACGTCCGTGCTGATGCTTCTGCGCGTAAAGTGATCGAATCTGAAAGTCTGGATCTGCGTTACTACTCCGTCATCTATCATCTGATCGACGAAGTGAAAGCGGCGATGAGCGGTATGCTGTCTCCGGAACTGAAACAGCAGATCATCGGTCTGGCTGAAGTGCGCGATGTGTTTAAATCACCGAAATTTGGTGCGATCGCGGGCTGTATGGTTACCGAAGGTACTATCAAGCGTCACAACCCAATCCGCGTCCTGCGCGACAACGTAGTTATCTATGAAGGCGAGCTGGAATCCCTGCGCCGCTTCAAAGATGACGTTAACGAAGTCCGTAACGGTATGGAATGTGGTATCGGCGTTAAGAACTACAACGACGTTCGCGTTGGCGATATGATCGAAGTGTTCGAGATCATCGAGATCAAACGTACTATCGCATAATCTTCGTAATGCCCGGTGGTACTTCGTTTACCGGGCCTACGTTAGGATTGTTAGCCGGGTTGTAGGCCTGATAAGCGTAGCGCCATCAGGCTTTAAAGCGCCACCCGGCAAGAAATTTAAAAAGGGGCTTATGGCCCCTTTTTTGTCTTTATTCTGGAGAATTTATTATGGCGAAAGAATTTGGTCGCCCGCAGCGTGTCGCGCAAGAGATGCAGAAAGAGATCGCACTCATCCTGCAACGCGAAATCAAAGACCCGCGTGTTGGCATGATGACCACCGTATCGGGTGTTGAGATGTCCCGTGACCTGGCGTATGCCAAAGTATTCGTGACTTTCCTTAACGACCAGGACGAAGCGGCTGTGAAAAACGGCATTAAGGCCCTACAGGAAGCCTCTGGTTTTATCCGCTCCCTGCTGGGGAAAGCGATGCGTCTGCGTATCGTGCCTGAACTGACCTTCTTCTACGACAACTCGTTGGTTGAAGGGATGCGTATGTCTAACCTGGTGACCAGCGTGGTAAAACATGACGATGAACGTCGTGTGAACCCAGCGGACGACAGCAAGGAGGACTAATGAGTCGTCCTCGTCGTCGTGGTCGCGACATTCACGGTGTCCTGCTGCTGGATAAGCCGCAGGGCATGTCCAGCAATGACGTACTGCAAAAAGTAAAGCGCATCTACAATGCCAACCGTGCGGGTCATACCGGCGCGCTGGATCCGCTGGCGACGGGCATGCTGCCTATCTGCCTCGGCGAAGCGACGAAGTTTTCACAGTATTTGCTGGATTCTGACAAACGCTATCGCGTAGTAGCCCGCCTGGGGCAGCGTACTGACACTTCCGATGCTGACGGGCAAATCGTGCAGGAACGTCCGGTAACCTTCAGCGCAGAGCAACTTGCGAGCGCACTGGAGACTTTCCGCGGCGATATCGAGCAGATTCCGTCAATGTATTCGGCGCTGAAATATCAGGGTAAAAAGCTGTACGAATATGCGCGTCAGGGCATTGAAGTGCCGCGTGAAGCGCGCCCGATTACCGTCTATGAGCTGCTGTTTATTCGCCATGAAGGTAACGAGCTGGAGCTGGAAGTTCACTGCTCCAAAGGTACCTATATTCGCACTATTATCGACGATCTGGGCGAGAAGCTCGGCTGTGGTGCGCACGTAACGTACCTGCGTCGTCTGACGGTCAGCAAGTATCCGGTGGATCGTATGGTGACGCTGGAACACTTGCGCGAGCTGGTTGAACAGGCTGAGCAGCAGAACATTCCGGCCGCTCAGTTGCTTGATCCCTTGCTGATGCCAATGGACAGTCCAGCATCGGACTATCCTGTTGTTAATTTGCCTTTAACATCGTCGGTTTACTTTAAAAATGGTAACCCGGTACGTACGACAGGTGTCCCGCTGGAAGGCCTGGTGCGTGTGACGGAAGGCGATGACGGCAAATTTATCGGCATGGGGGAGATCGACGATGAAGGTCGTGTCGCCCCTCGTCGCCTGGTGGTTGAATATCCGGCATAACGCTCTCTGTCTTGCGATAAAAGGGCGCTGCGAGTAGAATACTGCCGCTTAACGTCGCGTAAATTGTTTAACAATCTGCGTGGCGTACACTGGGATAGCTGAATTAGAGATCGGCATCCTTTCATTCTTAACACTTTGGAGTTTTAAAATGTCTCTAAGTACTGAAGCTACCGCTAAAATCGTTTCTGAGTTTGGTCGTGATGCAAACGACACCGGTTCTACCGATGTTCAGGTTGCTCTGTTGACTGCACAGATTAACCACCTGCAGGGCCACTTTGCAGAGCACAAAAAAGATCACCACAGCCGTCGTGGTCTGCTGCGCATGGTTTCTCAGCGTCGTAAACTGCTCGACTACCTGAAACGTAAAGATGTTGCACGCTACACCGCGCTGATCGAGCGTCTGGGTCTGCGTCGCTAATTCTTTCGAGTTTCAGAAAGAGGGGGCCTTCATGGCCCCTTTTTTCCAGCAGATGGCAGCAATTCGCTGGAAACTAATGTATTGTTGCTATGAATGATCTTCCGTTGCAGAGGTTCGCGCGGCTAATGAGAGGCTTTACTCATGCGTATGGGTTAGGGTTGTCATTAGTCGCGAGGATGCGCAGAAGATCGGGTATTAACGATGGCGCAAAAATGTGCCGTCAAAAAATAGAGAAAGGATATTATTTTGCTTAATCCGATCGTTCGTAAATTCCAGTACGGTCAGCATACCGTTACGCTGGAAACCGGCATGATGGCGCGTCAGGCGACTGCCGCTGTTATGGTTAGCATGGATGACACTGCGGTATTCGTTACCGTTGTTGGCCAGAAAAAAGCGAAACCAGGCCAGGACTTTTTCCCGCTGACCGTTAACTACCAGGAGCGTACCTACGCTGCTGGCCGTATCCCGGGTAGCTTCTTCCGTCGTGAAGGCCGTCCGAGCGAAGGCGAAACCCTGATCGCGCGTCTGATTGACCGCCCGGTTCGCCCGCTGTTCCCGGAAGGGTTCGTTAACGAAGTTCAGGTTATCGCGACCGTTGTTTCTGTTAACCCACAGGTTAACCCGGATATCGTGGCAATGATCGGCGCATCCGCTGCGCTGACGCTGTCTGGCATCCCATTCAACGGCCCGATCGGTGCTGCACGTGTTGGTTATATCAATGACCAGTACGTACTGAACCCGACTCAGGATGAACTGAAAGAAAGCAAGCTGGACCTGGTTGTTGCCGGTACCGAAGCTGCCGTACTGATGGTTGAATCCGAAGCTGAACTGCTGAGCGAAGACCAGATGCTGGGCGCTGTAGTATTCGGTCACGAACAGCAGCAGGTTGTTATTCAGGCTATCAACGAGCTGGCGAAAGAAGCCGGCAAACCGCGTTGGGACTGGCAGCCAGAAGCCGTCAACGAAGCGCTGAACGCGCGCGTTGCCGCACTGGCAGAAGCTCGTCTGAGCGATGCTTACCGTATCACCGACAAACAAGAGCGTTACGCTCAGGTTGACGTGATCAAATCTGAAACCATCGCGACTCTGGTGGCTGAAGATGAAACCCTGGACGCTAACGAACTGGGTGAAATCCTGCACGCCATCGAGAAAAACGTTGTTCGTAGCCGCGTACTGGCAGGCGAGCCGCGTATCGATGGCCGTGAAAAAGACATGATCCGTGGTCTGGACGTGCGTACTGGCGTTCTGCCGCGTACCCACGGTTCCGCGCTGTTCACCCGTGGCGAAACTCAGGCGCTGGTTACCGCGACCCTGGGCACCACCCGTGATGCGCAGAACCTCGACGAACTGATGGGCGAGCGTACTGACAACTTCCTGTTCCACTACAACTTCCCTCCGTACTGCGTAGGCGAAACCGGTATGGTCGGTTCTCCGAAGCGTCGTGAGATTGGTCACGGTCGCCTGGCGAAACGTGGCGTGCTGGCAGTGATGCCGGAACTGGATAAATTCCCGTACACCGTGCGTGTGGTTTCTGAAATCACCGAATCTAACGGTTCTTCTTCCATGGCTTCCGTATGCGGCGCTTCCCTGGCGCTGATGGACGCAGGCGTGCCGATCAAAGCCGCCGTTGCGGGTATCGCGATGGGTCTGGTGAAAGAAGGAGACAACTATGTTGTTCTGTCTGACATCCTGGGCGACGAAGACCACCTGGGCGATATGGACTTCAAAGTGGCGGGTTCCCGCGACGGTATCTCTGCACTGCAGATGGATATCAAAATTGAAGGTATCACCAAAGAGATCATGCAGGTTGCTCTGAACCAGGCTAAAGGTGCGCGTCTGCACATCCTGAGTGTGATGGAACAGGCGATTAACGCGCCGCGTGGCGATATCTCTGAATTCGCTCCACGTATCCACACCATCAAGATCAGCCCGGACAAGATTAAAGACGTTATCGGTAAAGGCGGTTCTGTTATCCGTGCCCTGACCGAAGAGACTGGCACTACTATCGAAATCGAAGATGACGGTACTGTGAAGATCGCAGCGACCGACGGCGAGAAAGCGAAATATGCTATCCGTCGTATCGAAGAGATCACTGCAGAGATCGAAGTAGGTCGTATCTACAATGGTAAAGTGACCCGTATCGTTGACTTTGGCGCATTCGTTGCCATCGGTGGCGGTAAAGAAGGTCTGGTACACATTTCTCAGATCGCTGATAAGCGCGTTGAGAAAGTGACCGATTACCTGCAGATGGGCCAGGAAGTACCGGTTAAAGTTCTGGAAGTTGATCGCCAGGGCCGTGTACGTCTGAGCATTAAAGAAGCAACTGAGCAGTCTCAGCCTGCAGGCGAACCGGAAGCTCCGGTAAGCCAACAGGGCGAGTAAGGTTGCCATTGCCCTCCGTGTGAGCGGAGGGCCTTTAACCCGGCAGGACGCCTTGTTAGCAACCGGGGAACCTGGACGTTCATTCAATCGTTGTCTTCGGGAGTGGGAAATGAAGCCTTTTTTGCGCTGGTGTTTCGTTGCGACAGCACTCACGCTGGCTGGATGCAGTAATTCCGCCTGGCGTAAGAGTGAAGTCCTCGCAGTACCATTGCAACCGACTTTGCAGCAGGAAGTGATTCTGGCACGTATGGAACAAATTCTTGCCAGTCGGGCTTTAACCGATGACGAACGCGCACAGCTTTTATATGAGCGCGGAGTGTTGTATGATAGTCTCGGTCTGAGGGCACTTGCGCGAAATGATTTTTCACAAGCGCTGGCAATCCGACCAGATATGCCTGAAGTATTCAATTACTTAGGTATATATTTAACGCAGGCAGGCAATTTTGATGCTGCCTATGAAGCGTTTGATTCTGTACTTGAGCTTGATCCAACTTACAACTACGCGCACTTAAATCGCGGTATCGCATTGTATTACGGCGGTCGCGACAAGTTAGCGCAAGATGATCTGCTGGCGTTTTATCAAGACGATCCCAATGATCCTTTCCGCAGTCTGTGGCTTTATCTTGCCGAGCAGAAGCTCGATGAGAAGCAGGCTAAAGAAGCGTTAAAACAACGCTTCGAAAAATCGGATAAAGAGCAATGGGGATGGAACATTGTCGAGTTCTACCTGGGCAACATTAGCGAAGCAACGCTGATGGAACGCCTGAAGGCGGACGCAACGGATAACACCTCGCTCGCTGAGCATCTCAGTGAAACCAACTTCTATTTAGGTAAGTACTACCTAAGTCTGGGGGATTTGGACAACGCTACGGCATTGTTCAAACTGGCGGTGGCTAACAACGTTCATAACTTTGTTGAGCACCGATACGCATTGTTGGAATTATCGCTCCTGGGCCAGGACCAAGATGACCTGGCAGAATCGGACCAGCAATAGCTGACGTACACATCAGCCCGTAATCTTTTTTGATTGCCATCACCTTCACGGGTGAGGGCGTTGTTGTTCGTTAATACACCTACTTTGAGCCGGTTCACACTTTTCAATGAAAATTGCAGATCAATTTCATGATGAGTTATGTAGACTGGCCGCCATTAATTTTGAGGCACACGTACTACATGGCTGAATTCGAAACCACTTTTGCAGATCTGGGCCTGAAGGCTCCTATCCTTGAAGCCCTTAACGATCTGGGTTACGAAAAACCATCTCCAATCCAGGCAGAGTGCATTCCGCATCTGCTGGGCGGTCGCGATGTTCTGGGTATGGCCCAGACCGGTAGCGGCAAAACGGCAGCGTTCTCTTTACCGCTG
Source organism: Citrobacter sp. wls615 (assembly GCF_005281355.1). NCBI lineage: Bacteria > Pseudomonadati > Pseudomonadota > Gammaproteobacteria > Enterobacterales > Enterobacteriaceae > Citrobacter > Citrobacter sp. wls615. Next base: position 3,163 of record NZ_SZXM01000062.1, on the reverse strand, counting down.
CTCAACAATCTTGATCCTGAGCTGAAGGCACCTCAGATTCTGGTGCTGGCACCGACCCGCGAACTGGCGGTTCAGGTTGCAGAAGCCATGACGGATTTCTCTAAACACATGCGCGGCGTGAACGTGGTAGCCCTGTACGGCGGCCAGCGTTATGACGTGCAATTACGTGCCCTGCGTCAGGGACCACAGATCGTCGTCGGTACGCCGGGCCGTCTGCTGGATCACCTGAAGCGCGGTACTCTGGACCTCTCCAAACTGAGCGGTCTGGTACTGGACGAAGCTGATGAAATGCTGCGTATGGGCTTCATCGAAGACGTTGAAACCATCATGGCGCAGATCCCGGAAGGTCATCAGACCGCGCTGTTCTCTGCCACCATGCCGGAAGCGATTCGTCGTATTACCCGCCGCTTTATGAAAGAGCCGCAGGAAGTACGTATTCAGTCCAGCGTCACTACCCGTCCTGACATCAGCCAGAGCTACTGGACTGTATGGGGCATGCGTAAAAATGAAGCGCTGGTGCGTTTCCTGGAAGCAGAAGATTTTGATGCGGCGATTATCTTCGTCCGTACCAAAAATGCGACCCTGGAAGTTGCAGAAGCGCTGGAGCGTAGCGGTTATAGCAGCGCTGCACTGAACGGCGACATGAACCAGTCTCTGCGTGAGCAGACTCTGGAGCGTCTGAAAGATGGCCGTCTGGATATTCTGATTGCAACCGACGTTGCGGCCCGTGGCCTGGACGTTGAGCGTATCAGCCTGGTCGTTAACTACGATATCCCGATGGACTCTGAATCTTATGTTCACCGTATCGGCCGTACCGGTCGTGCGGGTCGTGCTGGCCGTGCGCTGCTGTTCGTTGAGAACCGCGAGCGTCGTCTGCTGCGTAACATTGAACGCACCATGAAGCTGACCATTCCAGAAGTAGAACTGCCGAATGCAGAGCTGCTGGGCAAACGCCGTCTGGAAAAATTTGCCGCGAAAGTACAGCAGCAGCTGGAAAGCAGCGATCTGGATCAGTACCGTGCTCTGCTGGCGAAAATGCAGCCGGAAGAAGAGCTGGATATCGAAACGCTGGCAGCCGCACTGCTGAAAATGGCTCAGGGCGAACGTCCGCTGATCCTGCCGCCAGATGCGCCGATGCGTCCGAAACGCGAATTCCGCGACCGTGACGATCGTGGTCCGCGTGACCGCAACGATCGTGGCCCGCGTGGCGACCGTGAAGACCGTCCGCGTCGTGAGCGTCGTGACGTTGGTGATATGCAGCTGTACCGCATTGAAGTGGGTCGTGATGACGGTGTTGAAGTCCGTCATATCGTTGGCGCGATTGCTAACGAAGGTGATATCAGCAGCCGTTACATCGGTAACATCAAGCTGTTTGCTTCCCACTCCACCATCGAACTGCCGAAAGGTATGCCGGGCGACGTGCTGCAGCACTTTACCCGTACCCGCATCCTGAACAAGCCGATGAACATGCAGCTGGTTGGCGATGCCGTACCGCACACCGGTGGTGAGCGTCGTGGCGGTGGCCGCTTCAGCGGCGAGCGTCGTGAAGGCGGTCGCGGTGAAGGCCGTGGTTTTGGCGGTGAGCGTCGTGAAGGCGGTCGTGGTGATGGTCGTCGTTTCAGCGGCGAACGTCGTGAAGGTGGTCGTGGCCCGCGCCGTGACGATTCTTCAGCTCCGCGTCGTGATGATTCAGCCGGTCGTCGTCGTTTCGGCGGTGACGCATAAGCCAAACGGCTTAAAAGCGTAAAGTAAAATATACAGCCCCGATCTCAACAATCGGGGCTTTTTTTATTTCAATTGTACTCGTGTACTGGTACAGTGCAGCACATTGATATGTAGTCGCAATATAAATGACTGGAGAGACGGCTAAATGGCAACACTAACCACCACCCAAACGTCACCTTCGCTGCTTGGCGGCGTGGTGATCATCGGCGGCACCATTATTGGCGCGGGGATGTTCTCTCTGCCGGTGGTCATGTCCGGGGCGTGGTTTTTCTGGTCCATGGCGGCGCTGATCTTCACCTGGTTCTGCATGCTGCACTCCGGGCTGATGATCCTTGAAGCCAACCTCAATTACCGGATTGGTTCCAGCTTCGACACCATTACCAAAGATCTGCTGGGCAAAGGCTGGAACGTTGTTAACGGCATCTCTATTGCCTTTGTGCTCTACATTCTGACCTATGCCTATATTTCGGCGAGCGGTTCGATTCTGCACCACACCTTTGCCGAGATGTCGCTGAACGTTCCGGCGCGCGCGGCAGGTCTTGGCTTTGCGCTGCTGGTCGCGTTTGTGGTGTGGTTAAGTACCAAAGCGGTTAGCCGTATGACGGCCATTGTGCTGGGGGCAAAGGTCATTACCTTTTTCCTAACCTTCGGCAGCCTGCTGGGACACGTTCAGCCTGCCACGCTGTTTAACGTGGCGCAGAGCAATGCTTCATATACGCCGTACCTGCTGATGACGCTGCCGTTCTGTCTGGCGTCGTTTGGTTATCACGGCAACGTCCCGAGCCTGATGAAGTATTACGGCAAGGATCCCAAGACCATCGTTAAGTGCCTGGTATACGGCACGCTGCTGGCGCTGGTGCTGTATACCGTATGGTTGCTGGGTACGATGGGGAATATTCCGCGTCCGGAATTTATTGGTATTGCGCAGCAGGGCGGGAATATTGACGTGCTGGTCCAGGCGCTGAGCGGTGTGCTGAACAGCCGTAGTCTGGATCTGCTGCTGGTGGTGTTCTCCAACTTTGCGGTGGCGAGTTCATTCCTCGGTGTGACGCTCGGTCTGTTCGACTATCTGGCGGATCTGTTTGGTTTTGATGACTCGGCAATGGGTCGTTTCAAAACGGCACTGCTGACGTTTGTCCCGCCAATTGTCGGTGGCCTGCTGTGGCCGAACGGTTTTCTGTACGCCATTGGTTATGCAGGTTTAGCTGCAACTATCTGGGCTGCCATTGTGCCAGCGCTGTTGGCACGTAAATCCCGCGAACGTTTCGGCAGCCCGAAATTCCGTGTTTGGGGCGGTAAACCGATGATTGCCCTGATTCTGGTCTTCGGTGTCGGCAACGCGGTTATCCATATCCTGTCGAGCGTTAACCTGCTGCCAGTGTACCAGTAGAACAATTGCCCGGTGGCGCTATGTATGACCGGATACATAGGTGACAGA